>NZ_JALHLX010000167.1 GCF_022844385.1 Hydrogenophaga sp. | reverse complement strand
TTGTCTCGCGTGAGCCGCTCGGCAAACGAGATGCCGATGGCCGAGAGCACGAAGGTGAAGTGGATCACCGCCACCATGGTGACAACCTGGATGTTCTCCAGGGTCAGCTCGCCGCTGAGGTAGGTCTTGAGCGCGTGCACGCCCGAGATGGAAATGATGGCGAAGGCCAGCTTGAGCTTGAGGTTGTAGGTGTTGACGTGATCGAGCCAGTCGGGCTTTTTCATCTCTTTGGAATCGAAGTGCCCGGTGGTCACGAACAGCGACACACCCGCCAGCGCCACCACCCAGACCAGCTGGGCGACCATGGTCATGTCCACCAGCTCCAGCACCTTGATGATCAGGTCGATCTTCTGCAGATCTTCGAACAGCAGGGTGGTGAAGAGCTTGTAGGTTTCCAGCAAAAACTTGCCCAGGATGCCGAAGATGATGGCGACCAGCCCGACATAGAAAAAGAGCATGGTGAAACGCATGCCGTACAGCAGCGAACCCACGCCCGAGAGCAGCTTTTCCATAATTTTTTCGTGTTCAGTTGTTTTGAAGGGTGGGGTGAAGCGCAGTCGCTCGGGCTCAGGACCGGGCGCTCACCGGAATGCGGCTTCGAGTATCGCCGAGCCTTGCAGCGCCGGGGACCATGGCTTTGGTCTCACCGCAGCCCCGCCTTGCGCAGCCGGTAGCTGAACTGCCGCAGCGTGAGCCCCAGGCTCTGGGCGGCCTGGGTCTGGTTGCCTTGGTGGCGCGCCAGGGCGTCTTGCAGGGCCTGCGGGCTGTGGGAGCGGGCGCTTTGGTATTCGCGCACGTTGCCGGCGGGCAGGGGCAGCGCGGGTGGGGGCTCAGTGGCGGGCAGGGGCGTGAGCGACTCGGGCATGAAGCGCTCCAGCGCCACGGCGGTCACGCGGGTGTGGTCGGTCAGCAGCACCAGGCGTTCGATGAGGTTGCCGAGCTCGCGGATGTTGCCGGGCCAGTCGTGGGCTTCCAGCCGCGCCATGGCCTCGGGCGCCAGGTGCACATTGCGCTCGTGCGCCTGGTTGGCGCGGTTCACAAAATGCAGGGCGAGTGCGCGGATGTCTTCGCGCCGCTCGCGCAGGCTGGGCAGGCGGATCGGGATCACGTTGAGCCGGTAGTACAGGTCTTGCCGGAACTGCCCGGCCTGCACGTCGCGCGCCAGGTCCCGGTTGGTGGCGGCCACCAGGCGCACGTTCACCTTCACCTCCCGCGTGCCACCCAGGCGCACCAGCGTGCCTTCTTGCAGGGTGCGCAGCAGCTTGCTCTGCATGGCCAGCGGCAGCTCGCCGATCTCGTCCAGAAAGATGGTGCCGCCGTTGGCCTGCTCAAACCAGCCGGCGCGCGCGGTGTTGGCGCCGGTGAAGGCGCCGCGCTCGTAGCCGAACAGTTCGGACTCGAACAGGGTCTCGGGGATGGCGGAGCAGTTCACCTTGATGAAGGGCTGGTCATGCCGGCCGCTGGCCAGGTGCACGGCGCGGGCAAACAGCTCCTTGCCGGTGCCCGACTCGCCCAGCAGCAACACCGTGGCCTGCGACTGGGACACGCGCTCCAGCTCGCCCAGGGCCTGCAAGAGCGCGGGCGAGCGGCCAATGAGCCCGTAGCGCGCGGTGCTGGTGTCGAGCGCGCGGGCCAGGGCGGCGTTGCGTTCTTCGAGCTGGCGGGTTTCTTCGGCCACCAGCTGTTCCAGCTGCAGCAGCTGCCCGGCCAGCGTGGCCAAGATGCGCAGCAGCGCCAGGTCGTCGTTCAAATGGCGCTGGCGGCTGCGGATGCGGTGGCAGGCCAGCACGCCGATGGTGGCGCCGTTCACCTCGATGGGCAGCGCCAGAAAGGCCACGGTCTGCGGCGGCAGCTGGCTGCGCGGCACGGAGCGAAACAGAAACAGCGGCTCGGCGTCCACGTCCTGCACGATGGCGGGCAGGCCGGTCTGCAGCACGCGCCCGGTGATGCCCTCGCCCCAGCGGTAGACACCGCTGGCCACCTGCCCGGCGGTGAGGCCGTAGGCGTGGCGGATGGAGGCGGTGCGCGTTTCTTTGGCCTGGCCGGGGATGCCTTCGTCGGCCAGCACCATGCGCCCCCGGTTCAGGCCGAGCAGCTCGCTCATGAGGTGCAGCATCTCGCGCAACACAAAGGCCGGCGCCAGGCTGCGGCCCACCAGCTTCATGACCTCGCGCATGAGCAGCAGCTCCTGGGCGTGCCAGTCGGTGCCGGTGTGGTCGGGGTCGGTGCGTTGAGGGGGCATGGGGAGGGTCAAGCAAGCATCGCACCAGAGGCCTGGTGTTGCTCTGCCCCGCCCGCCCCACACCGCGGGCGGGCGCGGTCGTTTCAGCGCAGCGGCAGCAGCAACACGGCGCCTTGCGCCACGGCGTAGGCGTCCACATGGCCGGAGACGCTGAGCTGGTCGTCAACATAGTGCGCGTGGAACCGCTCGCCGGGGTGGGACACCACGCCCTCCAGCGCGGTGCCGCTGTAGACGCCAACGAGCTGGCCCACGGCGCCGGGTTCGTGGAAGACCTTCATGCCGGCCTGCTGGTTGGCGTGGTGGCCCGCGTGCGCGGCGCCGTGCGCCCCGTGGCCGGACGAACTTCTGCCGGCCGGCTTTTCGCCGGTGACCACATGCCAGCGCAGACGCGGGAACGCGCCGGTCACCCGGAAGGGGAAAGGCTGGTCGAGCGACAGGCCCCGGGCCCGGGCCTGTTCCTGCACAAAGGCCTCAAACGCGGGTTGCTCCATGTCGCGCGGCACCGGCACCTCGGCCCAGGCCGCCACGCGCGCGCTGGCCCACAGCAAGGCCTGTTCGTTCGCTTCAGGCGGGCGCACGCGGCCCCGGTCGTCGCTGCCGGGGCTGACCAGCAGCCGGCCGTCGATCTGGATCATCTCGGCCTTGAGGCCGGCCGTGGCGCCCACGCCCCAGGTGCCGGCCGCTTGCGGCAGGCTGCTCACCGCGGCCTGGCCTGCGGTGTCGCCGGTGTGGCTCATGCGCTTGAAATTCCCCACATGGTGAAAGGCAAACGGCAGGCTGGCGGCCAGGGCCATGCCGGCGGCCAGCAGGCCGATGGCGAGCAGGGTTGTGCTGCGGTGCTTCAAGGCGTTCATTCGCGTTCGAGTTCCAGGTAGGTGCGGCTGGCGTTGCCGGGGTGCAGCTGTGCGGCGTTGAGCAGACCCATCCACGGTTGGGCGTCAAAGGTCTGGATGGCGGCGCCGATCTCGGCGCCATCGTCGACCGCTTTTTTCATGTGGGTGCGCAGGGCCTGCAGGTAGTCGCGCGTCTGCGCCCGGGCGGTGGCCACGTCGCACACCTCACCGTGGCCGGGCACGATCCGGACGGGCTGCAGGGCTTCCAGCGCGGCGAAGCTTTGCAGCCAGCGGCCGGTGTGGCTGACCGGGATCACGCCCAGCAAACGGTCGACGTACACCACGTCACCGCTGAACACCACGCGCGGGCCGGGCAACCAGACGATCACGTCGCCCGGCGTGTGTGCGCCGCCCCGGTGTTTGACCTCCACCACGGTCCCGCCCAGGTTCAGGGTTTCATCGGTGCCGCTCAGGAAGCGGGAGGGCAAGGTCGGCACGGTGCCGTCGAGTTTTTCATTCAGCTCGGTCTTCAGGTTGCTCATGTGGTCGCCGCCGCGCGCGAGCATGTCGGCCCGTGCGCTGGCGTGGGCCATCACCTCGGCGCCCTGGGCCAGAAAGTAGCTGTTGCCCAGCCAGCGGTGGTCCTGCCCGCCGGTGTTGATGACCCACCGGACCGGCTGCGAGGTGACCTTCTTCACCGCCTCGTGGATCTGCTTGGCGCCCAGAAAACTGGCGCCGCTGTCCACCAGCAGCGCGCCGGCCGGCGTGACCACCAGGCCGATGTTCGCGTTGAGGCCTTCGTTCTGGTGGGTGCGCCCGCCCTTCTCGCCCACGAAGGCGTACACGCCCGGGGCCACGGGTGCGAACGCCACGTCCACGGCGTGGGCCAGCGTGGCGGCCAGGCCCATGGCCAGCATCAGTGCGTTTCTCAGCTTGGGAAATGGCATCGGTTCTTTCGGGGGGTTGCCGGCGGGAGAGCCGTGGAGTATTCCCGGTTCACAGCCGGGCTCCTATGATCGTGATCATATGAACGCCGACCCCTCGCTGCCCGCTTCCCTGGCCGCCCTGCTGCCCGCTGCATTGCACGCGCTGTGCCACACCCGACGCCACGCGCGGGGCGAGCGCCTGTTTGCCACCGGCGCCCGGCCCACGCACATGTTCTATGTGGCAGAGGGCGAGGTGGTGCTGGAGCGCCCCGGCCCGCAAGGGGCAAGCACCGTGCTGCAGCGCGCGCGGCGCGGCTTTGTGGGCGAGGCGAGCCTGCAGTCCACCCGCTACCACTGCGATGCCCAGGTGCTGGCCGACACGCTCGTCACGCGTGTGCCGGTGGCGGCCCTGCGCCAGGCGCTGGCCAGCGACCCGGCCTTTGCCATGCGCTGGGTCGCCATGCTCAATGCCGAACTTCGGCGCTTGCGCCTGCAATGCGAACGGCTGAGCCTGAACCGCGTGCAGGACCGGGTGCTGCACCTGCTGGACACCGAAGGCGAGCTGGGCCGCTACCCGGTGCGGGCGGGATTGAAGTCACTCGCGGGCGAGCTGGGCGTGACGCACGAAGCGCTCTACCGCGCGCTGGCCGCGCTGGAACACAGCGGTCGGTTGGCGCGCGAAGACGGGGCACTGGTGCTGGTGGCGCCCTGAGGTGCGCCACTCCGGCTCCGTGGCCGGCTAAAATCAGGCCTTCTCAAGGAGCGCTGCAGCGCCACCGGCCCCCAGGGTTCGCGTGTGCGTCAGGCTTGAGTGGGCACGAACAGGCCCAAAACGGCGCTCACCAGTCTGTTGTCTGCAAAACTGCCTTGGTGAGCCCCATGTCTGCATCTGCCTCCGCTTCCCCGTCTTCCCCCGTTTCCGTGCCGCCCATGCTGCTCTCCGGCCTGGAGCCGCTGCGCATCGGGCCTGACAGCCTGTTCGTCAACGTCGGCGAGCGCACCAATGTCACCGGCTCCAAGGCCTTCGCCCGCATGATCCTGAACGGCGAGTACGAGCAGGCGCTGGCCGTGGCGCGCCAGCAGGTGGAAAACGGCGCCCAGATCATCGACGTGAACATGGACGAGGCCATGCTGGACAGCAAGGCCGCCATGGTGAAGTTCCTCAACCTGATCGCCGGCGAGCCCGACATTGCACGTGTGCCGGTGATGGTGGACAGCTCCAAGTGGGAGGTGATCGAGGCCGGCCTGCGCTGCGTGCAGGGCAAGGGCGTGGTGAACTCCATCAGCATGAAAGAGGGCGTGGACGAGTTCAAGCGCCAGGCGCGGCTGGTCAAGCGCTACGGCGCGGCCGCCGTGGTGATGGCGTTTGACGAAAAGGGCCAGGCCGACACCTACGAGCGCAAGGTCGAGATCTGCGAGCGGGCTTACCGCATCCTCGTGGACGAGGTGGGCTTTCCGCCGGAAGACATCATCTTCGACCCGAACATCTTCGCCATTGCCACCGGTATCGAGGAACACAACAACTACGCGGTCGACTTCATCAACGCCACGCGCTGGATCAAGGCGAACCTGCCGGGCGCCAAGGTGAGCGGCGGTGTGTCCAACGTGTCGTTCAGCTTCCGTGGCAACGACCCGGTGCGCGAGGCGATCCACACCGTGTTCCTGTACCACGCGATCAAGGCCGGCATGGACATGGGCATCGTCAACGCCGGCATGGTGGGCGTGTACGACGAGCTCGAACCCGATCTGCGCGAACGCGTGGAAGACGTGGTGCTGAACCGCAGGCTTGATGCCGGCGAGCGCCTGGTGGAGGTGGCCGAAAACGCCAAGGGCGCGGCCAAGGACGACAGCAAGAAGAACGAGTGGCGCGCGCTGCCGATCCGCGAGCGCCTGAGCCACGCGCTGGTGCGCGGCATGAACGACTTCATCAGCGAAGACACCGAAGAGATGTGGCGCGAGATCGAGGCCGGTGGCGGCCGCCCGCTCAACGTGATCGAAGGCCCGCT
>NZ_JALHLX010000166.1 GCF_022844385.1 Hydrogenophaga sp. | reverse complement strand
GACCCCACGGCCGAGGCCATGGCGTTCACCCGCCCCCCCGAGGTGCTGGACGACGGCAAGCCCGGCGCCGACTTCTCCACCGTACCTGCGGTCCTCGACGGCGTGCGCGACATCCTGAGCGAGCGCTGGGCCGAAGACGCCGCGCTGCTGCAGAACCTGCGCGAGTGGCTCTGGGCCGAAGGCCTGCTCAAGAGCACGCTGGTGGCGGGCAAGGACGAAAACGCGCCCGAGGTGGCAAAGTTTCGCGACTACTTCGACTACGACGAGCCGATTTCGCGCGTGCCCTCGCACCGGGCGCTGGCGGTGTTCCGCGGGCGCTCCCTGGAGATTCTGGATGCGAAGCTGGTGCTGCCCGAGGCTTCACTCCCTCTCCCTCTCCCTCTGGGAGAGGGCAGGGGTGAGGGCTCTCCCGCGCGCAGCGCTGCCCCCTCCCTCGCCGAAGGCCGCATCGCCTTGCAACTGGGCTGGAGCCACCAGGGCCGCAAAGCCGATGATTTGCTGCGCAAATGCGTGGCCTGGACATGGCGCGTGAAGCTCTCGCTCTCCAGCGAGCGCGACCTGTTCGCCCGCCTGCGCGAGAGCGCCGAGGCTGTCGCCATCAAGGTGTTTGCCGACAACCTGCGCGACCTGCTGCTGGCCGCACCCGCCGGCCCCAAGGTGGTGATGGGCCTGGACCCGGGCATCCGCACCGGCGTGAAGGTGGCGGTGGTCGATGCCACCGGCAAGCTGGTGGACACGGCCACGGTGTACCCGCACGAGCCGCGGCGCGACTGGGACGGCGCCTTGCACACGCTGCGCCTGCTGAGCGAGAAACACGGCGTGAACCTGATCGCCATCGGCAACGGCACCGCGAGTCGCGAGACCGACAAGCTGGCCGCCGACCTGATGAAGCAGTTGGCCCGTCCCGAGATCCAGAAGGTGGTGGTGAGCGAGGCCGGTGCTTCCGTGTACTCCGCCAGTGAATTCGCCAGCCAGGAAATGCCCGACGTGGACGTGAGCCTGCGTGGCGCGGCCAGCATCGCGCGACGCCTGCAGGACCCGCTGGCCGAGCTGGTGAAGATCGATCCCAAGAGCATCGGAGTGGGCCAGTACCAGCACGACGTGAACCAGAGTGAACTGGCCCGCACGCTGGACGCGGTGGTGGAGGACTGCGTGAACGGCGTGGGCGTGGATCTCAACACCGCCAGCGTGCCGCTGCTCTCCAAGGTGTCGGGCCTCTCGGGCAGCGTGGCCAAGGCCGTGGTGCGCTGGCGCGAGGCGCACGGCGCGTTCAAGAACCGGCAACAGTTGATGGACGTGGCCGGCCTGGGCGCCAAGACCTTCGAGCAGAGCGCGGGTTTCCTGCGCATCCGCGGTGGCGACAACCCCCTGGACATGACGGGTGTGCACCCGGAGACCTACCCGGTGGTGGAGCAGATCATGAACACCACGGGCAAGCCGGTGGCCGAGCTCATGGGCCGCGCCGACATGCTCAAGACTCTGCGCCCCGAGCTGTTCGCCAACGAGCGCTTCGGTGTGATCACCGTCAAGGACATCCTCGGCGAGCTCGAGAAACCCGGTCGCGACCCGCGCCCCGATTTCCAGGTGGCGCGCTTCAACGACGGCGTGGACGACATCAGCGACCTGCGCGAGGGCATGATTCTGGAGGGCACGGTGAGCAACGTGGCCCAGTTCGGCGCCTTCATCGACCTGGGTGTGCACCAGGACGGGCTGGTGCATGTGAGCCAGCTGGCACACAAGTTCGTCAACGACGCGCGCGAAATCGTCAAGACCGGGGACATCGTCAAGGTCAAGGTGATGGAAGTCGACGTGGCGCGCAAGCGCATCGGCCTGTCGATGAAGCTCGGCGAGGCACCGGGGCGCAGCGCAGGGCAGGGCGCCGGGCCGCGCGACAACCGCTTCGAGCCGGTGCGATCGGTTCGCCCGGAGGGACGCAGCGCTTCTGGCAGCGCTGGGCCGGCGGCACCCTCGGCCATGGCTTCCGCGTTTGCCCGCCTGCAGGGTTCGGGCAAGGGTACCAAGGGCTGAAACAGGCCGGTTGAAACCGGCCTGTTCCGGGCTGCTTCGAGGGCTCAAGTTGGGGGCATGGGTGCCGATACACCATGGAACGGGCAAACCTCAGGTCATGGCCCGCAACGACCCCAAGCCGCCACCGGACTTCACCCCATGCAACTCGAAGCCCTGCTGAACTTTCCCCGAGCGCTGCCCGCCATGTCGCGCACCGTGTCCGACCTGCTGGCGGAGATGAACAAGGACGACCCGAATCCCAAGCGTGTGTCCGACCTGATCTCGCAGGACCCGTCGCTCACCACGCGGGTGCTGCGGCTGTCCAACTCGGCCTTCTTCCGCGTCAGCCGCAAGATCGGCAGCGCCGAGGAGGCCGTGGCCATGCTGGGCATGACCCATGTGCGCTCGCTGGTGATGGCCGCGGCCCTGGGGTCGAGCTTCAAGAACGTGCCCGGGGTCAACCTGCCGCAGTTCTGGCGCTACAGCCTGCGGGTGGCCGACATCTCCAAGTCGCTCTCCGGCCTGCTGCGCCAGAACGAGAGCAACGCCTTCACTGCCGGCCTGATTCACGCCATCGGCGACCTGATCATGCACATCGCCATGCCCGACCTGATCGCACCGCTGGACATGGGTACACCGCCGCTGGACCTGAACCGGGCACGGGCCGAGATGTCGGTGTTCGGCTACAGCTACGCCCAAGTGGGCGCGGGCATGGCGGAAAAGTGGCAGTTCCCCACCACCATCGTCTCGGCCCTGAACAACCAGATCAGCCCCTTTGACGATGAGGCCTACGACCCGCTGGGTGGTGTGCTGCACATCGCTTCCTGGCGCGCACGCGCCGAGGAGATACAGCTCGACGAAAACGGCCTGGTGGCCACCTTTCCCGACCTGGTGGGCCTCTCGCTCGGCCTGGACCTGGACAGCGTGCTCGGCAAGGACCCGTCGGAGTGGTCGTTCAGCCAGGCGCTGGGCGCGTTCATTGACTGAAAAAGACCTCAAGTGCGCAGGTTTTCAGGCGATAAAAATGACAGCAAACCCGATTCGGGTGGGCGCAAAAGGCGGGGAAAAGACATGCAACTCGAGAAGCTCCTGAAACGGCCCGATGCCCTGCCATCGGCCCCCAAGGTGGTGCGCAAACTGATCGAAACTTTTGATCAGGAAGATGTCGACGCCATGCTGGCGGCCTCCTATATCGAAGACGACCCGGTGCTCACCGCCAAGTTGCTCAAGACCGCCAACTCGGCCTTCTTCGGCTTGCACCGCTCGGTGTCGAGTGCCCGCGAGGCGATCCAGGTGCTGGGGTTGATCAAGGTGCGTGCGCTGGTGATTGCCGCTTCGCTGGGCGAAGGTTTTCACGCCGTGGGCGGTGTCAACCTCAACCAGTTCTGGCGCTACAGCCTCAACACCGCCAACCTCTCGCGCTACATCGCGCTGCCGATCCGCATCGACGAGAACACGGCCTTCACCGCCGGCCTCATCCACGGCATCGGTGAGCTCGTCATGCACGTGGGCATGCCCGAGGCCATGATCGACCTGGACCGCAGTGTGCCCATGCTCGATCTCAAGCGCTCCACCGCCGAGCGTGGCCTGTTTGGCTACAGCTATGCCGAGGTGGGCGCCGCGCTGGCCCGCGAATGGAATTTTCCGCGCCGCATGATCAACGCCATCGAACACCAGACGGCGCCGTTCGAGAACGAGGTCTACGAACCCATCGCCGGCGTGATCCACATCGGCTCATGGCGCGCCCGGGCGGAAGAACAGGCCATGCGCTCGGAGTTGTTGATCAACACCTACCCCGATCCTGTGGGGCTGGTGCTCGGTATCGACCCCGACACGGTGGTGGCCGAGGAGATTCCTTCGATCTCGCGCCACACCGAGATCACCGAAGCCGAAGAAACCCCGGGCGACCACGTCACGTCGTGACGACCGGCTGCGACACAATCGCAGCCCATGCAAGCACTTCGCCTCTACGCGGGTCCGCGCGCCCGCCAGCACATCGCGCAACACGGTCTGCGCCCGCGAGACGTGGGCGTGATCCCCGCCGCCGCCGGCGGACCCAAGGGCCTGATCCTCGGGCCACTCGACCGCTTCCTGTTTGGTCAATGGCTGCTGCAAAGTGACCAGCCGGTGCACCTGGTGGGGGCCTCCATCGGCGCCTGGCGCATGGCCGCCGCCTGCCTTCATGACCCGGTGGCTGCTTTCGAGCGGCTGGAGCGCGACTACATCGCCCAGCACTACGACTTGCCTCCAGGCCAGAAGCGCCCCACGCCCGATCAGGTCAGCGAGCAGTTTGGCGGCAACCTCAAGCTCTTTTACGGCGGTCGCATTGGCGAAGTGTTGAATCACCCGCGCTACCGGCTGCACATCGTCACTTCGCGGGGTCGCCACCTGCTTGGCCGTGATGGAAGCCTTCGCACGCCCTTGGGCTATCTGGGCGCATTCGCGGCCAACGCCCTGCACCGAAAGGCGCTGGGTGCCTGGTTGGAGCGGGTGGTGTTCTCCACCAGCTCCCAGCTCCCGTTCGATCCCCACGATTTCCGCACCCGCCAGGTGCCGCTGGGTGACGCCAATTTCATGGACGCGTTGCAGGCCAGTTGCTCCATTCCCTTCGTGCTGCGCCCGGTGCACGGCATTGCGGGTGCGCCACCGGGCGCCTACTGGGACGGTGGCATCACCGACTACCACCTGCACCTGCGCTACCAGCCACCGGCCGCCGCACCCATCGTGCTGTACCCACATTTCCAGCAAGCGGTGGTGCCGGGCTGGCTCGACAAGGCCTGGAAGGGTCGGCACCGCAGCAGCGCCGCGCTGGACAACATGCTGGTGCTCGCGCCCGATCCCGCCTGGGTGAAGACCCTGCCCAACGCAAAGCTGCCCGACCGCCAGGACTTCACCCGCTACGGCCCCGACCTGGCCGGGCGCATGAAGGCCTGGAACGGTGCCACCGCGGCCAGTCAGCAGTTGGCGGACGAGTTCGCTCAGTGGCTTGAGCGGCCCGACCCCGCCCAGCTGCAGCCGCTATAAGCGCGGGGCAGGGGGATAA
The DNA here is from genome assembly GCF_022844385.1 of Hydrogenophaga sp. Lineage (GTDB taxonomy): Bacteria > Pseudomonadota > Gammaproteobacteria > Burkholderiales > Burkholderiaceae_C > Hydrogenophaga. The sequence continues at coordinate 1,006 of NZ_JALHLX010000166.1, read as the reverse complement.
TCGCGGTCATGTCCGCCGAGCCTCGCGCCCCCATGTACCTCACCGCCGCCCTCTACCAGTTTGTCGATCTGCCCGACTTCGCCGATTTGCGCGAACCGCTGCAGGCATGTTGCGAGGCAAACGGCGTCAAGGGCACCTTGCTGATTGCGCGGGAAGGCATCAACGGCACCATCGCCGGGCCCGAAGCGGGCGTGCGTGCCGTGCTGGCGCACCTGCGCGCCGACGCGCGCCTGGCCCGCCTGCCGCACAAGGAATCGTGGAGCGAGCACCCGCCGTTTCACCGCATGAAGGTGCGGCTGAAGAAGGAGATCGTGACCCTGCGCGTGCCCGGCCTGGACCCGAACAAGACCGTGGGTCAGTACGTGAAGCCGCAAGACTGGAACGCCTTGCTGGCCGACCCCAACGTGCTGGTGATCGACACCCGCAACGACTACGAAGTGGCCATCGGCACGTTCGCCGGTGCGGTCAATCCGAACATCAAAACCTTCACCGAACTGCCGGCCTGGCTGGACGCTCAGCCGGCCTTGCAAGACGGCAAGAAGCCCAAGGTGGCGATGTTCTGCACCGGCGGAATCCGCTGCGAAAAGTCCACTGCGCTCATGAAGATGCGGGGATTCGACGAGGTCTACCACCTGGAGGGCGGCATCCTCAAGTACCTCGAAGAGGTCCCGCCCGGGCAGAGCACCTGGCAGGGCGACTGCTTCGTGTTTGACGAACGCGTGAGCGTGGGCCACGGTTTGCAGCCCGGGCCCCACGAGCTGTGCCGCTCGTGCCGCTGGCCTTTGAGTGCTGCCGAGAAGGCTTCACCGCACTATGTCAAGGGCGTGAGCTGCCCGCACTGCCACGACCAGCGCACCGAGCAGGAAAAAGCCCAGCTTGCCGAGCGCCAGCGCCAGGTGGAGCTGGCCGAGTCACGCGGGCAGGTGCATGTGGGCGCTCGACAGGGCCGCACCGTCGGCGCTCCGCAAGAGCCGGCTTAGCTCCAGGCAATCCACCGTTCCCCGGC
>NZ_JALHLX010000165.1 GCF_022844385.1 Hydrogenophaga sp. | reverse complement strand
CTGGGCAACGACATCCTGCCCATCCCCGGCACGGCGCGCGAGGACCACCTGCGAGAGAACATCGGCGCGGCCGATGTGAAGCTGGACACGGCCACCATGGCCAAGCTGGACGCGTTGATCAACCAGCAGACCGTCAAGGGCAACCGCTACAACGACCAGGCCAACCGCGAAGTCGACACCGAAGTCTGGTGATCTGAGCCCCCACGCTCCGCCGCTGCGCGGGTTGCTGCCCCCCGAGGGGGCGGGTCCAGCCTTGGGGCGGCCCGGCGGCTGGCCCGGGCTTCACTTGGGCTGCCGCACGCAGCTCAAGTCGCCCTCCTTGCAATCCAGAAACCGCTGCAGTTCGGCGGTGCGCTCGCGGGTCATGCGCGCCTGGCACTGCCAGTTGATCATGGGCGCAATGCTGCCGCCCTCGACGCCGCTCTTCTCGAACTCACAGGCTTTCACGCGGTACTGGATCCACTCGGTCTGCACCTGCCGCAACAGCTGGCGCTGCTTGTTGCCCACGCTTTGCGACAAGGTTTTGTAGGCGGTGTTGTAGGCAGCGGTCGCGGCTTCAAAGTCTTGAAAGGCGCAGGCGTTCAGTTCGCTCTGGGTGCCGGGGGTCTTCGAACAATCCACTGGCGCTGGCTTGGGGCCCGTGGCGGTGGACAGCGCCAAGGCACAGTGACTGGCAAGACCCAGCGCGACCAGATGTTTCAGCAGGGTGGTTTTCATGCGGTGTCTCCACAGCGCCGGGGTGGCACAACTGGCGCATTGTGCAGCGCCCCCGCCCGACATGAAACGAAACAAACCGAAACCGCGGCGAGACGACGCAATCGTCCCGGGCCGGCACCATCACGGTCATGTTCAACCCCTCCTCAACAAGGACACCGTCATGAAACCCTGGATCAAACGCTCACTCATCGCCCTGACCGGCATCACCATCGCTGTGGGCGGCCTCACCGCCTGTGGCACGCGCGGCCACCAGGAGCACGGCTCCATGAGCGCCGAGCGCATGACCGAAATGCGCGGCAAGGTGATCGACCGTGTGACGAAGAAGCTCGACCTCACCGCCGAGCAGCAACAAAAGCTCGGCGTGCTGGCCGACAAGCTGCAGGCCCAACGCACCGCCTTCATGGGCCAGACCACCGACCCGCGCGCCGAGGTACGGCAACTGGTGGCCGGCGAAAAGTTCGACCGCGCCCGTGCCCTGAGCTTGCTCGACGAGAAGACCCGCGTGGTGCAGGTGAGCAGCCCTGAAGTGATCAACGCCCTGGCCGATTTCTACGACAGCCTCAACCCGACGCAGCAGTCCGAGGTTCGCGAGATGATGAACAAACGCAAGGGCTGGGGCCGCCGCGGCTGAGTCGGCATGTCGTCAAGGGCACCGCAGTGTGAGAATGCCGCATGCACCGTGTACTGCTGATTGACGACGACGAACAGCTCGGGCCACCGCTGGCCACCTACTTTCGGCGGTTCGAGCTGGATCTCACGCAGGCGCTCAAGCCCAGCGAGGGCCTGGCGCGCCTGCGCAGCGGCGTGTTCGAGGCCGCCATCCTTGACGTGATGCTGCCCGAGATGGACGGCTTTGAACTCTGCCGCACCATCCGCAAGGAAAGCGACATCCCCATCGTCATGCTCACGGCGCGCGGTGATGTGATGGACCGTGTGGTGGGCCTGGAGCTGGGCGCCGACGCCTACCTGCCCAAACCCTTCGAGCCGCGCGAACTCGTCGCCCACATCCAGACCTTGCTGCGCCGCCGCCATGGCCACAACGGCCCCGCCAACGGCGCACCGGCGCCCGACGTGCTGGCGTTCGAAGGCCTGACCATCGACCCGGCGCGCCGCAGTGTGGTGCGCCAGGGCGAAGAGGTTGAACTCACCGGCACCGAGTTCGAACTGCTGCACCTGCTGGCCCGCGAGAGCGGGCGCGTGTTCAGCCGCGACGACATCCTCAACCAGCTGCGTGGTCACGAGGCCGACCTCTACACCCGCGCGGTGGACATCGTGGTGAGTCGCCTGCGCAAAAAGCTGGAGCCGCTGGACTGCATCAAGACGCTGCGCAACGCGGGCTATTCGCTGGCGTTGCGACGCATCGGACCCACCCCGCCATGAACTGGCTGCGCCGCCTGCGCCACTCCATCAAGCTGCGCCTGCTCGCGGTGTTCCTGCTGCTGGCGCTGTCGGTGGCCTTCATCTTCATCAGCGGCGCGCAGAAGGCGTTTTCGCTCGGGTGGCGCGAAGCCGCGCGCCCGCTGCTCATGGACTATGTGAGCCGCCTGGCCTCCGACGTGGCCCCCGCCGGCACACCCGAGGTGCAACGCGCGCAGGCCATCGTGTCGCGCCTGCCGGTGATCACCATCGACATTGCCGGCCCGCAGGTGAACTGGCGTTCGCACGCTGAAGCGCAGGAGCCGCGCGGACCGCGCAAACACCGGCGCGGCGAAGACCGAAACGACTGGGGCGACGACCGCGACTGGGACAGCCTGCTTCAGCGCACCAGCGCCGACGGGCACACCATCACCTTCGGCCTGAACGACACCGCGTTCGAACGCCGTCCGCGCCTGTTCGGTTTTGCGCTCACGGCCCTGCTGCTGATCACCGCCTTGGCGTGGCTGTATGTGCGCCGCTTGCTGCGCCCGTTGGACGACATCCGCGCCGGTGCCATGCGCTTTGGCGCTGGCGAGTTCGGGCAACCCATCGCACTGCGGCCATCCCGTCGCCACGACGAACTGGGCGAGCTCGCCACCACCATCAACACCATGGGGCATGACATCGAGCAAATGCTCGAAGCCCAGCGCGCCCTGCTGCTGGCCATCAGCCACGAACTGCGCAGCCCGCTCACGCGCGCCCGGCTCAATACCGAGCTGCTGCCCGACACCGCAGACGTCACCCCCCAGCGCGAAGCCCTGCTGCGCGATCTGGCCGAGATGGCCAAGCTCATCAGCGATTTGCTGGAGAGCGAACGCCTGGCCGGCCGCCACGCCGCGCTGAACCGCGAGCCCACCGATCCGGCCCAACTGGCCCGCGACGTGATCGACGAACTCGCGAACACGCAACCCGCCGCGCACAGCATCCGCGTGCACACCGCATCGCACCTGCCGACGCTGCCGCTCGACCGCATCCGCGTGAAACTGCTGCTGCGCAACCTGCTCGACAACGCGCTGCGCCACAGCGCGGACGCACCGCTGCCGGTGGAGCTGCACATCCGCCGCACCGGCGAAGCGGGGCAGGGCATCGAACTCGAGGTGCGCGACCACGGCCCCGGCGTGCCCGACGACCAGCTGCCCCATCTGGCCCAGGCCTTCTTCCGCCCCGACACCGCCCGCACCCGCAACGCCGGCGGCGTGGGCCTGGGGCTGTACCTGTGCCGCCTGGTGGCCCAGGCGCATGGCGGCACGTTTGCGGTGCGCAATGCAAAGCCGGGCCTGGCGGTCACGGTGACGCTGCCGGGCCGTTGACTTGCCGTGAATTCGCCATCTGGTTAAAGTAAGGATTCCTTGCTTTGGAGATCGCCATGTTGGCCAAACTGACATCCAAGAACCAGCTCACCTTGCCCAAGGCCGCCACCCAGGCGGTGGGTGCCTCCGAGTACTTTGAAGTGGAGACCCGCGCCGGCCAGATCATCCTGACGCCGGTGCGGTTGCAGCGCGTCGATGCCGTGCGCGCCAAGCTGGCCGAGCTGGACCTGACCGAACTGGATGTGGCCGATGCGGTGGCCTGGGCCCGTTCGGGCGCGCTGCAAGCGGCCGAGCCTGCTGCGGTGTACGCCGCCCGGCCCGCCAAGAGGGTTGCGAACAAGGCTGCGAAGAAGGCGGCCCTGAAGACCTCGCCGCGCAAATGAGTGCGCCAACTCGCGTGGTGCTCGACACCAACGTGGTGTTGTCCGCGCTGCTGTTTGGCGGCAAGGCCGCCGGCGCCTTGCGCCAGGGTTGGCAACAAGGCGCTTTCACCCCGCTGGTCAGCACCGCCACCGTGCAGGAGTTGATGCGCGTGCTGGCCTACCCCAAGTTCCGTTTGACGACGGGCGACCAGCAGGAGCTGTTGGCCGACTTCCTGCCTCACACCACCGCTGTTCGAATCCCGGAGCCTCCACCGCCTGTGCCGGATTGCAGAGACCCGTTCGATCTGCCTTTTCTGCACCTGGCGGTGGCCGGCAAAGCGCGTTGGCTGGTGTCGGGCGACCGGGACCTGCTGGTGCTGGCCGACGCGTTCGCTGCGAACAATGCCTGCCGCGTCGTGACCCTGGAAGCTTTCATGCAGTCCCGCGCATTGAAGTAGCGTCGGGCTGCAAGCCCACCCGTGTGGCGCCACCTTGATGCGGATCAGCCCGCGCCAAGGCGGTTGGTGCCATGCTGGGCACATGACCCCCTTCAACCCGCCTGGCTTCACCACCGCGCCCACGCGCTTCCTGTTTTTCACCGGCAAAGGCGGCGTGGGCAAAACCTCGCTGTCCACCGCCACGGCCATTGCCTTGGCCGACGCGGGCCACCGCGTGCTGCTGGTCAGCACCGACGCCGCGTCCAACCTGGACGACATGCTGGGCATCACCCTGTCGAACCAGCCGGTGGACGTGCCCGGTGTGCCTGGCCTCTCGGTCATCAACATCGACCCCGACGCTGCCGCCGAGGCCTACCGCCTGCGCGTGCTCGCGCAACTGGGCAGCGACGCCACCGACGCCGAGCGCCACACCGTGCGCGAACAACTCTCGGGCGCCTGCACCACCGAGATCGCCGCGTTCGATGAATTCGCCGCGCTGCTGGTGGGCGAGGGTGATGGCGCGCGCTACGACCACGTGGTGTTCGACACCGCGCCCACCGGCCACACCTTGCGCCTCTTGAGCCTGCCCAAGGCCTGGAGCGGCTTTCTCGCCGACAACGATCGCGGCGCCTCGTGCCTGGGCCCGCACTCGGGCCTGAAGATGCAGGAGGCCCGCTTCAACGCCGCGCTGCAGGCCTTGAGCGACCCCGCGCTCACCACCGTGGTGCTCGTCACCCGGCCCGACCCGCGCCCCATGCAGGAAGCCGCGCGCACCGCTGAAGAGCTGCGCAGCCTGGGCCTCGCCAACCAGCGGCTCGCCATCAACGGCGTGTTCCACGCGAGCGACCCCAACGACCCGATTGCGCAAGCCATCGAAGCCCTGGGCCGTGAAGCCATGGCCACCATGCCCGACACACTCGCCCAGCTGCCGCGCGACGAAGTGCCGCTGCGCGCCTTCGACACGGTGGGCCTGCCCGCGCTGCGAGCGCTGCTGGGCGCATCAGTTCGCCCTGAGCCTGTCGAAGGGCTCGCAGGGTTTGGACAAGCCCAAGCCGAACGGAAGGCGAGCTTGCCCGCCGAACCGCTGAGCCGCATGGCCGACGAGCTCGCCGCCAAGGGCCACGGCCTGATCATGGTCATGGGCAAAGGCGGCGTGGGCAAAACCACCATTGCCGCCGCCCTGGCCGTGGGCCTGGTGCAGCGCGGCCACAGCGTGCACCTGACCACCACCGACCCGGCCGCCCACGTGGCCGACACCTTGAACGGCAGCCTGGAAGGCCTGAAGGTCGGGCGCATCGACCCCAAGGCCGAAACCGAGGCCTACATCGCCAAGATCATGGCCAGCAAGGGCAAGGATCTCGACGAACAGGGCCGCGCCCTGCTGCTGGAAGACCTGCAGTCCCCCTGCACCGAAGAAGTGGCCGTGTTCCACGCTTTCAGCCGCGTGGTCAACACTGCGCGCAGCGCCTTTGTGGTGCTCGACACGGCCCCCACCGGCCACAGCCTGCTGCTGATGGACGCCACCGGCGCCTACCACCGCCAGATGACGCAGCAATACGAAACCAAGGCCGACGGCAGCAGCGCCAGCGGCCTGCACATCGTCACACCGCTCATGCGCCTGCAAGACGGCAGCATCACCCACGTCGTCATCGTCACCCTGCCCGAGACCACCCCCGTGACCCAGGCCGCTGCGCTGCAAGACGACCTGCGCCGCGCCCACATCGAACCCTGGGCCTGGGTCATCAACAAAAGCATCGCCGCCAGCGGCACCAGCGATCCGTTGCTTCGGGCGCGGCTGGAAGGCGAGCGCACGCAAACGCAGCGCATTGCCGATGGGTTGGCGAAACGGACGTTTGTGTTGCC
>NZ_JALHLX010000164.1 GCF_022844385.1 Hydrogenophaga sp. | reverse complement strand
CTCGCACAGCGCATCGTCGAGCGGCACGGCGGACGCATCTGGTGCGAGGCCGCGTCGAGCGCCGGCTGTACCTTCGCCATCAGCCTGCCGGCGCAGGTGATCGACCCCGAGAGCGAGTTCGGCCGGCTGCCCCCGTGAGGGCTGCGCGGCCGGTGTTCAAAAGCGCCGCGTGAGCTCGATACCGGCCGACAGCGAGCGGCCCAGGCCGGGTTCGAAGAAGCGGCTGTTGCCATCGTTGACGATCACCGAGCCTGCGTGTTTCTTGTCGGTGAGGTTGTCGATGCGCACGAACTCGCGCCAGGTCCAGGCACCTGTGGTTTGCTCGAAGCGGGCGCCGATGCTGAAGAGCGTGTGGCCGGCGGCGGCATCGCTGTTGAGGTCGTTGACGAACACGCGGCCCGTGTGGCGCGCTTCCAGGGTGAACACGCTGCCCGCTGCCCAGCTGCCCGCCAGGTTCGGTGCCCAGGCGAGTTGGGCAAAGAGCTGGTGGCGAGGCAGACCGGGCATCTGATTGCCAGCGGGGATGGGCACATTGGGCGAAGCACAGGGTGATGCCGTGCACGTGGTGAAACCATCGCGGTAGTTCGCCTTGAGGTAGGTGTAGGCCGTGCTCAGCGTGACCTCGTCAAGGCCGTACTCTGCAGAGAGCTCCAGCCCCTGGCGCAGCGTGCGGCCGGCGTTCTGAAAAGTCGAGCGTCCGCCGCTGTTGGTCAGCGTCACAATCTCGTCTTGTGTGCGGATGTCGAACAGGGTGGCATTCCACAAGCCCGAGCCGTTGCGACCGCGAAGACCGGCTTCTGCGCTGGTGTTGCGCGAAGCGTTGAGCGTTGTGTTGAAGCCCGAGGCACCCAGTCGGTAGGCCACCTCGTTGAGCGTTGGAATCTCCAGGCCTTTACCCACGTTGGCAAAGGCCTGCAGCCCCGGCGAGAGTTGCCAGCGCAAACCCACCACAGGCAAGGTGGCGCCAAAGCTTTTTTCGCCGCTGTCGTCGCCATTGAGGCCGTTGACGTAACGGTCGCTGGAGGTGTAGTCGGCATTCACCCGCCGCACTCCAGCGCTGAGTGTGAGCCGTTCGCTGCTCCATTCGGTCTGCAGATAGGGGTCGAGTGTGTTCGCGCGGTTGGTCTCGTCGCGGCGCAGCGCGCCTTGCACGCCCAGCGTGCGGTTGGGGGGTGTGCCCACGAAGTTCTCGTAGCCACGGCGCAAGTCGGTTTGCCGGTCGCCGGCCAAGCCAGCGCTGACCGACAGGCGACCACCTGCGGCCTCCCCCATCCAGCGCCAGCGTGCGTTCCAGCCCCAGTAGTGGCGGTCCAGGTCGATCACGCCGCCCGAACTGGTGACGGGAATCTGAGCACCGGCGGGAATGGCCTGGTACTGCACCACCTGGCGTGTGCCGCCGTAGCCCATCAGTTCAATCTTGTGCCCTCCGCCCAGTGCCTGGTCCCAGGCCAGACCGAGCTGGCTTTGAGACACCGACTTGCGCGTGTTGAAGTCAATGGCCGCGTCTGCTGTCTTCTGGTCACTGATCTCAAAATCTTTCCTTTCCAGACCCAGCGGGTCCAGCGCAAAGCCACGCTGCTGGTTGAACAGGATCACGGTCCGCCCACCCTCATGGGCTCGCGAGAGTTTCACGTTCGCGGTGCTGCGGTCGGCTGCCGACTGCGGGCGCGCACCGTCGGTGGCGAACTTGCCCACGTCCAGCGTGTACGACCAGCCCGGGGCTTCGGCCGTGCCGGTCTGGCCGGAGACCTGGGTCGAGAGGCGCCACAAGCCGTTGGAGCCGAACGCCGAGCCCACGCGCAGTTCACCGGGCCGGGTGCCATCTTGTGTGTAAGCCAGGATGGCGCCTCCACTGGAGGCGCCATACAGCGCGGCAAACGGCCCGCGCACGACCTCGATGCGGTCGGCACTGCCCAGCGGGAAGTTGGCCGCCTGGCCCGAGCCGTCGGGCGCGCTGGCCGGAATGCCGTCGACAAACAGGCGCACGCCACGAACCCCGAAGGTGGAGCGGGCGCCAAACCCGCGGATGGAGACCTGCAGGTCCTGCGCGTAGTTTTCGCGGTTGCGGATCACCAGACCCGGCACGCGCGCCAAGCCTTCGGACAGGTTGATCTGCAGCTGGCCATCGCGCAGTTCGCGGCCGTCGACCACGTCCACCGTGGCCGCGCCGCGCCAGCGCTGGTCGGCCGATCCGCTGCCGGTGATGACCACCGGTGCAAGGGATCCGGCGTCGGAGTCCGGCGGCGTGGGGGTGGTCTGGGCGTGCAGCCAGGCGGGCAACACGGCCAGGGGAAAAAGAACCAGGTAGCGCACTTGCATGGTGGGGCGGCGTCTTGAAAGTGTTTGGGTGTCAGGGCGTCTGCACACTGATCTGCAGTGACGAGTACCAGGCGGCGAGATCCTCGATCTCGGCATCGGTCAGGGGTTTGGCAATCACACCCATCACCTCGTGCGGGCGTTTGCCACTGCGGTAGTTCTTCAGCTGCTCCACCAGGTAGATGCCGGGCTGGCCCGCGAGGTGCGGCGCGTTGGGCATCATGGACATGCCGTTGGGGCCGTGGCAGACGGCACAGGCCATGTTGGCCTTGGTGCGGCCCACCGCGGGGTCGGCCGCGTGCGCGGCGCCCACGCTCAGCGCGGCCGCGATCAGGATCGAAATTCGCATGGGAAAAGGTCCGTTCAAGCGTGAGCTCGCTCAAGCGGCCCGCGTGGGCCGCTTGAGCGAGGAGGCGGCAGGGTGCCGCTGTCAGTTCGGCGAGTAGGTGACGCGGTAGATCGCGCCGACGTAGTCGTCGGAGATCAGCAGCGAGCCGTCTTTCATCGGAGCCACGTCCACGGGTCGGCCTTTGTAGACGCCGTTGCCGTCCAGCCAGCCTTCGGCAAACACCTCGGACTTGCCGGCGGTTCCGTTGGCGTTGAGCGGGATGAAGTTGATCAGCGCGCCGGTGGCCTGGCTGCGGTTCCACGAGCCGTGCGAGGCCACGAAGATGCCGCCCTGGTACTTGGCCGGGAACTGCTTGCCGTTGTAGAAGGTCATGCCCAGCTGCGCCTGGTGGGCCGGGAACTCCACCTGCGGGAAGACAGCGTTGGCGGGTTCCTTCATGTCCTTGAGGTCGGGCGCTGCGGCTGTGCCTGCCACCTTGAACTTGCCGTTCCAGTACGGGTAGCCGAAGTGCTCGCCGACCTTGGTGGCGCGGTTGAGTTCGCCCGGTGGCACATCGTCGCCCAGGCCGTCGGTCTGGTTGTCCGTCCACCAAACCGACTTGTCCTTCGGGTTGATGTCCATGCCGACCGAGTTGCGCATGCCGCGCGAGAACACCTCGCGCTTGGAGCCATCAAAAGCGTTCATGCGGACCACACCGCCGATGCCGATCTTGTCGTACAGATCGACCTTGTTGGCGGGCTGCACGTTGTGGGGCTGACCCAGGGTCACATAAAGCATGCCGTCGTCGGCCACGCGGCAGGTGCGCGCGCCGTGGTTGAACGACTCTTCCTCCACCGGGATCAGGCCGCCCTGGGGCACCACTTCGATCACCGCCACATCCGGGCCTTCGTAGAAGAACTCGGCGGCCGGGAAGTTGAGCACGCGGTTGTGTTCGACCACCACGAGGAAGCCGTCCTTGGTCCAGCACACGCCGTTGGGCACCTTGAAGTTGATCGATGGCGCGAAGGGCTTGACCTCGTCGGCTGTGCCGTCGCCGTTGCGGTCGGTCACGGCCCACACGCGGGTCTTGCGCGTGCCCACGAAGAGCATGTTGGTGCTGGGAGCCACCGCCATGTGGCGCGCATCGGGGACGACGGCGTAGAGTTCGATCTTGAAGCCCGGAGGCAACTTCACGGCCTTGAGGTTGGCGCGGATCGCATCGGCGTTTTTGCCTTCCTGCGCAACCGGTGGAATGTTCAGGTCGACGCCTGAGACCTTCATCTGCTTGAGCGTTGCCAGGTTGTCCTTGCCGGCTTGGGCGAGCGCCCCCGTGGCCAGACCGCAGGCCATCAGGGCCAGCAACAGTTTGGTGCTTTTCATATGTCTCCTCTGTGGGTTTTTTTCCCCGAAAACCATATTTCGGGGAACTTATTCTGGAGCGAGACGGGGAGCGTTAGCAAGCCAACAATGGCTGTGGGGACATGCTCGTTGCACCGATCAGAAAGCATTTACGCCGTGTTACCGGGATTTCCAACTCCCCGAGGGCGTGGTGTGCGTTCAGTGGTGGGGATTCAGTCCGGCACCACGGCCGTCACTTCAATCTCCACCTTCGCGCGCTCTTCGACCAGCGCGCTCACCTCCACGCAGGTCATGGCGGGGAAGTGTTTGCCCATGACCTCGCGGTAGGCCTCGCCGAGTTCGCGCAGGCGGGCGTTGTACTCCTCACGGTCGGTGATGTACCAGGTCATGCGCACCATGTGCTGTGGCCCGGCGTCGGCGCACGCCAACACCGCGCGGATGTTGATCAGCGCCTGGCGGGTTTGTGCAATGAAGTCGTCGCTTTCGAAGGTCTGGCTGGCGTTCCAGCCGATCTGGCCGCCCACGAACACGTGGGTGCCGCGCGCGCTGATGCCGTTGGCGTAGCCCTTGGGGGTGGCCCAGCCGGGCGGCTGCAGGTGTTTCATGTCGGTCGTCTCAGTGTTGTGGCGCAGCGTGCTGGCGCAAGGCAAAGCGCTGCAGCTTGCCGGTTTCTGTGCGCGGGAGTTGGGTCAGGAAGACCACCTCTCGCGGGTACTTGTAAGGTGCGAGGCTGTGCTTCACATGGTCTTGCAGTGCCTTCACCTGCGCCGCGTCGCCGGCGTGGCCAGGTTTCAAAACCACGAAGGCCTGCACGATCTGGCCGCGCTCGTCGTCGGGCTTGCCCACCACGCCGCACTCGGCCACGGCCGGGTGCTCCATCAAGGCGGCTTCCACTTCGGGACCAGCCACGTTGTAGCCGGCGGTGATGATCATGTCGTCGGTGCGCGCCTGGTAGAAAAAGTAGCCGTCGGCGTCCATGCGGAAGGCGTCGCCGGGGTGGTTCCAGCCGCCCTTGACGTAATGGGTCTGGCGCTCGTCGTCGAGATAGCGGCAACCCGTGGGGCCGATCACCGCGAGCTTGCCCACTTCGCCCACCGGCAAAGGCTCACCGGCGTCGTTCACCACACGGGCCTGGTAGCCCGGCACCACCTGGCCAATGGCGCCACGGCGAACCGACTCAGGGGCCGAGGAAATGAAGATGTGGAACATCTCGGTGGCACCAATCCCATCCAGCATCTCCAGTCCGGTGGCGTCTTTCCACAGCTGGCGCGTGGCGTCGGGCAGGCCTTCGCCTGCGCTCACGCTGATGCGCAAGTTGCCAATGCCATGTGTTTTGGCAAACGCCGCCATCTGGCGGTAGAAGGTGGGCGCTGTGTAGCAGATGGTGGCGCCCACACGGGCCATGAGCTGCACCATCCCTTCGGGCGTGTAAGGCACGGACGAGAAATACACCGAGGCACCCGCCCACATGGGAAACACCAGCAGGCCGCCCAGCCCGAAAGTGAAGGCCAGCGGAGGCGAACCCATGACGATGTCGTCGGGGGTGGCGCGCAGCACATGGCGCGGCCAGGTCTCGCAGGCGGCCAGCACATCACGGTGTGTGTGCACCGCGGCCTTGGGCGTGCCGGTGGTGCCGGAAGTGAAGGCGAGCAGGGCGATGTCGGTGGCTGCGGTGGGGCAGGGAGCGCTGTGCACGCACTGGCGCTTGGCCATCGACTCCAGCGAGTTGGTTGCCTCAGCACCAACGGTGTTGAACACCAGCATCGTCATGCCGGCGGTGGCCGGGTCGGTCGCCAGCGCAGCCTTGAGTTCGTCCTGCAGTTTCACGTCGCACAGCGCGAGCACGGGTTGCGCTTTCTTGAGGATGGCGCCGAGTTCCCTGGCGCGCAGCAGCGGCATGGTGGCCACCGCGATCAGCCCCGCCTGCACCGTGGCCAGCCAGGCCAGCGCCATGGCCACCGAGTTGCCGCCGCGCAGCAGCACGCGGTTGCCGGGCACCAGACCCAGTTCCACCGTGAGGGCGTTGGCGATGCGGTTCACCTCGGTCTGTGCCTGCGCGTAGCTCAGCGTGCGCTCGTCGCTGCGAAACAGCGCCCGGTCGGCGTGTC
>NZ_JALHLX010000163.1 GCF_022844385.1 Hydrogenophaga sp. | reverse complement strand
GTTGCGAGGCTTGTCCACATCCGTCCCCTTCGCCAGCGCCGTGTGGTACGCCAGCATCTGCAGCGGCACCACGTGCAGGATGGGCGAAAGCGCGCCGTAGTGTTCGGGCATGCGGATCACGTGAACGCCTTCGCTGCTGGTGATGCGGGTGTCGGCGTCGGCCAGCACATACAGCACACCGCCGCGCGCGCGCACCTCCTGCATGTTGCTCTTGAGTTTCTCCAGCAGGGTGTCGTTGGGCGCCACGGTGACCACCGGCATGGCCGCGGTCACCAGCGCCAGCGGACCGTGTTTGAGCTCACCGGCCGGGTAGGCCTCGGCGTGGATGTAGCTGATCTCCTTGAGCTTCAAGGCGCCTTCGAGCGCAATGGGGTAGTGCAGACCACGGCCGAGAAAGAGCGCGTTGTCCATGCGAGCGAAGTCTTCGGCCCAGCTGATGACCTGCGGCTCCAGCGCCAGCACGGCTTGCAGCGCCACGGGCAAATGGCGCATGGCCTTGAGGTGGCTGGCTTCGTCTTCTTCGCTCAAATGACCGCGCACCTGGGCGAGCGCGAGCGTGAGCAGGAACAGGCCCGCTAGCTGGGTGGTGAAGGCCTTGGTGGAGGCCACGCCGATTTCAACGCCGGCGCGGGTGATGTAGGCCAGTTCACATTCGCGCACCATGGCAGAGGTAGCCACGTTGCAGATGGTCAGTGTGTGTTTCATGCCCAGGCCTTGCGCGTGGCGCAGCGCGGCCAGAGTGTCGGCGGTCTCGCCGCTTTGCGTGATCGTCACCACCAGGGTGCGCGGGTTGGGCACGCTGGTTCGGTAGCGGTATTCGCTGGCCACTTCCACCTGCGTGGGAATCTTCCCAATGCTCTCCAGCCAGTACTTGGCGGTGCAGCCGCTGTAGTAGCTGGTGCCGCAAGCCAGGATGAGCACGTTGTCGATGTCCTTGAAGATGCGGTACGCGCCGTCGCCAAAGAGTTCGGGCGTGATGCCTTCCAGGCCTTCGAGCGTGTCGCCGATGGCGCGCGGCTGTTCGAAGATCTCTTTCTGCATGTAGTGGCGGTAGGGGCCGAGTTCGGCCGCACCGCTGTGGGCCTGCACGGTTTTCACGGGGCGCTTGGCTGCGTCAAGCGCCCGGCCCTGGGCGTCGAGCACCCAGTAGCGGCCGAGTTGCAGATCCACCAGGTCGCCCTCTTCCAGATAAACGATCTGGTCGGTCACGCCGGCCAGGGCCATGGCGTCGCTGGCGAGGAAGTGCTCCGCACCCAGCACTCCGTCGACCGTGCCCACGCCCAGCACCAGCGGCGAGCCGGCGCGCGCGCCCACCACGCGGTGGGGTTCGTCCTTGTGGAACACGGCCAGCGCGTAGGCACCGTGCAGTTGCACCACCGCGGCCTGCAGCGCGGCGAACACGTCGCCTTCGTACAGCGAATCGATCAGGTGGGCGATGACCTCGGTGTCGGTCTGGCTCTCGAACACATAGCCTTTGGCCTGCAAGGCAGCGCGCAGTTCGTCGTGGTTTTCAATGATGCCGTTGTGCACCAGGGCCACGCGGCCCACCATGCCTTCTGCAGCACCAGGACCGTGGCTGAAGTGGGGGTGGGCGTTGTGCACCACGGGCGCACCGTGCGTGGCCCAGCGGGTGTGCGCGATGCCGGTGCCGCTGGCAATGCCGTCGGCCTGGACTTGCTGCATCAACTCGGCCACCCGGGCCGTGCTGCGGGCGCGCTGCAGGCCGCCAGTGTGCACCGCCACACCGCAGGAGTCGTAGCCGCGGTACTCCAGCCGCTGCAAGCCTTGAACCAGCACGGGCACCACATTGCGCCCCGAAACCCCTGCGACGATGCCACACATGCTGCTCTCCGAAAATTGGTGAAGTGCCGATGCTAGTGACTGACGGCTGAAATAAAAGACCAAAATGTCACGATTGATGGCGAATACTTTCCCATCCGCCGAATCAAGTTCATTACGATCACAGAGATGATGAATATGGAACAAATCGTCATTGACGAAGCCGATCTCCGCCTTCTCGACCTGCTGCAAACCGATGCCTCGCAGAGCAACCAGTCACTGGCCGAGCGGGCGCACCTCTCGCCGCCCACCAGCCTGCGCCGCACCAAACGGCTGCGCCAGCTGGGCCTGATCGAGCGCGAAGTGGCCATCCTGAGCGCCGACCGCCTGGCGCCGGTGCTGGGCCACGGGCTCACCGCGCTGGTGGAGATCACACTGGAGCGCCAGGGCGCCGAGCTGCTCGACGCGTTCGAGGCGCGCGTGCTGCCCGTGACACAAGTGCAACAGTGTTACCGCGTCAGCCCGGGTCCGGATTTTGTGCTGGTGGTGCATTGCCACGACATGCCGGACTACCTCGCCCTGGCCCAGCGCCTGTTCACCAGCGACACCAACGTGCGCAACATCAAGGCCTTCTTCAGTCTCAAGCGCGCCAAATTCGACCCTCGCCTTGCCTTGCCGGCCAAGCTGTCCGCGTGACTCGGATGCACCACATTGGTACTCAGGCGATCGGCAAAAATCGATACATAGCGCACGCTTGGCGCACTTCTTGCCGCTTTCATGAGTTGACGAACCAAACTTTATGTAACAACCTTCGCCTTTAGCCGAACTGAAAAGGCGGACCGAAATCAGGAGGGTTTGATGAACACGAGTTGGATTGCCGTGCTGGGCGTGCTGGCCGTGCTGGGCCTGGTGGCGCTGGTCGTCTGGCGCATTCGCGTCAGCCACGAGTCGTCCGGACGCGAAGACCGCTACAGCCCGGAACGCCTGATGACGCCCGAGCAAGCGCAGATGCTGGACTACCTGCAGGACACTTTCCCTGGTCAGGTGGTGCTGCCCAACCTGCTGCTCAAAGACTTGCTGTCGGTGCGCCGCGCTTCCAATCGCAAACGCGCCGAAGACCGCCTGAACAAACAGAAAGTGGACTTTGTGGTGTGCGGTGACGACGGCAAGCCGACCTTTGCCTTCGACATCGAGCAGCATCCCCTGAGCAACGCCCGGCACAAGGCCCACATGGTGAAGCTGAAGAACCGCATCCTCAAGAGCGCTGGCGTGCGCTTCGTCTTTCTCAAGAACGGCCTGCACCGCATGCCCTCACCGGCGGACTTTCGCAAGCAACTCAACCTGGCCGAGTTGCCCAAGCCCGTGGTGAAAGAAAAGGAAGACCCCAAGGACAGCCGCCGTCAGCAGCTGGAGAGCCAGTTCTCGGAATTCGACTCGCTCAACACCAACACGGCGTTTCGCGATTCCGAGGTCATGGGTCTGAGCGGCCTGATGGACCTGAACCAGGAAACCCGCCGCGGTGGCTTCAGCAGCGCCTACAGCAACAGCGGCTTCAACGCGCCGCGCTCCAAGGGCAACGGCCCCAACAGCAAGTCACCGGGCGAGAGCCGCTTCGATTCCATGGACGTGCGCGGCGGCCGTTGAACCGGCAGCCTCCCCTCCCGACCACTCGACAGGCTCCTCAGGGAGCCTGTTTCTTTTTCTGCGGACGCTGCCAGTTGGCAATGCCGACCTGTTTGCCCCGCGCCACCGACAGCGCGCCGGGCGCCGTGTCCTTGGTGATGGTGGAACCTCCGCCCACCGTGCCGCCTGCACCAATCGTCACGGGCGCCACCAGCACGCAGTTGCTGCCCACGTGCACGTCGGCCTCGATCACCGTGCGGTGCTTGTTGGCGCCGTCGTAGTTGGCGGTGATGCTGCCGGCACCGTAGTTGACCCGCTCGCCCACGGTCGCGTCGCCCAGGTAGGCCAGGTGGTTGGCCTTGGCACCCGCGGCCAGGGTGCTGTTTTTCACTTCCACGAAATTGCCGATGTGCACCTCGGCGCCCAGATCGGCACCGGGACGCAGCCGTGCGAACGGGCCCACCAGCGCGCCGGGCCCCACCTTCACACCGAGTTTTTCGCCGTCGATGTGGGAGAAGGGATGGATCACCGCACCGGCTTCGATCACGGCATTGGCCACCACGCAGTTCGCGCCGATGCGCACGCCGTTGCCCAAGTGCACGCGGCCTTCGAACACGCAGTTGACGTCGATCTCCACGTCCTGGCCACACACCAGTTCACCGCGCACATCCAGGCGCGCCGGGTCGGCCAGCCGGGTGCCTTCTTCCATCAGCGTATCGGCCACGCGCCGTTGATACGCGCGCTCCAGTTCGGCCAGCTGCACCGGGCTGTTGACGCCGGCGACCTGCACCGCGTCGCTGATGCGGTGCGCGGCCACGCCCAGGCCATCGGCCACGGCGAACTTCACCACGTCGGTGAGGTAGTACTCGCCCTGGACGTTGCGGTTGTCCAGCCGCGCCAGCCAGCCGCGCAGCAGTTGCGTGGGCACGGCCATGATGCCGCTGTAGATCTCGGTGATGGCGCGCTGCGCCTCGCTGGCGTCCTTGTGCTCCACGATGGCTTGTACCGACGCATCGGCCGAACGAACGATGCGCCCGTAGCCGGTGGGGTCGGGCATGTCGAGCGTGAGCAGGGCCAGACGGCTGCCGCCACACAGGTCGAGCAGCGCCTGCAGGGTCTCGGGGCGGGTCAGCGGCACGTCGCCCGAGAGCACCAGCGTGACGCCATCGTCGGGCAGCACCGGGGCGGCCTGCTGTACTGCGTGGCCGGTCCCCAGCTGCGGCTCCTGGCGCACGAAGCGCAGCGCAGTGGTGGCGGGCGCCTGCAAACCGGCCTCGACCTGCTCCGCACCGTGGCCGGTGATCACCACCACCGAACGCGCCGATAACCGCGCGGCACAGTCGATCACGTGCTGGGCCAGTGCGCGGCCGCCCAAACGGTGCAACACTTTGGGCCGCTGACTTTTCATGCGCGTGCCCTTGCCGGCCGCCATCACCACCACATCCACAGGGAACGACATGAACACCTCTTTCGGGGAATCGTTGCGCGGCGTTCTTGCCGGGCCTCACGTGCGCCGGATTATCGCCCTGCGGGCCGCGCGGGTCTGTGCGCTGCTGGTGATGGCCACCTCCCTCACCGCCTGCACCGCCACGCGCCTGGCCTACAACCAGGCGCACAACGCCACCTACTGGTGGCTCGACAGCCACGTCGACTTCAACAACGGCCAGTCCACCCCGGTGCGAGGCGACATCAACGCCTTTTTCCAATGGCACCGTGCGAACGAGTTGCCGGTGTACGCCGGGCTGCTGCAGCGCTGGCAAACGCTGGCCTCGCAAGACATGACGGGTGAGCAGGTTTGCGCCGAGTTCGACGTGATCCGCACGCGCCTCGATCGCGCGGCCGACGCCAGCGTGCAACCCATGGCGCGGCTGGCGCTGCAGCTCGACGCGGCCCAACTGGAGCGCCTCAGGAGCCGCCAGGCCAAGAGCAATGCAGAGTTTGAAGACGACTTCCTTCAGGCATCCAGCGACAAGCGCGTGGACAAGCGCTTTGACCGGGCACTCAGCCGCAGCGAAATGCTCTACGGCAGTTTGAGCACGGCCCAGAAGGAACTGGTGCGCAACAACATCAAGGCATCGCCGTTCGACCCGCAGCGCACCCAAGCCGAGCGGCTGCGTCGCCAGGCCGATTTGCTGCAGACGGTGAAAGAGGCCCAGGCCGCGCCCGAGACCGCGGCCGAGCGCGTGCGTGGCCACATCGCGCGCATCAGCCAGTCACCAACGCCTGGCTACAAGACCTATTCAGACGAACTCGTGCGCCAGGGCTGTGCGCAGTTCGCCCAGCTGCACAACAGCACCACGCCCGAGCAGCGCGCCAACGCCGTGCGGGTTCTCAAAGGCTACGAAGACGATCTGCGCGTGCTCAGCGCGGGGCGCTGAAGCTCGCTCGGTTGCTCAGGCCACAAAGCCCATCCACAGCCACACCACGGCCAGCGACATCAAGGTCACCGGAATGCCGGTGATCGCATGCTTCTTCCAGTCGATCTCGATCCCCTGCTGGCGCGCGAGGTCGGCCACGATCAGGTTGGCAATGGAGCCCACCAGCAACAGGTTGCCGGCGAAGGTCGTCGCCAACGCGAGCATCACGCCGGCCTGCTCGCCACCGCCACCCAGGTGCGGCAACAACAGCATCACGGCCGGCACGTTGGACACCAGGTTGGAGAGCACCGCACTCGCCACCAGCAGCGGCCCTGGGTCGGTGAGAACCACGCCCTGCGCGCCCAGCCAGGCCACCGCCTGTGCGGCCAGGCCCGTGGATTCAAACGCGTGGTTCACCACGAACAGGCCCATGAACAAGATCAGCAGCGGCCAGTCGACCAGGCCCATGAAGTGCGAGGTGTGCAAACGCCGGCTCAACAGCAACACGCCAGCGCCCACCAG
>NZ_JALHLX010000162.1:3499-6404 GCF_022844385.1 Hydrogenophaga sp. | reverse complement strand
GGCTACGTGGTGAACTGCCCGGAGTCGGGCGCCACGGTCACCATCGACCTGAAGGAAGTCGGGCCCACCTACTACTTCGCCCCGCCGCGCGTGTTTGAAGGTCTGCTCACCAGCGTGATGATCCGCATGGAAGACGCCGGTGCCCTCAAGCGCGGCATGTTCCATTACTTCATGGACGTGGCCCGCCGCGTGGGCCCCACCCGCATGGACGGCAAGTCCATCGGGCTGATGGACTCCATCAAATACAAGCTGGGCGACTGGCTGGTGTATGGCCCGCTGCGCAACAACCTGGGCATGAGCCGCGTGCGCGTGGCCTACACCGCCGGTGAGGCCATCGGCCCCGACCTCTTCAGCTTCTACCGCTCCATCGGCATCAACCTCAAGCAGCTCTACGGCTCCACCGAAACGGCCGTGTTCGTCTGCCTGCAGCCCGACCACGAAGCGCGCGCCGACACCGTGGGTGTGCCCTGCGAAGGTGTGGAGATCAAGCTCAGCGAATCGGGCGAGATCCTGGTGAAGTCGCCCGGGCTCTTGAAGGGCTACTACAAGAACCCGACCGCCACGGCCGAGGTGCTCACGGCAGACGGCTGGTACCACACGAGTGATGCCGGCTTCATCGACGCTTCGGGGCACCTGAAGATCATCGACCGCGTGAAAGACGTGGGCCGCCTCATGGGCGGTGCACACGACGGCGCCATGTTCGCGCCCAAGTACGTGGAGAACAAACTCAAGTTCTTCAGCTACATCAAGGAAGCCGTGGCCCTGGGCGACAAGCGCGACCGGGTGTGCGTGATGCTCAACATCGACTTCGAGGCGGTGGGCAACTGGGCCGAGCGGCGCAACCTCACTTACGCCGGCTACACCGACCTGGCGCAGAAGCCCGAGGTGTACGAACTCATCCGCGACTGCGTGGAGAAGGTCAACGCCGACCTGAGCCGCGACGAGCTGCTCGCGGGCAGCCAGATCAGCCGCTTCCTGGTGCTGCACAAGGAGCTGGACGCAGACGATGGTGAGCTCACCCGCACGAACAAGGTGCGCCGCGGCTTCATCAGCGAGCGCTACGCCGCGCTGGTGGACGCGCTCTACAGCGGCAAGACCGAGCAGTACATCGACATCCAGGTGAAGTTCGAGGACGGGCGCAGCGGCTCGGTGAGCGCCACGCTCAAGCTCGGTGACGCCAAGACCTTTGCCCCGGTGAAAGCCGCTGCCTGAAGCACCAAGACCATCCCATGAGCAAAAAAATCGGCGACGTCATTCTCGACGTGCACAACATCAGCCTGCGCTTCGGCGGCGTCAAGGCGCTCACCGACATCAGCTTCAACGTGCGCGAGCACGAGGTGCGCGCCATCATCGGCCCCAACGGTGCGGGCAAGAGCTCCATGCTCAACTGCATCAACGGCGTGTACCAGCCGCAAGAGGGCTCGATCAGCTTTCGCGGCCAGACCTTCAAGCACATGAACAGCCGCCAGGTGGCCGAGATGGGCATCGCGCGCACCTTCCAGAACCTCGCGCTCTTCAAGGGCATGAGCGTGATCGACAACATCATGACCGGGCGCAACCTGCGCATCAAAAGCAACCTGTTCGCGCAGGCGTTCCGCAACCCCTTCGGCATCGGCGGGGCGCAGAAGGAAGAAGAAGCCAACCGCGAGTTCGTCGAACACATCATCGACTTCCTGGAGATCCAGGCGTTTCGCAAGACCCCCGTGGGCACCCTGCCCTACGGCCTGCAAAAGCGGGTGGACCTGGGCCGGGCGCTGGCCATGGAGCCGCAGGTGCTGCTGCTGGACGAACCCATGGCCGGCATGAACGTGGAGGAGAAGCAGGACATGAGCCGTTTCATCCTCGATGTGAACGACGAGTTCGGCACCACCATCGTGCTGATCGAGCACGACATGGGCGTGGTGATGGACATCTCCGACCGCGTGGTGGTGCTGGACTACGGCAAGAAGATCGGCGACGGCACACCCGAAGAAGTCCGCAACAACGAGGAGGTGATCAGCGCCTACCTCGGCACGAGTCACTGAGCGAGAAACACCATGGCATTCTTTCTTGAAGCTCTTCTCGGCGGCCTGATGGCCGGCATGCTCTATTCGCTGGTGGCGCTGGGCTTCGTGCTCATCTACAAGGCCTCGGGCGTCTTCAACTTCGCCCAGGGCGCCATGGTGCTGTTCGCAGCGCTCGCCATGGCGCGCTTCTCCGGCTGGATCCCCGGCTGGCTGGGCATTGAAGACAAGTTCCTGGGCAACCTGATCGCCTTCATCATGGCCGGCGCGCTCATGTTCGTGCTGGCCTGGCTGATCGAGCGCCTGGTGCTGCGCCACCTGGTCAACCAGGAGGGCGTGACGCTGCTCATGGCCACGCTGGGCATCACCTACTTCCTCGATGGCCTGGGCCAGACCATCTTCGGCTCGGACATCTACCAGATCGACGTGGGCATGCCCAAGGACCCGATCTTCCTGTTCGAGGGGGTGTTCGAAGGCGGCGTGCTGGTCAACCTGGAAGACGTCTACGCGGCCTGCGTGGCTGCGCTGCTGGTGATGGTGCTCTCGCTGTTCTTCCAGAAGACCTCCACCGGGCGCGCCCTGCGCGCCGTGGCCGATGACCACCAGGCCGCTCAGTCGATCGGCATTCCGCTCAACCGCATCTGGGTCATCGTCTGGTTTGTGGCCGGCATCACCGCGCTGGTGGCCGGCATCATCTGGGGCTCCAAGCTGGGCGTGCAGTTCTCACTCACCACGGTGGCCCTGCGCGCCCTGCCCGTGATCATCCTGGGCGGTCTCACCTCGGTGCCCGGCGCCATCATCGGCGGCCTGATCATCGGCGTGGGCGAGAAGCTCTCCGAGGTCTACCTCGGCCCCTATGTGGGCGGGGGCATCGAGATCTGGTTTGCGTATGTGCTGGCTCT
>NZ_JALHLX010000162.1:0-3399 GCF_022844385.1 Hydrogenophaga sp. | reverse complement strand
AACGGTCAATTCAAGACCTCCTACCGCGCCGACCAGCAGATCTTCCCGATCGCGCAGGACCGCTGGGTCATCCTGGCCTTCATCGCCTTCGCCTTCATCGGCGTGCCGATGCTGGCCGATGAATACATGTTCCGCGCCATCCTCATCCCCTTCCTGATCCTGGCACTGGCCGCGCTCGGGGTGAACATCCTGGTGGGCTACTGCGGACAGATCAGCCTGGGCTCGGGCGCCTTCATGGCCGTGGGCGCCTACATGGCCTACAACACCTACGTGCGCATCGAGGGCATGCCGCTGATCATCGCCCTGCTCTCGGGCGGCTTCTTCGCCACCCTGGTGGGCATGTTCTTCGGCATCCCCAGCCTGCGCGTGAAGGGCCTGTACCTGGCGGTGGCCACGCTGGCCGCGCAGTTCTTCTGCGACTGGGCGTTCCTGCGCATCGGCTGGTTCACCAACAACACCGCCTCGGGCTCGGTCTCGGTCTCCAACCTCAGCGTGCTGGGCTGGACCATCAACACGCCGGTGGAGAAGTACCTCTTCTGCCTGGGTTTCCTGGTGGTCTTCGCGCTGCTGGCCAAGAACCTCGTTCGATCGGCGATCGGGCGCGAGTGGATGGCCATCCGCGACATGGACGTGGCCGCCGCGGTCATCGGCATCCGCCCGATGTACGCCAAGCTCAGCGCGTTTGCCGTGAGCAGTTTCATCATCGGCGTGGCCGGTGGCCTGTGGGGCTTCGTGCACCTGGGCTCCTGGGAGCCAGCGGCCTTCTCCATCGACCGCAGCTTCCAGCTGCTCTTCATGGTGATCATCGGCGGCATGGGCTCGATCATGGGCAGCTTCTTCGGCGCGGCATTCATCGTCATCCTGCCCATCTTCCTCAACCAGTTCCTGCCCGCGGTCGGTTCGATGTTCGGCGTGGAGATCTCCACCGCCGCGATCTCACACACCGAATTCATGATCTTCGGCGCCCTCATCGTCTGGTTCCTCATCGTCGAGCCCCACGGCCTGGCCAAGCTGTGGAGCATCGCCAAACAGAAGTTGCGGCTCTGGCCCTTTCCGCACTGAGTCCGGAACGGCTCAGGCCGTCCGGCATCCAAGGGTCATCGTCAGTGTTGTGTTGGTCTGTGTTTGATTTTTACTAGGAGACAAGAGATGAAACTGCGAAATCTGGTCCTGTCCGTGTCCATCGCATGCGCGGGTGTGTCCGCCGCGCTGGTGGCACCAAGCGCCATGGCGCAAGCCAAGGAACAATTCTTCCCGTCGCTGGTGTACCGCACCGGCGCCTACGCGCCCAACGGCGTGCCCTTTGCCAACGGTTATGCCGACTACCTGAAGCTGACCAATGCGCGCGGCGGCATCAACGGCGTGCAGGTGTCGTTTGAAGAGTGCGAAACCGGCTATGCCACCGACCGCGGTGTGGAGTGCTACGAGCGCCTCAAAGGCAAGAACGGCGGCGCCACCGTGTTCCAGCCTCTGTCCACCGGCATCACCTTCGCGTTGACCGAAAAAGCACCTGTCGACAAGATTCCGCTGATCACCGCCGGCTATGGCCGCAGCGAGTCCGCCGACGGCGGCGTGTTCAAGTGGAACTTCCCGATCGCCGGCACCTACTGGGTGGCGGCCGACGTGCTGATCCAGCACATCGCCAAGAAAGAGGGCGGCGTCGACAAGCTCAAGGGCAAGAAGATTGCCTTGGTCTACCACGACAGCCCGTTTGGCAAGGAACCCATTCCTCTGCTGCAGGAACGCGCCGCCATGCACGGCTTCCAGCTGAGCCTGCTGCCCGTGACACACCCGGGCGTGGAGCAGAAGGCCACCTGGCTGCAGATCCGCCGTGATCGCCCCGACTACGTGATCAACTGGGGCTGGGGCGTGATGAACTCCACCCTGCTGAAAGAAGCACAGGCCACCGGCTACCCGCGCGAGAAGATCTATGGCGTGTGGTGGGCCGGTGCCGAGCCTGACGTGAAAGACGTGGGCATGGGCGCCAAGGGCTACAACGCCATCACGATGCAGCACGGCACCGAAAAGGGCGCTGCCATCTCGAAGGAAATCCTGGCCAAGTTGCACGACAAGAACCAGGGCACAGGCCCCAGGGATGAAGTGGGCGAGGTGCTCTACATGCGTGGTCTGATCAGTGCCATGTTTGCGGTGGAGGGCGTGCGCCAGGCACAGGAGAAATACGGCAAGGGCAAGGTCATGACCGGCGAGCAGGCCCGCTGGGGTTACGAGAACCTGAACCTGACGCAGGCCAAGCTCGATGCGCTGGGCTTCAAGGGCGTGATGCGCCCCATTTCCACCAGCTGCCAGGACCACATGGGCGCCGCCTGGGCCCGTATCCACACCTGGAACGGCAGCCAGTGGGAGTTCAGCAGCGACTGGTACCAGGGTGACGAGCAGATCATCAAGCCGATGGTCAAGGCCGCTGCCGACAAGTACGCCGCCGAGAAGAAGTTGACGCGTCGTGCACCGTCGGACTGCCAGTCCTGATCGACTGAGCGAATGAACCTGGCGGCTCGCAAGAGCCGCCAATTCAAAGCCCTGCGCACAGCCGGTCTTTGAATTGGCCACACAGGACACCCCCATGACCACCCCAGAGAGCACCCCCAACATCGTCCTCAACGTCAACGGCATCGAGGTCATCTACAACCACGTGATCCTCGTGCTCAAGGGCGTCTCGCTCAACGTGCCCGAGGGCAAGATCGCCGCCGTGCTCGGTGGCAACGGCGCAGGCAAGACCACCACCCTTCGCGCCATCTCCAACCTGCTCAAGGCAGAGCGTGGTGAAGTGACCAAGGGCAGCATCGAGCTGCGCGGCGAACGCATCGAGAACCTCAGCACCTCCGACCTCGTGCAGCGCGGCGTGGTGCAGGTGATGGAAGGGCGGCATTGTTTTGCCCACCTCACCATCGAAGAAAACCTCATGACCGGCTCCTACACCCGCAAGGACAAGGCCGAGATCGCGCGCAACCTGGAGAAGGTCTACAACTACTTCCCGCGCCTGAAAACCCGGCGCACCAGCCAGGCCGCCTACACCTCGGGCGGTGAGCAGCAGATGTGCGCCATCGGCCGCGCGCTGATGACCAACCCCAGTGTGATGCTGCTGGATGAACCCTCCATGGGGCTGGCGCCGCAGATCGTTGAGGAAGTGTTCGAGATCGTGAAAGACCTCAACCAGAAAGAGAAGGTCACCTTCCTGCTGGCCGAACAGAACACCAACATGGCGCTCAAGTACGCCGACTACGGCTACATCATGGAGAGCGGGCGCATCGTGATGGACGGCCTGGCCAGCGAGTTGCGCAACAACGAGGACGTGAAAGAGTTCTACCTGGGCATGGGCGGAGGTGAGCGCAAGAGCTTCAAAGACGTGAAAAGCTACAAACGGCGCAAGCGCTGGCTGGC
>NZ_JALHLX010000161.1 GCF_022844385.1 Hydrogenophaga sp. | reverse complement strand
CTGGCGCGGGGCCGGTGCCGTCGAGCAGGCGCGAGGCGCTGCGCTCGGGGGCCGGGTGCTGGGCGATCAGCTCGGGGGGGAGGTGGAAATCAAAATCGGCCACCGTGAAGGCGCGCGCGGATGAGGCAGAAGAAGACATGCAGCTTGAGGGCAGGACAGGCCCGTTCCAAGTGAAGAAACAAGGGCCGTGATTGTCTCAGTTCTGCGCGGGCGATCCAGGTTCAGCGAGGGCGGTGCATCTGGAACAGCTGTTCAGGGCCGATGGTGAAGTAGTCGGCCGGGCCGCCGCCGCGCAGGATGTGCCCGGCGTTCGCTGTGTCGTACACACCTTCCTTCAGCAGGTGCTGTGCAATGTGTATGCCCACCACCTCACCCAGCACCAGCCAGCTGTCGATGGGCGCGCCGGCTGCCGAAGTCAGCCGCACGATCTGTGACAGCCGGCATTCGAAGCTCACGGGGCTCTCTTGCACCCGAGGGACGGACACCACACGGGAAGCCACTGGCGTGAGCCCGGCCAACGCAAACTCGTCCACCTCGGGCGGCACGTGAGCGCAGGTCTGGTTCATCTGTTCGGCCAGCGGGCGGGTCACCAGGTTCCACACGAACTCGCCGGTCGCTTCCACATTGCGCACCGAATCTTTGTGTCCGATGCTGCAGAAGCCCACGATGGGCGGCACGTAGTTGAAGGCGTTGAAGAAGCTGTAGGGCGCCAGGTTGAGCACGCCGTCTTGGGCGCGGGTGGAGATCCAGCCGATGGGGCGCGGCCCGACGATGGCGTTGAACGGGTCATGCGGCAAGCCGTGGCCTTGCGACGGTTCGTAGAAGTGTGCTGCGTCCATGAGCGTGGAGGATTGAAGTGAGGCCCCATGCTAGGCGAGGGCCACGGGGTGCGCTCGTGTCAGGGCATTGGTGACCGTGTGGGGCCGGGCACAATGCGCGCATGCCCGCCCAAGCCGAAGGCAAAGCAGCCGCGCCCGCGCTGTCCGCCCCCCAGAAAGCCCTGCACAAACTCGGGCTGGTGCGCGACATCGACCTGGCGCTGCACCTGCCGCTGCGCTATGAGGACGAGACCCGCATCGTCACGCTGCGCGGCGCGCGCGACGGGCAACTGGCGCAGATCGAAGGCACGGTGACGAACAGCGAGATCACGCAGCGCCCGCGCCGCCAGCTGCTGGTGACGCTCGACGACGGTACCGACACCTGCACGCTGCGCTTCTTCACCTTCTACCCCGCGCACCAGAAAACCCTGGCCTTGGGCCAGCGCGTGCGCGTGCGCGGTGAACTGCGCGGCGGCTTCCTGGGCTGGACCATGGTGCACCCGGCGTTTCATGCCGCGGGTGGTGAGCTGCCCGATGCGCTCACGCCGGTGTATCCCACCAGCGCGCAGCTGCCGCAGGCGTACCTGCGCAAGGTGGTGGCCAGCGGCCTGCGCCGTGCCGACCTGGGCGAGAACCTGCCGCCCGCGCTGCTGGGTGGACTGAACGCCGTGGTGCGCGGCACCTGGACGCTGCGCGACGCGCTGCAGTTCCTTCACCACCCGGGCGCCGACGTGTCGCTTGACGCGCTGGAAGATCGCAGCCACCCGGCCTGGCAGCGCCTGAAGGCCGAGGAGTTGCTGGCGCAACAGCTCTCGCAGTTCACGGCCCGGCAGGAGCGCGCGGCGCTGAGCGCCCCGGCCTTGCGCGCCAAACCGGGTGGGCTGCACGAACAGCTGCTGGGCGTGCTGCCGTTTGCGCTCACCACCGCGCAGCGCCGCGTGGGCGAAGAGATCGCGCGCGACCTGATGCGCCAGATTCCGATGCACCGTTTGCTGCAGGGCGACGTGGGTTCGGGCAAGACGGTGGTGGCTGCGCTCGCCGCCGCCATTGCCATCGACGCGGGCTGGCAATGCGCGCTGATGGCGCCCACTGAAATATTGGCCGAACAGCACTTCGCCAAGCTCATCGGCTGGCTGGAGCCGTTGCTCGCGCCGCTGGGCAAACGCGTGGCCTGGCTCACCGGCAGTCAGAAGAAAAAGCAGCGCGGCGAAATGCTCGCGCTGATCGCCAGCGGCGAGGCCGCGCTGGTGGTGGGCACGCACGCCGTCATTCAAGACCAGGTGGTGTTCAAGAACCTGGCGCTGGCCATCATTGACGAACAGCACCGGTTTGGTGTGGCGCAGCGGCTGGCGCTGCGGGGGAAGATGGGTGCGGGCATGACCGGAGGCGAGCCCCACCTCCTCATGATGACCGCGACGCCCATTCCCAGAACGCTCGCCATGAGTTACTACGCCGACCTCGATGTCTCCACCATCGACGAGCTGCCGCCCGGGCGCACGCCCATCGTCACCAAGGTGGTGGCCGACAGCCGCCGCGCCGAGGTGATTGAGCGCATCCGCAGTCAACTCGCGCAGGGGCGGCAGGTGTACTGGGTGTGCCCGCTGATCGAAGAGAGCGAGGCGCTGGATCTGTCGAACGCGACGGCCACGCACGCCGAGTTGAGTGAATCACTGCCGGGCGTGCTCGTGGGCTTGCTGCATTCGCGCATGCCGGTGGCCGAGAAGAAGGCGGTGATGTCGCTGTTCACCGGCGGGCAGATGGGTGTGCTGGTCTCCACCACGGTGATCGAGGTCGGTGTGGACGTGCCCAATGCGTCGCTGATGGTGATCGAGCACGCCGAGCGTTTTGGCCTGAGCCAGCTGCACCAGCTGCGCGGCCGCGTGGGCCGTGGCGCTGCCGCGTCGGCCTGCGTGCTGCTGTACACACCGCCCGACAGCGGCCGCCTCGGCGAGACCGCGCGCGAACGCCTGAAGGCCATGGCCGAGACCAGCGACGGCTTCGAGATCGCCCGGCGCGACCTGGAGATACGCGGCCCGGGCGAGTTTCTCGGCGCACGCCAGTCGGGCGCGCCGCTGCTGCGCTTCGCCGATCTGGCCACCGACACCCACCTGCTCGAATGGGCTCGAGCCGCCGCGCCGGTGATGCTGGCCGAGTACCCACAACAAGCCGAAAAACACATCGCCCGCTGGTTGGGTGGCAAGGCGGAATTCCTCAAGGCCTGAGGTTCTGGACAGGTCTGCATGGCGGGCTTCGACGACAGGCGCAAAATAGCGGCATGACGCTGACCGAACTCAAATACATCGTGGCCGTGGCCCGGGAAAAGCACTTCGGCAAGGCGGCCGAGGCCTGCTTCGTTTCGCAGCCCACCTTGTCGGTGGCCATCAAGAAGCTCGAAGACGAGCTGGAACTCAAGATCTTCGAGCGCAACGCCAGTGAGATCAGCGTGACGCCGCTGGGCGAAGAAATCGTGCGCCAGGCCCAGACCGTGCTGGAGCAGGCCGCGGCCATCAAGGAGATCGCCAAGCGAGGCAAGGACCCGCTGGCCGGCCCGCTCAAGCTGGGCGTGATCTACACCATCGGCCCGTATCTGTTGCCCGATCTGGTGCGCCACGTGATCGACCGCACGCCGCAGATGCCGCTGATGCTGCAGGAGAACTTCACGGTGAAGCTGCTGGAGCAGCTACGCCTGGGCGAGATCGACTGCGCCATCCTGGCCGAGCCGTTTCCCGACACCAACCTGGCGATTGCCGCCCTGTACGACGAGCCGTTTCTCGCCGCCGTGCCGCACACGCACCCGTTGGCCAAACAGGGCCACATCACCAACGAAGAGCTCAAGCGCGAGACCATGCTGCTGCTGGGCACGGGCCATTGCTTTCGCGACCACGTGCTCGAGGTCTGCCCGGAGTTCGCGCGTTTCTCCAACGACGCCGAGGGTATCCGCAAGAGCTTTGAAGGATCGTCGCTGGAGACCATCAAACACATGGTGGCCGCCGGCATGGGCGTGACGCTGGTGCCGCGCCTGTCGGTGCCTTCGTCAGCGCTGGAAGGCCACGCCTCGCCGGGCCAGGATTTTGGCGACTCGTCGTATGTGCGCTACCTGCCGTTCGAGGGCGAGGCGCCCACGCGGCGCGTGGTGCTGGCCTGGCGGCGCAGCTTCACACGGTATGAGGCCATTGCCGAGCTGCGTAACGCCATCTACGCCTGCGAACTTCCGGGCGTCAAACGCCTCTCTTGATTTTTGTTTTTCAACCATCCCTCAGGAGTTCTCCATGGCCAAAACCGCCAGCAAAGTCAGTGCGCCCAGCATCAACATCGGCATCAACGAGAAGGACCGCGCAGCCATTGCCAAAGGCCTGTCCAAGCTGCTGGCCGACACCTACACGCTGTACCTCACCACGCACAACTTCCACTGGAACGTGACCGGGCCGATGTTCACATCGCTGCACACCCTGTTCATGACGCAGTACACCGAGCTGTGGACCGCCGTGGACCCGGTGGCCGAACGCATCCGATCGCTGGGCCACGACGCCCCAGGCAGCTACGCCCAGTTCAGCAAGCTCAGCTCGGTGCCCGACGCGCCGGCCACACCGCCCAAGGCCATGGAGATGGTGCGCATCCTCGTGCAGGGCCACGAAGCGGTGGCGCGCACGGCGCGTGAGTTGTTCCCCGTGGTCGACAAGGCGGGCGACGAGCCCACGGCCGATCTGCTGACGCAGCGCCTCACGGTGCACGAGCAGACCGCGTGGATGCTGCGCTCCATCCTCGAGGAGTGATCTGCTGACCATGGTCGCTGCGACGTCTCCCGCGCCTTCGCGCCTGGCGCTGTACCTTGACCTGATCCGCTGGAACCGCCCGGCCGGCTGGCTGTTGCTGCTCTGGCCGTCGCTGGCCGCGCTGTGGGTGGCTGCGGGCGGGTTCCCCGGCTGGCACCTGCTGGCCGTGTTTGTGCTCGGCACCATCCTCATGCGCAGCGCCGGCTGCTGCGTGAACGACGTGGCCGACCGCGAGTTCGACAAACACGTCAAGCGCACCGCGCAGCGCCCGGTGACCTCGGGCAAGGTGTCGACCCGCGAAGCGCTGGCGGTGGGCGCGGTGCTCGCGCTGGCCGCGTTTGCGCTGGTGCTCACCACCAACACGCTCACGGTGCTCATGTCCTTCGCGGCGCTCGCCATCACACTGGCCTATCCGTATGCCAAGCGATACGTGTCCATGCCGCAGGCCGTGCTGGGCGTGGCCTTCAGCTTCGGCGTGCCCATGGCGTTTGCCGCCGTGCAGGCGCAGCTGCCGCCGCTGGCCTGGGTGCTGCTGGTGGGCAACCTCTTCTGGGTGCTGGCCTACGACACCGAGTACGCCATGGTCGACCGCGACGACGATCTGCGCATCGGCATGAAGACCTCGGCGATCACGCTGGGCGCGTACGACGTGCCTGCGGTCACCGCCTTCTACCTCCTGTTTCTCGCTATCTGGACGGCGGCGCTGTGGCCGATGGTGAACTCCTGGGTGTGGGGCGCAATGCTGGTGGTGGCGCTGGCCCAGGTGGCGTGGCACTTCCAGCTCATCAAGGACCGCAGCCGCGACGGCTGCTTCAAGGCCTTCCGCCTCAACCACTGGTTGGGGTTCACGGTGTTTGTGGGTGTGGTGCTCGGCTTGGTTTGAAGTCGCTGCGTTTCGTCCTCGGCGCTTCTTCGGCCCGCGGATGCGGTGTGCCCTGCTCCGCGGCTGTCCCCCGGCGGCTGGTGCCGCCTCCTCCTTGATGCCGCTGCGCAGGACACACCGCATCCGCGGGCTGGGTTGCGTTCGGGCGAACGGTACATCGGTTTTTGCGCAGTAGGATGGCGCCTATCGGCCATAAGCGGACATGCAAATCAAAACAACCTTGGTATCCCTGCTTATCTGCTCTGCGATTGGGGGCGTTGTGGCAGCGTTCTCCTCGCTCAGTTGGCTGGCTGCCACGTGCTTTGTCGCAGCAGCTCTTTTGGTCAACGGGGCTCTTGCTACATGGGAAGACTCTCGGCCCGGCGGGTTCGACAACCCGGATGGAGCGAGCACAGCGCCATCTCCATGGTCGGTTTGGGGCATCATCGCGGCGGCGGTTACTGCCGTCGTCGCTGGGGCATTGATTCAACTTGGCTGAGCTTCCGGCATGGGCTCCTTCCGGTCTTCGCTCGCCACGACCGCTCTCGGATGCGGTGTGCTCTGCGCAGCGGCATCAAGGAGGAGGGGCCGCAGGCCCCGGGGGACAGCCGCGGAGCAGAGCGCACCGCGTCCGCGAGCCGAGCGCCAAGGGATTACTTCCCGAACTCCCGCCCCAGCTCCTCGGCGCGCTTTTGCGCAGCAAACAGCGCCTCTTTAAACTTCGCCTTGACACCCGCAGCCTCCATTGAGGTGAGCGCCGCGTACGTGGTGCCGCCCTTGGATGTGACACGTTCGCGCAACACCTGCGGCGGATCGTCCGAGCGCTTGGCCAAGGTCGACGCACCGATGAACGTACCGACCGCAAGCTGGTAGGCCACTTCGGGCGGCAGGCCCATGCGGGTGCCGGCGTCGCGCATGGCCTCCAGGAAATAGAACACGTAGGCCGGGCCCGAGCCCGAGAGCGCGGTCACCGCGTCCAGCTGTGGTTCGGCGCTCACCCACACC
>NZ_JALHLX010000160.1 GCF_022844385.1 Hydrogenophaga sp. | reverse complement strand
GACGAGGTCATGGCCGAGCCGGCCAAGCCGTTCATTGCGCGCATCCGCGCCGCCTTCGTCATGCTCCAGTGCGGCATGGCCGTGGGCGTCACGCAGGGCGCCATCGACTCGATCTGGGAAGTCGAAGCGCAGCTGGGGCATGTGAACCAGTTTCTGGAAGACCGGCCCGACGCCTTGCAGGCCGAGCTGGACGCGCTCACCGCGCGCGTGATGAAGCTGGCCGAAACACCCTTCAACCCGTCGGTGGAATTTTTCATCGACGTGCTCGACGCGCGCGCCCACGGTGCTGAACTGTCGCTGCGCGCCGCGCAGTCGGCCCTGCTGCACCAGGGCGCACGCGGTTACCTCATGAGCTCGGCCGTGCAGCGCCGCGTGCGCGAATCGCACTTTGTGGCCATCGTCACACCCGCCATCAAACACCTGCGCAAAGAGATCGCTCGGCTCTCCGCCGAGGTCATGCCGGCATGAACACCTCGCTCAACACGATCGCCGCTGCGGTGCAAGCCCTCGTACCCTGGCAGCAATACATCTGCGACGCCTGCGGCTACATCTACAACGAAGCCGACGGCGACCCCGACGGAGGCCTGGCCCCTGGCACGCGTTACGCCGACATTCCCGACGACTGGGCCTGCCCACTGTGCGGCGTGACCAAGGCCGACTTCACGCCGTACACACCGCCCAGCCTCGAAGCCCTGCGCGCTGGCCTGCAAACCAGCGCTCCGGTGGCCACACGCGGCGCGGCGGGCGTGCTCATCGTCGGCGCCGGGCGCGCCGGCTGGCAGATGGCCGAAGCCCTGCGTGCGCTCGACGCCGCCCTGCCCATCACCGTGGTCACCGCCTGCGCCGGCGACGTGTACGACAAGCCCATGCTGTCCATCGCCATGGCGCGCAGCACCGCGCTGGACGCCATGGTCAAGGAGAGTGGCGCGGCCGCCGCCGCACGCCTGAACGTGCGCCTGCTCAGCCACACCCACGCCGTGCGCATCTGCGCCGACACGAACCAGTTGCGCACCACGCGCGGCGTGCTGCGTTTTGACCGGCTGGTGCTGGCCCACGGCGCGCAAGCCGCGCTGCCGCCCACGCTGCCCGCTGCGATGTGCTGGCGCATCAACCACCTGGCGGCGTACCAGAAGCTGCGCGCTGCGCTGGGCGACACGCCCAAGGACATCGCCATCGTCGGCGCCGGCCTGATCGGCAGCGAACTCGCCAACGACCTCGCACTCGGCGGCCACCGCATCACCCTGCTCGATGTGCAGGCCGAACCCCTGGCCCGCTGGAGCGCCGAGGGCGCAGGCACGCAACTGCTCGACGCATGGAAAGACCTGGCCATCCGTTTCGTGGGGGGTGTGCAGGTGGCGCAGCTGGAGCAGGTGGCGGGCCGCTACCGCATCACCACCACCTGCGGCCAGCGCTTTGCTGCCGACCAGGTGATCGCCGCCGCCGGCCTGGCCACACCGCCGCGCCTGGCGCAGAGCGCCGACCTGAAGTGGGACAACGGCATCGCCGTGGACCCGGCGAACCTGAAGACCAGCAACGAACGCATTCACGCCATGGGCGACTGCATCGCCATCAACGGCCAGCCCAGCCGCTTCATCGAACCCATCGCCCGGCAGGCCCGGGCGATTGCGGCCGACATCTGTGGCACCGCGCCCGCGCCCTTTGAGCCGCGCGCGGCGGTGGTGCGGGTCAAGACAACGTCGCGGCCACTGACCTTGCACTGAGGGCTGTCACCGCGTTCAGTTGTCGGTATCGGCAGGCGGCTGCGCAAACGTCAGGATCAAGTCGCGCACGAACTTGCGCTGCGCGGGCGGCAGGCGCAGAAATGCGTCGAAAGTTTCACGGTCCTGGTAGCCGACGCCATCGGTCCAGCGCTGGCGGTGCTCCTGCACGCTGTGGCGCACCTTCACGCCAAAGCGCAGCACCTCCGGCTCCACCCGCAGAATCTCGGCCAGCACCAGCAATTTGTCCTGTTCGGGTATGGCTTCGCCGCGCAGCCAGCGCGACACCGCCTGAAACGAAACCGAGCGTCCCCAGTACTTGGCGTTGAAGAGATTGAGCAGCACGCCCGGCCGGGGTTCGAGGCCGGCAGACTGCATGGCGGCACGCAACCTTTGGGCAAATTCAAGCTTGTGTTCCATGCACCGAACGCTAGTTTTGGGTTCGATGGCGGATCAACTTTGTGTTGTACTATGAATTGACTTTTTGGTTGAATTTTTACGAATCATAGGTACCAAAGTTCTTGTTGAGGACCTCAGTGTCCTTCCACTGGCCGCAACCAGCATCAGGGAATGACATGAGTAGCCACCGTCGCAAAGCTGGAGAAGCCAGCTTGTTCACGCCCACCACAACCAGCCTTCTGCGGTGGTGGTTCGGCGCCGAAGAGGTCCATGCCCGGGGTGGGCTGGCATTCACCGAAACACAGCGGCAGGCCATTGCCGCCACCATTGCGCGGCACGAGCCCGCCAACCGGCAGCACCGAGTGGCGCCGCCACGGCACCGTGTCTGCCTCGCCGACGATCTCGACACCGTCCGGGTTCTGCTGGCTTTGCTGGTGTGGCAGTTGCTCAACCACACGGACGCGCGCGCCCTGGGTCTGAACGATCCGCGCTACACCCGGCACTTCGTGGCGATCTCACCCTGCCGGCCGACCCGCGAGCGCCTGCTGGACGCCCTGTGGGGCCAACCGATGCCGGGTGGTCTTGGCGCGCGGGACTTCGGCACAGCCGATCTGGTGCGGTTCGCCGACCTGCTCATTCCCGCGGCACGCCGCGACGAGGTGTACGCATTCGTGTGTGGCTGCGAAGCCATCGAACACGGTTCCGTCGGTGCTGAGTTGCTCGCCATCACCGGGCAGCGCCTGGATTCCATCCCCGACCTGGCGCGCTTGCCTCACCTCATGGTGTTCGAGCTCGAAGCACACAGCCAGGAACCGGCGCACGTACCCGCCGCCACGGCTGGGCGCCAGCAACTGCGCCGCGTGGTGTCGATGCATGGCAAGCCCTGCATGGAAGTGGTTTTTTCCCACCCCACCCGGTGCGCGCCGTCGCCCACAAGGCCAGGCCGCTTGCCCGGCGCTCAGGCAGAAAAGGGCTGACTCACCACAGCAATCACCCGCCGCGCCGGTGGCTGTGCCCGCGCCCGCAACTGCCCACACCCACCCTCCACGTCCTGCCCGGCCGACTGGCGCAGCTTGGTGAGGATGCCGCGGCGGTGCAGACGGCGCGCCATGTCCGCGGCCTGTTCCCAGCTTGGGCGCCGGTAGGGCAGGTCGTCCACCGCGTTGTACGGAATCATGTTGAGCACGGCGTACTTGCCGTGCAGCAGGCGCACGATGCCTTCGATCTCGTCGTCGCCGTCGTTGATGCCGGCCAGCAGCGTCCACTGGTACTGAATGGGGTAACCCGTGGCGCACGCGTAATGCTCGCCGGCCTCCACCAGTTCGTCGGGCGTCATGCGCGGGGCGCGGGGCAGCAGCTGTTCGCGCAGCTCGGCTTTGGTGGTGTGCAGCGAGAGCGCCAGCGCAGGCTTCACGCGGCCCAGAGGCAGGGCCTCGAACACGCGCGGATCGCCCACGGTGGAGAACACCAGTTGTTTGTGGCCGATGTTGCCCACGGTGCCCAGCAGGTCGATGGCCTCCATCACGTTGTCCAGGTTGTGCGCGGGCTCGCCCATGCCCATGAACACCACCTTCTTCACCGGCCGCAGCGTGCGCGCCAGCGCCACCTGCGCCACGATCTCGGCGCTGCCGACCTGGCGGATCAGGCCACTCTGGCCGGTCATGCAGAACACGCAGCCCACGGCGCAACCCACCTGCGTGGACACGCACAGGCCGTCGCGCGGCAGCAGCACGCTCTCCACCGTCTGGCCGTCGGCCAGCGCCACCAGCAGGCGGGCTGAGCCGTCTTCGCCGGGGTGCTCGGATTGCAGGCGAGCCAGCCCCGCAAGTTCGCTGGTCACCTCGGGCAGGGCCGCCACCAGCGTGGCCGGCAAAAAGTGCGTCAGCTCACGCCGGCCACTGTCTTGAGGCAGGGCCTGAGACCACAGGCGCAGCACGCGCTGCGTGTGGCGCGGGTTGGCGCCCAGGGCGCTCAATCTTTGGCGGAGGTGTTCGATGAGCATGGGAGACGGAGCTTACTGCTCAGCGTTCAAAGAGGGCGGACAAAGCAGGCCCGGCCTCGTCGATGAAATGGCGCAGCTTGGCCGGCACGAAGCGCTGCCCCGGGTACACGAGGTGGATCGGGTCGGTGCGCGCGGACCAGCCCGGCAGCAGCGGCACCAGCTGGCCGTGGCCGACCTCGCGGCGGCACACGTAGTCGGGCAGCAGGGCCACGCCCTGGCCATCGAGCGCGAGCTGGCGGATGAGTCGCATGTCGTTGGCGGCGAATGCGCAGCGCAGCGGCACCTGTGCGCGCGACTTGCCGCGCGTGAGTGTCCAGCTGTCGCGCCCCAGCGGGCTGAAGCACAGGGTGGCGTGCTGCGTGAGGTCTTTGGGTGTGCGCAGCGCCGGTGCCCGCGCGAGGTAGTCAGGGTGGGCAAACGGTGCCCAGCGCGCCTCGCCGATCTGGCGCGCCACCAGGCTGGAATCGGCCAGCTCGCCGGCGCGCAGCGCGAGGTCCAGTCCCTGCGCCACGAGGTCGAGCCGGGCGTCGGAAAACACCAGCTCCACCGCCACGCCGGGGTGCCGCGCTCGGTAGCCGCTCAGGATGTTGAGCAGCTGGTCGTCGCCCATGTCGATCGGCAGCGTGATGCGCAGCAGGCCCTGTGCTTGGTGCTTGCCCGCATCGAGTTGCGCCTCCGCCTGCAAGATGTCTTCCAGCCCGCGCGCGGCCTGCGCCA
Source organism: Hydrogenophaga sp. (assembly GCF_022844385.1). Taxonomy (GTDB): domain Bacteria; phylum Pseudomonadota; class Gammaproteobacteria; order Burkholderiales; family Burkholderiaceae_C; genus Hydrogenophaga. The sequence goes on along the minus strand of NZ_JALHLX010000160.1, from coordinate 2,007 downwards.
GGTAAGTCTGGCCCGCTTCGGTCAGGTGCAGGCGGCGCGTCGTGCGCTGCAGCAGCGTCACGCCCAGGCGCTGCTCCAGCCGCGACACACGCACGCTCAGTGTGGAGGTGGGCATGCCCATGAGCCGCGCGGCGGCGCTGAAGCCACCCGCCTGCGCCACGCGCACGAACACCAGCGTGTCGTTGAGGTCGGGGTTCTGGGGGCTCACTGGATTGTTCAGCTCATTGAAAAATGATTTGTGATCTTACCGACTTATCAGCGCAGCGCTGCCCCGGTACAGTGGGCCTTCCACAGGAGATTGCCCCCATGAAAACCGTTTCTTTCATCCAGCGCAGCGCCGGCGGCCATTGGGTCGGCGACGGCTTCCCGGTGCGCAGCATGTTTTCGTACAACGACCGGCCCGAGCGCTTCTCGCCGTTTCTCATGCTCGACTACGGCGGCCCCACGCGCTTCGAGCCCACCACGAAGCAACGCGGCGTGGGCCAGCACCCGCACCGCGGTTTCGAGACCGTCACCATCGTCTACGAGGGTGAGGTCTCGCACCGCGACTCCAGCGGCGGAGGCGGCACCATCGGCCCCGGTGAGGTGCAGTGGATGACGGCGGCCAGCGGCATCGTGCACGAGGAGTACCACGGCGAGCGCTTCGCCCAAACCGGCGGCGCGTTCGAGATGGTGCAACTCTGGGTGAACCTGCCGGCGCGCGACAAGATGGCCGCGCCGGGCTACCAGGGCATCACCCGCGAGCAGATTCCCGAGGTGGCTTTGCCCGACGGAGCCGGCACGGCGCGCATCATCGCGGGCGAATTGCTCGGCGCAAAAGGTCCGGCCCACACCTTCACACCCATGCAGGTGTGGGACCTGCGCCTGAAGGCTGGCCACAGCGTCACCTTGCCCGCTGCCGCAGGCCACACCACCGCACCGCTGGTGCTGCGCGGGCGCTTGCGCCTGTCCGACGGCAAGGAAGTGGTGGCGGCGAATCTGCCGGTCTTCTCGCGCGATGGCGAGGATGTAACGCTGGAGGTGCTGGAGGACAGCACCGTGCTCTGGCTGAGCGGCGAGCCGATCGACGAGCCGGTAGTGGGTTACGGCCCGTTCGTGATGAACACCGAGGCCGAGATCCACCAGGCCTTCACCGATTTCCAGAGCGGCAAGATGGGCCGCATCACCGCCGAGGTTTGAACAGGAGAAGACGATGCTTGAAATGGTCATCACCGCGCGCACTGCCGACCTGGGCCACGGCCTGAAGGTGCGGCGCGTGCTGCCCTACGCCAAGCGCCGCATGGTCGGCCCCTGGATCTTCGTGGACCACGCCGGACCGGTGACGCTGGCACCCGAAAACACACGCGCGGCCGATGTGCGGCCGCACCCGCACATCGGCCTGTCCACCGTGAGCTACCTGCTCAGCGGACAGGTCCATCACCGCGACAGCCTGGGTGTTGACCAGCTCATCAACCCCGGCGACGTGAACTGGATGACCGCCGGACGCGGCATCTCGCATTCGGAGCGCTTCAAGCACCCGGAGTCGTTCGCTGGCGGCGGGCTGGAGCTGATGCAGCTCTGGGTGGCCCTGCCCGAAGCCGATGAAGAGACCGACCCGGCCTTCACCCACTACCCGTCGGCCGACCTGCCGGTGCAGGAGCGGGACGGCGTGTGGATGCGCCTGATCGCGGGCGAGGCGTATGGCATGACGAGCCCGGTGAAGACGCATTCGCCGCTGTTTTACCTCCACACCGAATGGCCGGCCGGCGCCAGCCTGGCCCTGCCCGGCGGGTACAGCGAGCAGGCGGTGTACGTGGCGCGCGGCGAGATTGAACACGCCGGCGAAACCTACGAGCCGGGCCAGCTGCTGGTGTTCGGCAACGACACCGACGCCGTGGTCACCGCGCGCACCAAGAGCACGCTGATGGTCTTCGGCGGCGAGCCGCTGGGCGAGCGCCACGTGTTCTGGAACTTCGTGTCCTCGCGCAAGGAACGCATCGAACAGGCCAAGGCCGACTGGGCGGCGGG
>NZ_JALHLX010000159.1 GCF_022844385.1 Hydrogenophaga sp. | reverse complement strand
CCATGCGTGCGGCGACGAAGAACTCGCCCGTCTTCTCTTGGGCAAGGGCGCTGGACTGGTAGCGCATGCCCAGGGCAGCGCGCGTAGCGCGGCTGTACGCGCCGGGCAGGTGATTGCCCCGGCCGCCGCCGAAATAGAGAATGGATTCGCCGCCATGCGTGTCACGCAGTGCAGTCAGTCTGACCGCGACTTCGCTGATCGCGGTGTCCCAATCGATCTCTTCGAAGCTACCGTCGGCGCGCCGCCGCAGCGGTTTCGTCAGCCGGTGCGGCCCGTTCTGGTAGAAGTCCACGCGCGAAGCCTTTTCGCAGGCATAGCCCCTGGACGTAGGGTGTGCATCGTCACCCCGCACACGCACCAGTCGCCGCCCGTCGGCGCCGCCCAATTGCACTTCTATGCCGCAGTTGCACTCGCACAGGATGCAGGCGTTGGATTTCCAGTCGGATACGGGGTGTTCGGCGGCTGGGGACAATCAACGCTCCTGGCGGTGGAATTGTGGTGTGAGCGTAGCGCGGCCGGGCGACCACCGCCAACACTTCGCGGCGCTCGGCTGCCAGTGCAGACAAGGCCCAGCTCCTGAACCAGCAGTGACGCGTCAACTGCAGCAACCAATGGCTGCTTCGCAACGGCCAGTCTGGGCAAATGTATTCCCGCATCGGGTGGGCCAGCGACCGGCGACCGCTTCGCCAACTACCCGGGGCTGAAAGGGACAAAGCTACACTGCCGCACCCCCCGAGCCGAGGCCTGCATGCCTGAGTCACCTGAGTCAGATTCGTCCGGCAGCGATGGCGTGGTCCGCCTCGGGATCGAGAGCAACGGCCGAGCGATCGAAGACACCGTGCAAGTGATCTCGGTGCACGTGCGCCGCGCCATTGGCCAGATCGCCAGTGCTCGCATCGAGCTCAGCGATGGCGAAATGCCTACTCAAGCCTGGGCCGTTGCCGACGGCGCGGCCTTCGCGCCCGGTGCGGCGATTCGCATCAGCGCCGGCTATGGCAACAACAAGGCAACGACGATCTTCGTGGGCCTCGTCGTCCAATTGGGCATGCGCATCGATGGCGACAACCGCAGCCGGGTCATCGTCGAGTGCCGGCACAGGGCTGTCGCCTTGACCGTGGGTCGGCGCAACCGCATCTTCGTCGACAAGACAGACAGTCAGGCCATCGAGAGCCTCGTCGGCGAATGTGGCCTGGCCGCCATCGTGGACGCGACGTCGGTGCAGCACCGCGAGCTCGTGCAATACGGCGCCACCGACTGGGACTTCCTGAGCGCGCGCGCCGAGGCCAACGGGCTGCTTGTCTTCCCCACCGACGACGGCCTGCACGTGAAGCGACCCGACACGTCGAGCGTGGCGGCGATCAAGGTGCAATGGGGCGTTGATTTGATGGAGTTCCGTGCCGACCTGGATGCTCGGGCGCAGTTGACGAGCGTGAAGGCCGTGGCCTGGAGTGTGGCCCAGCAGGCCATCGTCGAGGGTCAGGCGGCGCAGCCTGCAAGCTTCGGGTCGCAAGGCAACCTCGGCTCGGCGACTCTCGTGCGCATCCGCGGCCACATGAAATTCCAGGGCAGCGCGAAGGTGCAGCCGGCCGGCCTCATCGAATTGGCCGGAGTCGGCGAGCGCTTCAACGGCACGGTATTCGTGACGGCTGTCGAGCACGAGATCAGCGATGGCAACTGGACCACTCGAGCCGAGTTCGGTCCGCCGGCCACCCCCTCGGGCGAGCGGCCCGATGTGAGCGCGTTGCCGGCCTCTGCGCTGCTGCCGGGCATCGGCGGCTTGCATGTCGGCGTGGTGAGCCAACTCGCTCCCGACCCGGCCGGGGAAATGCGCATCCAGATCCGCGTTCCGGCGCTGGAGGGTGCCGACGGCGCCGGCGGACTCCTCTGGGCACGACTGGCGCAGTGGACGGCAAGCGCTGGCTTCGGAGCTTTCTTCGTGCCTGAAGTCGGCGATGAGGTGGTGGTCGGCTTCTTCAACGAGGACCCACGCCACCCGGTCGTGCTCGGCAGCCTGTACAGCGCCAAGCACAGATCCCCGGTGGAGATGGCCGCGTCGAATCGCCTCAAGTCGTTCACCACGAGGAGCGGCCACCGCTTCGAGTTCGACGACCTGGACCAGGTGGTCACGCTCACCACGAATGCCGGCAACCGGGTGGTGCTGAGCGACAAGGACAAGTCGATCATGCTGGTGGACCAGAACCACAACAAGCTGACGCTCGGTCCCGATGGCATCAGGCTGGAGGCACCCAAGGATGTGTGCATCACGGCCAAGGGCGCGATCACGCTCGATGCGGTCGGTGCCATCACGCTCACCTCCACCGGCGACATCAAGAGCGAGGGCCTGAACGTCTCGTGCGAAGCGCAGGTGGGCTTCATCGCCAAGGGTACCGCCAGCGCCGAACTCTCGGCCGCGGGGCAGACCACGGTGAAGGGCGCGATGGTCATGATCAACTGAGTGTTGATTTGAGTACCGACCATGCCGCCCGCCGCCCGCCTCACCGACATGCACGTCTGCCCGATGGTGACACCGGGCCAGGTGCCGATTCCGCATGTCGGTGGACCGGTGATTGGTCCCGGCGTGCCGACCGTGCTGATCGGCAAGCTGCCGGCCGCGGTCATCGGTGACAACGCGGTTTGTGTCGGCCCGCTCGACGCCATCGTCAAGGGTTCGGCCACCGTCATGATCGGCGGGCGGCCGGCAGCCCGCGTCGGCGACCCCACGGCACATGGCGGCAGCGTGGTCATGGGCATGCCCACGGTGATGATTGGCGGTTGAGGCGCGCGAGAACAGAAGGCCGAAGACCCCGATCGGATCCCGCTCGACCGACGACGCGCAGCTACGAAGGTCGCGCTCAGAGACTCGACGGAAGGTCTGCCGCTGCACCAGGCGACCGGTTCCTTCGGGGCGGCCAGTTCGGCGTCGCGCACGTCGCTGATGGGTCGGCCAGCGACAACAGGTTGACCCATCTCGCCGCCAGAAAGCTGCCCCAAGTTGCGCGACCGATTGCCGACGTCCGTGGTCGGCAGTGACCGCTGCTCTGCGGTCAGAGAGCTGCGCCGGCACGAGGAAAGATTGGTGCCACCAATTGCTAAAGTGAACTGTCCAGCAACGCCACACAGCTGTTCCGACCAAAAATAGTCGTGAACCGCACACCAGCAAACCACTGGCTTTCCGGCGTGCGATCTGACCACGGGCCGCTGAAAAGTCGTGAAATTGCGTGGCTGGCCGCCGCCTTCCTTGTCCCGAATGGGCAAACATCGTCGTAAACGCCATCAGCTAATGCGTGACTCTCGCCGTGGAGCAATCCGCTATGGCGACTTTCGCGATGTTCTGCCGATTCTGCTCCTCGATTCCGCGTCGCACCAGCATGACGTGTCGAACGCCCCCAGCAATTCCAAAAAGATCAACAACCTGCCCGCGTGGGCGGAGCAATGGCTCGTTCGTCTCCGCTATCATTCTCAGCCTATCCGGCACTTCTGGGGCGGCCGTTCGAATTGCACATCAAAGGTTATATCCGGTGAACCAAACCTCCCTCGCAATGCGTTTTTTCAATGCCGCCATCGTCAGCGTCGCTCTGGTGGCTTCAGGGTGCACATCTGTTCAGATGAGTTCGGAACGCAACGTCGGCATAGCGGTAGACCACAAGATCGGCAGCACCGCGGTCTACTGGGACTCGTCTCAGAAAGTCCAGATCAGCATCGCCAAGCTCGCCTTGAACTACAAGCCCGACATTGAAGCCGAAGAGCGCCTGGAGGCCGAGGCTCGAGCACAAGCGCTGGTCGCCCTCTTCAGGAACGGCGCAGGGCTGCATCTCTCTGAGGCTTTGTCACGCGACGGTATGGCGCTGGTCGACCTCAAGGCCTCTCCGAAGACCATCATCTACGTCACGCCCGTCCAAGTTTCGACCTTCATCGCCAAGCCCCCCCAAACCGATCTGCTGGTCTCAGTGGCCGCTGTCGACGTCGCCACGAGATCGGTGCTCTGGCGCGCGTCGTTCAATGTCGGTCTCTCGATGCTCGACGCGATGGTCGTGAAGTCCGCCAACGACGACACCCTGAAGTCATTTGCCGAATCAGTTCGGAGTTCGCTGAAGAGAGAGCGGTTCTACTAGCCTTCATGGAGCGCTCGCACCCACGCGAACCGGGTCAGCCAGTCACGGTGAACGGTCTCTGATCCACTGGCCTGAGTGGCTGTACCCGCACGGTCGGTAAGCAGGCTCTCGTTGGAGTGTTTTGCCGCATCACTCAGCTTGGAGCGGCTATTGGCCGCCAGAACCAGTTCATGACGGCATATGGTTCGACCACTTGTCGCCAGACAGCCAGCAGTGTTCACGACTCTTTTGAACTGATCACGACTGTTTTTGGTCGGAACACAGCGCTGATGCCGCGCAGCCGCCCTCACTCCACCGTCACACTCTTCGCCAGGTTCCTCGGCTTGTCCACGTCCGTCCCCCGCGCACAGGCCGTGTGGTAGGCCAGCAGCTGCAGCGGCACCACGTGCAGGATGGGGGACAGCGCGCCGTAGTGCTCGGGCATGCGGATGACGTGCACGCCGGGGCTGCTCGCGATGTGGGTGTCGCCGTCGGCGAAGACGTAGAGCTGGCCGCCGCGGGCGCGCACTTCCTGCATGTTGCTCTTGAGCTTTTCCAGCAGCGCGTCGTTGGGCGCCACGGTCACCACCGGCATCTGCTCGGTGACCAGCGCCAGCGGGCCGTGCTTGAGTTCGCCGGCCGGGTAGGCCTCGGCGTGGATGTAGCTGATCTCCTTGAGCTTCAGCGCGCCTTCCAGGGCGATCGGGTAGTGCAGGCCGCGGCCCAGGAAGAGGGCGTTCTCGCGCTTGGCGAAGTCTTCGCTCCAGGCGATGACCTGCGGCTCCAGCGCCAGCACGGCCTGCACGGCCACCGGCAGGTGGCGCAGCGCCTTCAGGTGTTCGGCCTCTTGTGCCTCGCTCAGCTGCCCGCGCACCTGGGCCAGCGCCAGCGTCAGCAGGTACAGGCCCACCAGCTGCGTGGTGAAGGCCTTGGTGCTGGCCACGCCGATCTCCACGCCGGCCCGCGTGATGTAGGCCAGCTCGCACTCACGCACCATGGCGCTGGTGCTCACGTTGCAGATGGTCAGCGTGTGCGTCATGCCCAGGCTGCGCGCGTGCTTCAGCGCGGCCAGCGTGTCGGCGGTCTCGCCGCTCTGGCTGATGGTGACGACCAGCGTGCGCGGGTCGGGCACGCTGTCGCGGTAACGGTACTCGCTGGCGATCTCCACCGTGGTCGGGATCTTCGCGATGCTCTCCAGCCAGTAGCGCGCCGTGAAGCCGGCATAGCTGCTGGTGCCGCAGGCCAGGATCAGCACCTTGTCGATGTCCTTGAAGATGCGGTAGGCCTTGTCGCCGAACAGCTCGGGGCTGATGGCGGTCACGCCGTCCAGCGTGTCGGCGATGGCCTTGGGCTGCTCGAAGATCTCCTTCTGCATGTAGTGCCGGTAGGGGCCCAGCTCGGCCGCGCCGCTGTGCGCGTTGACGGTGCGCACGGTGCGGTCGGCGGGCTGGAAACGGCCGCTCTTGTCGCGCGTGCTGATCCACACCTTGCCCAGCTGCAGGTCGGCGACGTCGCCTTCTTCCAGGTAGATGATCTGGTTGGTGACGCCGGCCAGTGCCATGGCGTCGCTGGCCAGGAAGTTCTCGCCCTGGCCCACGCCGACGATGAGCGGTGAACCTTCGCGCGCGCCCACCACGCGGTGCGGCTCGTCGCGGCAGAACACCGCGATGGCGTAGGCGCCGCGCAGGCGCGGCAGCGCGCGCTGCACGGCGTCGAGCAGGTCACCGTCGTACAGGTGGTGCACCAGGTGCGCGACGACCTCGGTGTCGGTCTGGCTGCTGAACACGTAGCCGCGGCCCTGCAGTTCGGCGCGCAGCTCGTCGTGGTTCTCGATGATGCCGTTGTGCACCAGCGCGATGTGACCCGACACCGCCGTGTCGGTGCCCGGGCCGGCCGAGAAGTGCGGGTGGGCGTTGTGCACCGCCGGTGCGCCGTGCGTGGCCCAGCGCGTGTGCGCGATGCCGGTGGTGGCGTCCAGCTTCTCGGCCGCCACCGCGGCGTCCAGCTCCGACACGCGCGAAGTGCTGCGCGCGCGCTTCAGACCGCCGCCCTGGTGCACCGCCACGCCGCAGCTGTCGTAGCCGCGGTACTCCAGCCGCTTCAGGCCCTCGACGAGGATGGGAACGATGTTGCGGGTACTGACGGCGCCGACGATGCCACACATGGTGCTGGGTCCTTGGAAGGTTCGATGGGAGCGGATGCTAGGGCGGGTACTATGAACTTTTCGTTCTTCTTGATCCGGCTCTGTGCAAGATTTCACCGTGCAGATCGGTGAACGTTCATTCAGTGCAAACGAGGACGTTCTATGGATGATAATTTCTCTGTGATCGACCTCGATGCCACCGATCTGCGTCTGTTGGACCTGCTGCAGACCGATGCCTCGGTCTCCAACCAGGAACTGGCGGTCCGCGCCCACACATCGCCCGCCACCGCGTTGCGCCGGGTACGGCGGCTGGTGGAAGCCGGTGTGATCGAACGCCAGGTGGCGCTGCTGTCGCCTCAGGCGCTGGGGGAAGGCCTGACCGCCTTGGTGGAGATCACCCTGGATCGGCAAGGCGCCGAACATCTGGAGGCCTTCGAGCAGCGCGCCGTGAACGATGGCGCGGTGCAGCAGGTCTACCGCGTCTCGCCGGGGCCCGACTTCGTGCTGGTGGTGTTCGCCGCCGACATGGCGGGCTATCACGCGCTGGTGCAGCGCCTGTTCACGCAGGACGCCAACGTGCGCAACGTGAAGGCCTTCTTCAGCGTCAGGCGCGCGAAGTTCGATCC
>NZ_JALHLX010000158.1:4575-6927 GCF_022844385.1 Hydrogenophaga sp. | reverse complement strand
CAGTTCCCAGTTGCGGTTGTCGGTGCTGGCCACGGTGCCGGTGCGCATGATGCGTTTGAGCTCGGCCGGCGGCACACCGGTCACGTCGGCCACGGCGGCTTCGAGTGCGAGCTGGATCTCTGCGAGTGCGGGAATCGGCACCCACAGCGGCAGTTCTTCGTCGAGCACGTGGTCTTCGCGCACATACGCGTGGGCCAGCACGTAGTCGCCCAGCTGCTGGCTCGTGCGCAGGCCGGCGCAGTGGCCGAGCATGAGCCAGGCGTGCGGGCGCAGCACGGCGATGTGGTCGGTGATGGTCTTGGCGTTGGCCGGGCCCACGCCGATGTTCACCATGCTGATGCCGCTGCGGTCGGCGCGCATGAGGTGGTAGCCCGGCATCTGCGGCAGGCGCGGCGGCGCGTGGCCGAGCTGGTCGATGGCCTCGGCGCTCAGGCCGGTGCGGCGCATCACCACGTTGCCGGGCTCCACAAAGGCGATGTACTCGCTGTCGGGCCTGGCCATCTCGGCGTGGCCGAGTTTGATGAACTCGTCGATGTAGAACTGGTAGTTGGTGAACAGCACGAAGTTCTGGAACCACTCGGGCGCGGTGCCGGTGTAGTGGCGCAGGCGCTGCAGGGAATAGTCCACGCGCGGGGCGGTGAACAGCGAGAGCGGGTGCGCTTCGCCGGGCCGGGGTTCGTGCGTGCCGTTGGCAATGCCGTCGTCCATGGCCGTGAGGTCGGGCAGATCGAACACGTCGCGCATCAGGGCGCGGCGCGCCACGTCCAGGCTGCCTTCCACATGGTCGTGTTCGGCGAACGAAAAGTGGATCGGAATCGGCTGCGTGCTGGTGCCCACCTCCAGTTCGCCGCCGTGGTTGGCCAGCAGCAGGCGGAACTGCTCCAGGTAGTAGTCGGCGTAGAGGTCGGGGCGGGTGAGCGTGGTCTCAAAACGCCCGGGGCCGGCCACGAAGCCGTAGCTCAGGCGGCTCACCGGCAGGTTGCTGCTGCCCTGGCGCGAAACGCTGTGTGTGTGCAGCCTCACGTAGGGGTAACAGGCGCGCACGCGGGTGTGGGCGAAGTCGCCACCGCCCACAAAGTCGCGCATGGCCTGGCGCAAGAACTCCACGTTGTCGTGGTAAATGCGCTGTACCTGCAGCAGGGCGGCGGCCGGGTCGTTCAAAAAAATCGGAGCGGTAAAGTCGGGTGTCTTGTGCATGGGGCTTATTGTGGCTGTGCACCCATGAACCTGCATGACACCATGAGTCTCGCTTCAGCCGATCTGCCCCAGGCCGCCGCCACACTGGCCGCGGCCTTGGGTTGTGGCTTGTTGATCGGCATCGAGCGCGAGCGCCGCAAGGGCGAGGGGCCGGGCAGGGCGATGGCGGGGCTGCGCACTTTTGCGCTCACCTGCGTCACCGGCGCGGCCGCGGCGCTCACCCAGATCAACGGCCTGATCGTGGCGGGCGCCGTGCTGGTGGCGGCGCTCACCGTGGTCGCCTATTGGCGCGACCGCTCCGACGACCCGGGCGTGACCACCGAGGTGGCCCTGCTGCTCACCTACCTGATCGGCGTGTTGTGCGCCTGGAGCCTGCCGCTGGCCGCCGGGCTGGCGGTGGGGCTCACCGCCATGCTCGCCGGGCGCGAGCGCCTGCACGGCTTTGCTCGCCAGTGGTTGCGGCCGGCAGAGGTGCGCGACGGCATCGTGCTCGCGGCGCTGGTGCTGCTGGCGTTGCCGCTGGTGCCCGACCGGCCTTTGTGGGGCAACACGCTCAACCCGCACGTGATCGTGCAGTTGCTGGCCTTGCTGCTGGGCGTGCAGGCGGCGGCCCACCTGGCGCGCCGCTTGCTGCAGGCGCGGCACGCGGTGGCGCTCTCGGCCCTGGCCTCGGGTTTTGTGTCGAGCACGGCCACCATCGCCACGCTGGGCCTGGCGGTGCGCGAAGGCCGCAGCGGTGCGCGGCTGATGGCCGGCGGCGCGCTGCTCAGCTGTGTGTCGACCTTGTTGCAGTTGCTGCTGGTGGCTGCGGCCGTGCAACCTGCTTGGCTGGCGCACCTGGTGTGGCCCGCGCTGGGTGGCGCGGCGCTGGCGCTGGCTTGGGGCTTGTGGCTGGTGCGCGGCGCGCCCTCAGAAGCGGCACCCGTGGCCGTGGAGCAGGACGAGCGCATGTTCAGCATGAAAGGTGCTGCTGCGGTGGCGGCCTTGCTCGCGGGCATTCAGGTGCTGGTGCACGCGCTCACGCTGTGGCTGGGCGAGGCCGGCCTCATCGTGGGCAGCCTGCTGGGTGCGCTGGCCGACCTGCATTCGGCACTGGCGGCGGTGTTCACCTCGGGCCCGCCCGCGCCCATTGGCCACCAGGCGGTGATGGGGGCG
>NZ_JALHLX010000158.1:0-4475 GCF_022844385.1 Hydrogenophaga sp. | reverse complement strand
TCGCGCATCGTCACGAACTCTTCAGCCGCAGTCGGGTGGATGCCGATGGTGCTGTCGAACACCGCCTTGGTCGCGCCCGCCTTCATGGCCACCGCAAAGCCCTGCACGATCTCGCCCGCTTCGGCGCCCACCATGTGCAGGCCCACCACGCGGTCGCTCGCGGTGTCGACCACCAGCTTCATGAGCGTGCGTTCGGTGCTGCCCGAGAGCGTGTGTTTGAGCGCCTTGAACTCGCTGCGAAAGATCGTCACGGCACCAAACTTCTCGCGCGCTGCCTGTTCGCCGTAGCCCACGGTGCCGATGCTCGGGTGCGTGAACACGGCGGTGGGGATGAACTCGTACGCCATGCTGCGCGGCGGCTTGCCGGCGGCGGGGCCGAACAGCTGGTCCACCACCACCATGGCCTCACCGAGTGCGACCGGCGTGAGCTGCACGCGGTTGGTCACATCGCCCACGGCGAACACCGAGGGCACATTGGTGCGGTAGTTGGCGTCCACGATCACCTCGCCCTGCGCACCCTGGGCCACGCCCACGGCCTCCAGCCCGAGGTCTTTCACGTTGGGGACGCGGCCGGTGGCGTAAAGCACCGCGTCCACCATCACCACAGTACCGCCCCCGCACTCCACGTGCAGCCCTTCGGCGGTTTTGCGGATGTCGACCACGTCGGCGTTCAGGCGAAGGTCCACACCGGCCTTGCGCATCTCGGCGGCCACGAAGTGGCGGATCTCGTCGTCAAAGCCGCGCAGGATCTGCCCGCCTCGGTAGAGCTGGGTCACTTGCGAGCCCAGTCCGTTGAAGATGGAGGCGAACTCGCTCGCGATGTAGCCACCACCCACCACCAGCAGGCGCTGGGGAAAGGGCTCCAGATCGAAGATCTCGTTGGATGTGATCGCGTGTTCGCGCCCCACAAAATGCGGCACGTGCGGCGTGCCGCCGGTGGCGATCAGGATGTGCTGCGCCGTGAACGCCTGGTGACCGGGCGAGCCGTCGGCGTTGAGTGTGGCCAGGGCAATGCCGTGCGCGCCGGTGAGGCTCGCGAAGCCGTCGAGCACGGTGACGCCCGAGCCGCGCAGCAGGTTGCCGTACACACCGTTGAGGCGGGAGATCTCTTTGGCGCGGTTGGATTTCAGCGTGGTCCAGTTCAGGGTGGGCTTCGCGCCCTCCCATCCGAAGCCGTGCGACTCCTCGAACGACTCTGCGTAGTGCGCTGCATAGCTGTAGAGCTTCTTTGGAATGCAGCCCACGTTCACGCAGGTGCCGCCCAGGCCATCGGTGCCCAGCACCTCGGCCAGCGCCACGCGCGCACCGCGCTGCGCAGCCATGCGCGCGGCTCGCACGCCTCCGCTGCCACCGCCGATCACGAAGAGGTCGAAGTCAAATGTTGTTGTCGTCATGGTGGTGTGTTCCCGGGCGCGAAGCCCTTGAGTTCCTGGCGGATGAAATCGATGAAGGCCCGCGTGCGCGTGGGCAGCAGGCGGGCGTGGGGGTAGACCACGTGGATGGGGCGGGGTGTGTCCTCAAAGCCATCCAGCACCGTCTGCAATTCTCCACTGTTCAGCTGCGGTGCCACCTGGTACCAGAGGAATTGGCCGAAGCCCGCGCCCGCCGCGCAGGCCTGCACGGCGGGGGCAATGTGATTGAACTCCAGATTGCCGCTCACGCTGAGCTTGAGGGTCTTGTTGCCGTCGCGAAACACGCCCCAGGTGGGGGTGTGGTCGACCACGCGCACGCAGTTGGCCTTGAGTAAATCGTTCGGGTGCGACGGCCTGCCGTGTTCGCGCAGAAACGCCGGGCTGGCCACCACCACATGGCGCATCTCACCCAGCGGCAGGGCCACCAGGCTGGAGTCCTGCAGGTGGCCGATGCGGATGCCCACATCGATGCCTTCTTCGAGCAGGTTCACCACCCGGTCCATGAGCATCATGCGGCAGCGCATCTGGCGGTGGTGTTGCGCAAAGCGCGTGACGATGGGCGCCACGTGCATCTGGCCAAACAGCACGGGCGCGGTGATGGTGAGCTGGCCCGTGGGCTCGGTCGCGTCGTTTTTCAGGTCGGCTTCGGCGTCGCTCACCGCAGCCAGCAGTGCGCGGCAGCTCTCCAGGTGGCGGCGGCCTTCTTCGGTGAGCGAAATGCGCCGCGTGGTGCGGTTGAACAGGCGCACGCCCAGATCGGCTTCGTAGGCTGCGAGCAAACGCACCACCGCGGGCAAGGATGCGCCCATGGCCCAGGCCGCCGCTGTGAGGCTGCCGGCGTCGGCGATCTGCACGAAGGTGTTCATGGCGCGGAATTTGTCCATGCGCTATTAAACCGATTTGTGGAGCAGTGATGTGTGACAGCGGGTATTTGCGAAACCGGCCGCAACAAACAAGATGGCGACCTCACCACCCAGAAGTCTCCATGAAACCCACCCTCCAGCTCTACCGCAACGCCGTCTCGGGCCACTGCCACCGAGTCGAACTGTTCCTATCGCTGCTCGGGCTGCCGTTTGACAGCATCGACGTGGACCTTGCTGCCAAAGCCCACAAGTTGCCCGCGTTTCTGGCCATGAACCCGCTCGGGCAGGTGCCGGTGCTGCGCGATGGTGATGTGACGCTGGCCGATTCCAACGCCATTCTGGTCTACCTGGAGGCGCAGTACGCGCCGGGCCAGTGGTTGCCGCGCGATCCGGTGGGCGCGGCGCGGGTGCAACGCTGGCTGTCGCTGGCGGCGGGCCCGCTGGCCTTTGGGCCGGCCGCGGCCCGCGTGGTGCAGCTGTTCAAGCTGCCGACCGATCCGAAGGATGCCATCGCGCGCGCTGAAGGCCTGTTGCAGTTCATGGAGGCGGAACTGGGTCGAACGCCGTTTCTCGTGGGCGAGCGCGCCACACTCGCCGACGTGGCGCACTACGCCTACGTGGCGCGCGCGCCCGAGGGACTGGTGTCGCTGCAACCCTACCCTGCCGTTCGGGCGTGGCTGGCGCGCATCGAAGCCTTGCCCGGGTTCGTGCCCATGCTCAAGCTGCCCATCGGGCTTGCAGCATGAGCACCAATGCGGCCTTTCACGCGGGTGAACAAGCCCTGCAGGCGCGCGTGGGCGTGCAGGCGCAGATGGCGCAGATCGGCCCGCGTGTGATGCGCGACCACATGCCCGACCAGCACCGCGAGTTTTTCGGTCTGCTGCCTTTTGTGGTGGTGGGCAGCGTGGACGGCCAGGGCCAGCCCTGGGCCAGCGTGCTCGCGGGTGCACCGGGCTTCATGCAGTCGCCCGACCCCACGCACCTGCACATCCGCGCCCTGGCGCTGCCCCACGACCCCTTGCAGCGCACGCTGCGCGAAGGCGCAGCGCTGGGCCTGCTCGGCATGCAGCCGCACACGCGCCGGCGCAACCGCATGAACGGCACCGCACATGTGCAAGACGATGGCCTGCTGGTCGAGGTGGGCCAGAGCTTCGGCAACTGCCCCAAGTACATCCAGGCGCGCGAACCGGCATGGGTGCCCGAAACGCCCGCTGGCCGGGTGTTGCACCAGGGGCCGGGCCTCACCGAAGCCGCATCCGAGCTGATCCGCTCGGTCGACACCTTCTTCATCGCCACCGCACACCCCGATGCGGCCCGGGCGTACGAGCCGCGCCACGGGGTGGACGTCTCGCACCGCGGCGGCGCGCCGGGATTCGTGAAGGTCGAGGGGGACCGCCTCACCGTGCCCGACTTCGTGGGCAACCAGTTTTTCAACACGCTGGGCAACATCGCGGTGCATCCGCTGGCGGGTCTGCTGTTCCTGGACTTCGAGCGCGGAGACCGGCTTTACCTCGCGGCGCGCGCCTGTGTGGTGTGGGACGGCGCAGAGCTCGCAGGCTTTGCAGGTGCGCAGCGCCTGCTGCGGCTGGACGTTACGCACGCCCTGCACGTGCAAGGTGGACTGCCGCTGCACTGGGGCCCCGCCGAACGCTCGCCCCACCTCGCCGGCACGGGTTATTGGCCATCCAGATAATGGCTCCATGACCCTTGCATCCCAGTCCGACCACTCCCACGAAACCCAAGGCCTGGCGGTGGTGATCGGCGGCACCGGTGGCATCGGCGCCGCGCTGGTGGCGGGGCTGAAGGCGCAAGGTTTTGAGGTGCTGTCACTGGGTCGGAGCACGCAGCCCGCCCTGGACTACACCGATGAAAAAACCGTGGCGAACTGCGCCCAACATGTGGCCGATTGCATGGCGCAAACCGGCCTGCCGCTGCAGCGCATGATCGTGGCCACCGGCTTCCTGCACGGCGACACGGCGAGTGGCCAACATGCCGAGCCCGAGCGCTCGTGGCAACACCTGAACACCGACGCCTTGCAGCACAACTTCCTGATCAACGCGGTGGGTCCGGCGCTGGTGATGCGGCACTTTCTGCCATTGCTGCCCAAACAGGGCCGCAGCGTGGCGGCGTTTCTCTCGGCTCGCGTGGGCAGCATCGGCGACAACGCGCTCGGCGGCTGGTACGCCTACCGCGCGTCCAA
>NZ_JALHLX010000157.1 GCF_022844385.1 Hydrogenophaga sp. | reverse complement strand
GTCAGCGCGCCGTTGTTGCTTTCAACCTTGACCAGCGCGTTTTGCGCCAGCGCCAGAGCACCCAGGGTGCCCTTGACGTTGATCAGGTCGTCTTTGACGGCGATCTCGACCCCGGCAGGGATGGAGACCGGCAGTTTTCCAATACGTGACATTAATTGCTCCTCAATGCCCGCATCAGGCGACGTAACACAGGACTTCGCCGCCGACACCGGTGGCGCGAGCCTTGCGATCGGTCATCACACCCTGGGGCGTGGTGACGATGGCCACACCCAGACCGTTCTGGACCTGGGGGATGGCATTGCGACCGCGGTAAACGCGCAGGCCAGGACGGCTCACACGCTCGATGCGCTCGATCACGGGACGGCCAGCGTAGTACTTCAAGGCGATTTCAAGTTCGCTCTTGCCGTCATTGTTCTTGACCTGGAATCCGTCGATGTAACCCTCGTCCTTCAGGACTTGGGCGATCGCGGCTTTGACCTTGGAGGCCGGCATCGACACGGTGGACTTCTCGACCATCTGCGCGTTGCGGATGCGGGTCAACATGTCGGCGATAGGATCACTCATGCTCATTTGTGGTTCTCCTAGGGCTTACCAGCTGGCTTTGGTGATGCCGGGGATTTCTCCGGCAAACGCCATTTCACGGACCTTGGCGCGAGCCAGGCCGAAGTGAGCGAAAGTGCCGCGCGGACGACCGGTGATCTCGCAGCGGTTGCGCTGGCGGGTCGGGTTCGAGTTGCGGGGCAGCTTTTGCAAACCCAGGCGGGCCGCATCACGCTCTTCGTCGGTCTTCTTGACGTCGTTGGCGACGGCTTTGAATTCGTTGTATTTCTTGGCGAACTTGGCGGCGAGTTTCTCGCGCTTGAGTTCACGTTGCAGTAGTGCTTGTTTAGCCACGCGCCACCTCAGTTCTTGAACGGGAAACGGAAACCAGCCAGAAGAGCCTTGCACTCTTCGTCGTTCTTGGCGGTCGTCGTGATGCTGATGTTGAGGCCGCGCAAGGCGTCAACCTTGTCGTACTCGATCTCAGGGAAGATGATCTGTTCTTTAACGCCGACGTTGTAGTTGCCGCGGCCGTCAAACGAGCGGCCGGAGATACCACGGAAGTCACGCACGCGAGGCAGAGCCACGGTGACGAAGCGGTCCAGGAATTCGTACATCTTGGCGCCGCGCAGGGTCACCATGCAGCCGATGGCTTGTTGCTCGCGGATCTTGAAACCGGCGATGGCCTTGCGAGCCTTGGTCACAACAGGCTTCTGGCCGGCGATCTTGGTCAGGTCGCCCACGGCGTTGTCCATGACCTTCTTGTCGGCCACGGCTTCGCTCACGCCCATGTTCAGCGTGATCTTGGTGATGCGGGGCACCTCCATGATCGACTTGTAGCCGAACTTCTCCACCAGGCTGGGCGCGATCTTGTCGCGGAAAATTTCTTGCAAACGTGCCATGGTCATGCCACCTTGATTTCTTCGCCGCTGGACTTGAAGACGCGCACTTTCTTGCCGTCAGCCAGGAGCTTGATGCCCACGCGATCTGCCTTGCCCGTTGCGCCATTGAAGATGGCGATGTTGGACTGGTGGATGGGCATGGTTTTTTCGATGATGCCGCCGGTCACACCCTTCATGGGGTTCGGCTTGGCGTGCTTCTTGACGATGTTCACGCCTTCGACGACGAGCTTGCTGTCGTCGGCACGGAGCACGACCTTGCCGCGCTTGCCCTTGTCGCGTCCTGCGATCACGATGACTTCGTCACCACTGCGAATCTTGTTCATGATGATTCCTCAGAGAACCTCGGGCGCCAGCGACACGATCTTCATGAACTTTTCGGTGCGCAGCTCGCGCGTCACCGGTCCGAAGATGCGGGTGCCGATGGGCTCCAGCTTGGCGTTGAGCAACACTGCTGCGTTGCCGTCGAATTTGATGAGGGCGCCGTCTTGACGACGGATGCCTTTGGCGGTGCGAACCACCACAGCGTTGTAAACCTCGCCTTTTTTGACGCGGCCACGGGGCGCTGCTTCTTTGATGGTGACCTTGATGACGTCGCCCACGCTGGCGTAACGCCGCTTGGAGCCGCCGAGCACCTTGATGCACATCACGGACTTGGCACCCGTGTTGTCGGCAACATCGAGTCGAGATTGCGTTTGGATCATTTGATTTAAGTCCCAACTTGAATCCCCCCAGCCACCACGGCCGGGAGTGATCAGTCTTGGGCCCGCCGTCCAGAACCGGAGTGGCCTGAGCCAGTTCCAGCCCCTTCCGAGTGGGCAGATTGCCTCGCTTTTTTGGAGCGAAGCCGCGCAGTATCACATGGTTTCGGCGGCCTGTCAACGCACTGACCTGTGAAATACCTCTAAATTGCGTTGGAGGCAGGCAGATACCGGGCGCTCAGGTCCAGAAACGACTGCAGCGCCGGGTCCGTGCCCAGCTCCTGCTGGAGGATGTTGGCCACGGCGGGCGCCAGTCGAGCGGCCTCGGCGGCGTCCAGGAACAGGATGCGCGAGCGCCGTGCGAGCACGTCTTCCACCGTCTGCGCGTGTTCGAAGCGGGCGGCGAAGCGCACCATGGCCTCGGTCAGACCACCCCCCAGGGCGTTGTCTTGCCCGGGGCAATCGTTCACCTGCACCCCATCTGAACCATACAGATGCAGGCCGGGCGCCGCGTGCAGGGGTGTGGCCGGGCTGGCCATGGCCGCACCCTTCAACTCATGCGTCGCGCTCTGTCCGCCTGCACGCCGGGGCAGGAGCTGGCTTGCAAAGCAGCGCTCCAATACATCCTCGGCCATGGCACGGTAGGTGGTCCATTTGCCCCCGGTCACCGTGACCAGGCCATTGGGGTCGACCACGATGGTGTGTTCACGCGACAGCACCTTGGTGCTGCCCTCGGCGGCAGCCGGCGCCGCCACGAGTGGGCGCAGGCCCACCCAAAGGCTTTTGATGTCCTGGCTCCGCACTGGCCTGCTCAGCGCCTGGCTGGCCTCGCCGAGGATGAATTCCAGTTCTTCGGCAAAGGCGTCGGGTTCACGCGGCAGGTCCTTGCGCGGCGTGTCGGTGGTGCCCAGCACCAGCTTGCCCAGCCAGGGCACGGCGAACAGCACGCGTCCATCACGCGTCTTGGGCACCAGCAGCGCATGGCCGCCGGGCATGAAGTCGCGGTCCACCACCACGTGAACGCCCTGGCTTGGGCTGACCATGCGCGAGGGTGTGCCCGGATTGGCGGGCGGCTGGGTGTGGTCTCGCAAGGCATCAACCCAGACGCCGGTGGCGTTGACCACACAGCGGGCCTGCAACTGGAATGAGCCGCCGCCTCGCCGATCGGTGACATCGACCAATGAAAGCGGGCCCTCACTGCCAGACAACTGCCTAACTGCCTTGACTTCGGCGTAATTCAGAACATGCGCCCCGGCGGCTTCCGCACTGCGTGCCAGCGCCAGCGCCAGACGGGCGTCGTCGAACTGGCCATCCCAGTACTTGACGCCGCCGCGCAACCCGTCGGGATTCACACCCGGCAGGGCCTGCAAGGTTTGCGCACGGCTGAGAAATTCGGTGCGGCCCAGACCTGCCGAACCCGCAAGCAGGTCGTAGAGCTTGAGCCCGATGCCGTAGAACGGCGTCTGCCACCACTTGTACGACGGCATGACAAAAGGCAAAGGCTGCGCGAGGTGAGGCGCGATGCGCAGCACCGTGGCGCGCTCGGCCAGTGCCTCGCGCACCAGCGCCAGGTTCCCCTGCGCCAGATAGCGCACGCCGCCGTGCAGCAGCTTGGTGGAGCGGGACGAGGTGCCGCCAGCGAAGTCGTGCGACTCCAGCAGCACGACCGAGAAACCGCGCAGCGCCGCGTCAAGCGCGACCCCGAGACCGGTGGCACCGCCACCGACGACAGCGAGGTCGTAGACGCATTCACGGCTTAGCGATTCGATCAGTTGGGAGCGGTTCATTTGAGTGGGTGCTTGACCAGCGATGGTAGCGCGGGTAAGTTCGCTTTGATTCGTTTTGATTCGAAGCCCGCAAACATCGAACCAAATACCCGCTCCAACGGTGCCCGCTGCGCTTCTGCCTCAACGCGCCCATGAACCTCAACCCCCGCCACACCGAACTGCTCGACGAAGTGCGCGCCCACGGCCCGCAGACCATCGAGGCGCTGGCCGAACGCTTCGGCGTCACGCTGCAAACGGTGCGCCGCGACGTTCAGCGCCTGGCCGAGGCCGGTTTTCTGTCGCGTTTTCACGGTGGCGTGCGCCTGCCCGGTTCGACCACCGAGAACATTGCCTACCGCCAGCGCCAGGCCATGCAGTCCGACGCCAAGGCGCGCATCGCCCGCGCCGTGGCGCGGCGCGTGCCCAACGGTTGCTCCCTGATCATGAACATCGGCACCACCATCGAGGCCGTGGCGCGCGAACTGCAGCACCACCGCGGCCTGCGCGTGATCACCAACAACCTGCACATCGCCTCGCTCATGAGCACGCACCCCGACTGCGAGGTCATCGTGGCCGGCGGCGTGGTGCGCGGGGCCGACCAGGGCATCGTGGGTGAAGCCACGGTGGACTTCATGCGCCAGTTCAAGGTCGACATCGGCCTCATCGGCATCAGCGGCATCGAGGCCGACGGCTCTCTGCGCGACTTCGACTACCGCGAGGTCAAGGTGGCGCGCGCCATCGTCGAACAATCGCGCGAGGTCTGGCTCGCGGCCGACCACAGCAAGTTCAACCGCCCTGCCATGGTCGAGCTGGCGCGGCTGGACGACATCGATGTGGTGTTCACCGACCAGCCACCGCCGCCGCCGTTTGGCGACCTGCTGACCCAGGGCAACGTCGAATGCGTGCTCGCGGGCAGCGACACCCACAACCACACGGCCAACGCCTGACCCTTCTTCGGACAACACCATGACCTACCTGCTTGCCCTGGACCAGGGCACCTCCAGTTCGCGCAGCATCGTGTTTGACCACGCCGGCCGCGTCGTCACCATGGCGCAGCGCGAGTTCCCCCAGATCTACCCACAGCCGGGCTGGGTGGAACATGACCCGCGCGACCTCTGGACCACGCAGCTGGAGACAGCGCGTGAGGCGTTGAAACAGGCGAACCTGCGCGCCGAGCAGATCGCGGCCGTGGGCATCACCAACCAGCGCGAGACCACCGTGGTGTGGAACCGCAAGACGGGCGAGCCGGTCTGCAACGCCATCGTCTGGCAGGACCGCCGCGCCGAAGCCACCTGCGCCGAGCTGCGCGAACGGGGCGCGAGCGACACTGTGCTGCAGAAGACCGGCCTGCGCATCGACGCCTACTTTTCCGGCACCAAACTCAAATGGATCCTGGAAAACGTGTCCGGCGTGCGCGCCCAGGCCGAGCGCGGCGAACTCGCCTTCGGCACGGTCGACAGCTGGCTGATCTGGCAGCTCACCGGCGGCGCGCGCCATGTGACCGACGTGAGCAACGCGTCGCGCACCATGCTGTTCAACGTGCACACCCGTCAGTGGGACGACGAGCTGCTGGCGCTGCTCGACATTCCCAAAAGCCTCATGCCCGAGGCCCTGCCGTCGAGCGCGCACTTCGGCGAGATGAAGGCCGAGTGGCTGGGCGCGCCGCTGGAGATTGGCGGCGTGGCCGGCGACCAGCAAAGCGCCCTCTTCGGCCAGGCCTGCTTCACCGCCGGCATGGCCAAGAACACCTACGGCACCGGCTGCTTCATGCTCATGCACACCGGCGAACGTTTCCAGATCAGCCAGAACGGCCTGATCACCACCGCCACGGCGCAGCCACCTGGGCCGCAGCAGTACGCACTCGAAGGCAGCGTGTTCATCGGCGGCGCGGTGGTGCAGTGGCTGCGCGACGGCCTGAGTGCCATTGAGTCGAGCAGCGAGGTGCAAGCCCTCGCCGAGAGCGTGCCCGACGCCGGCGGCGTGGTGCTGGTGCCGGCCTTCACCGGCCTGGGCGCGCCTTACTGGCGGCCCGAGGCGCGCGGCAGCATCACCGGCCTCACGCGCGGCACCACCATGGCCCACATTGCACGCGCCGCACTCGAAAGCATCGCCTTCCAGAGCGCGGCCCTGCTCGACGCCATGAGCCGCGATGCGGTGGCCGCCGGCGGCGTGCCGGTGAGTGAACTGCGGGTGGACGGCGGTGCCTGCGTGAACGACCTGCTGATGCAGATCCAGGCCGACCTGCTGGGCATCCCGGTGGTGCGGCCCGCCGTGATCGAGACCACCGCGCTGGGCGCGGCTTACCTCGCTGGCCTGCACACCGGCTTGTACGGCGGGCTGGACGAACTCTCGAAGCAGTGGCGCGCCGAGCGCACCTTCCACCCCACGCTGTCGCGCGAACACGCGGCCGAGAAGATGGCGCAGTGGGAGCACGCGGTGCGCCAGACCGTGGCGCAATGAAGCGGCGGGTGGATGCACGCGACAATGGCGCGATGAACACCCCCACCCACCCCACCATCACCTTCATCGGCGGCGGCAACATGGCCAGCGCCATCGTCGGCGGCCTGCTCCGACAGGGCCACCCGGCCAGCGCACTGCAGATTGTTGAACCCTGGGACGAACAGCGCACCAGGCTCGCGCAACAGTTCCCCGGCGTCTCGGTCCTCGCCGCCGCCAGCGCGGATCTGCGCCCCTCGGACCTCGTGGTCTGGGCCGTGAAGCCGCAAACCTTCAGGGACGCCGCACTCACCAGCCAGCCGCATCTGTCCAACGCGCTGCACCTGAGCGTGGCCGCCGGCATCACCAGCGACAGCATGGCCGGCTGGCTGCAGACGCAGCGCATCGTGCGCGCCATGCCCAACACGCCGGCGCTCGTCGGCTTGGGCATGACGGGCCTGTTCGCCCGCGAAGGCGCCAGCGCCGCCGACCGTGCACTGGTCGAGGCCGTGGTGAAAACCACCGGTGAACTGGTGTGGGTGAGCGCCGAACCACAGCTGGACGCGGTGACCGCGCTCTCGGGCTCGGGCCCGGCCTACGTGTTCTATTTCCTGGAGGCCATGCGCGACGCCGGCACCCGCATGGGCCTGC
>NZ_JALHLX010000156.1 GCF_022844385.1 Hydrogenophaga sp. | reverse complement strand
CCTGCAACCAGGCGCAGATGATCGACGGCTCCCCCAGCTTGTGTTCGCAGCCTAGGGCAACTACACCGAAGAGCGCATCACCACATGTTTGACCTGATCACGACCAGAGAGTCGGCACCAACGAAGACTGGAAAACCGTCTACGGACTGCACTGCGCTAAAAGAAGAAAGCCTCCATACGGAGGCTTTCTAAATTAGACGGTTCGCACGAGGCTACCTAGCTACCACAGCAAGAGCTCCTACAGCTTCACGCTCAGCCGTCTTATTACCCACATCGACAGCTTCACGCCTACCAGAGCGCCTGACCACAGAGTAGCCTCGCTTCTGGACAACGCGATATGGTGCGGAGGGTTCAGCAGCAGAACGCGCCATCGCAATCAACGCGGCCGGTAGTGCTGCTGTCGTTGGAAAGGGCAGATCTTTGAGTTCCATATTCGGTACCTTATCATAGTGTGCTAGGTATAGCCACCGGTGGATCTTCTTCCGCCGGCAGCTCAGAGAGTTGCTGCCACAGCACCGCTAGCAGCATGCGCATTGGCATAGTTAACGGCGCATAAAGTTCTGCCCGTTTTCCTCCCAGCAATGCCGGCTCGGTGGAGTGCACATTGATAACTCCAACGGGCTCCTCGTCCTCACCATTCACTGTTGAAAAGCCGAATGGAATGGAAATGAAGGACTTAATTTGGCTGCCAACAGAATGCTCAGAGAAGTAGTTTCGAGCCTGTTGAGCGACGGAAGTTCGCAGGGCCGTTTGGCTCTCGATCACCGCTTCCAGTTCGCTTGCGTTCTCAAAATACTGAACTTCTCGCTCCAAAAAAGCAGTGGGGGCTCCTGGCAGAACTGTGGTCCTTCCCTCGTCAAACTGATGAGATGCAAGAGGCACTGGAAGACAAATAGATTTTACACCTGCCATCGGAGTCGCGGCGGCCCGCAATTCGGCCTCAAAACAAAATTCCGGCATCAATTCCAAGTATCCCGCAAGAGTTTCAACCGCCAAACTTGGTTCGACCATGATAAAACGCCCTCGCAAACCTTCAACGGGGTTTTTCGGATCAAGTCGACGATAAATCATTACGGTGATGCCATATCGAACACCCTTCGAAGGGCCATCATACGCTAGCGCCAATGACAAGATTGCAACAAGGTTAACGACGATGGCCGAACTGATATTGGCACGATCTTGGACTGCATTTCGGGACAGAAAGGCCTTTGACGCATGCGTCATTCCTATTGAAAATTGCTCCTCAAATTCCACCAAATAATCATCGGGAGGCAACGACCTTACCGACTCCTCGAGCCTTGTCAACTGCTCCTCAAATGTCTGTCGAACAGCAGCGACACTTTTATCCAGCGTGGAGATCTGACCGCCTAAATGGTCATTGACAGAATTCACGCCAGATTTCAGCTCCGCGGTTACATCCCTCTGCGCCTCCAGTTGTGCTCTGAATCCCTGAGCGAAAAGCCAACCAAAGACAATGATTGCGATCAAAAATATAGCCGCTGGGAAATACAATCCAAGACCACCTAATGCGTCAGGGCTCACGGCAAGAAGCCATATAAATGGAGGTACGGCGGAGATCTCATCCGATAAAACAGAGCCGATGAGACCAGCTGCGGCGCCTACACAGGCTGTAAGGGCTGCATACCC
The DNA here is from genome assembly GCF_022844385.1 of Hydrogenophaga sp. Lineage (GTDB taxonomy): Bacteria > Pseudomonadota > Gammaproteobacteria > Burkholderiales > Burkholderiaceae_C > Hydrogenophaga. The sequence goes on along the minus strand of NZ_JALHLX010000156.1, from coordinate 5,368 downwards.
GGGCTGCAGCGCAAGCTTCTTTTCACTCATTTCAACTTCCTCCGAAGCGTGTTCACAAAAGTTGTTAATCAAGCCGGAACTTGCCGTTCTACGGATTTAAAAGCGACACGACGGCCGAAACGTTGCGGGCATCCCCAATATCTTCGAGACTCTTCGAGTCAAGCCTACTGGTGTCACCAGAAGTCACTATCGCCACTGCTTCGTGTCCCGGGGGAAGAAGACTGACGATCCCGGAAAGCGCTTCACCTTTCACCTCGCTCTGAGCCCAGAGCAACGGCAGCAATAGAACCTTCTTGTTGACGTCCCCTGCGAGCGCACGAGCCGTACTGAGAACAAACTGTGGCGTCGCCCTCAGGCCTACGAGAGCAAGCAGCATTACTGCTACGGGCTCATGGGCAGTGGCCAGTGCCTCAACGGAAACCGCCTCTATAGCGTCTTTGTCCACACTCCCGTAGTTGCCCAGCAATGCACGTGCACAACTTGTGGCGCTTCGACGACCTGCCGTTAGAGTGCCTCGAATGAGCCGCCTCTGAAAGCCGTTGCCCGCTCGTTGGACGAGAAGGTCAAAGATGTCGAAGCGCAAATCAGAGTCGTGTGTTTTTTGAGCAATCCCGAGCAACTCATGTGCAGTAGCCACGTCGACATGCGGTTGGTTCATCAATCCTTTGACCGCCAAGCGAGCAATCGGATGGTCAGCTTCCTCGCCATGACCTCGCGACCCTTGAGACCACCCATCGTGGGCAAGTACTAGCAAAGTCGCAAGGTGATCTTCGTGATGTTTCTCCGAAAGAACCACTGCAAGCGTTCTTCGAATTGGACTGGGCTTCGAATGAACCAGTTCCAAAAGATGCGCAGGCAAGGGGACGCCACAGGCCTTTGCCGCTTCTCGCAGTGAAATGGCAACCACCTTAGCGAAGCGATGGCTCAAACCAGCTTCCACCTCATCCGCCATCGCGTTTTGCACGGCCACCTCCATCGCCAGTGCGCAGTTGTCGGCGTCATCGGATTGACTCAAGACCCACCGGATGTCATCTTGCAAGTCCAGGGGCATCTGCGTAGCCATCATGAGTCGAAAGACACGAACTTCTTCCGAAGGGCTGTCAACACCGCCAAGCCAACTAGCTGCCTCTGGGCAGAGAATGGGCGTGTCTTTTGACTCAGCAGAGAAGGAGGCGACCGCGACGCCTTGGAGAGCAGAGGACAGTCCGTAAAACGCCCCCTCCAAGCCTATGTGAAGAGAGGGGTATTCGTCTCTACGAGGGTTTGCTCTCAAGCGACCAAGCTCAAGCGCGATTTCGGTTGATCTTGAGGATAAGCGACCACTGTTCAAACGGGTGACTACATCGACAAGGTCTTCGGGTTTGATGCCGACCATTGCCTTCAAAGCGGACCGCCATACACCTGGCGCGGCCCCCTCATCCAAGAGGCGACTCATCAAAAGCGCTCGAAAATCACTGTAGTGTTCAAAGGTAACGGAACTCCACAGGGTGCGTTCAGCCTCACCTCCGCCCGCCTGCTCGAACGCCGCCCTGAGTTCACGGACATCTACCGCGGACTCCCGCCAGATTGCCCAAGTCCAGTGCTCCAAGAGATCTGACCTGTGTCGGTGCGTGGCGAGTGAAGGCCACATTCCGATTTCACGAACTCGCTCGACGTACAGTTTGAGAAACTCTGTCGCGGTGTAACCTTCGTCATTGTCAGAAGTCCACTCAACATAGTCTTCGCTGTAAACCTCGTTAACTAGGTTCATGTGCTCCTCATCGCGCTGAGGAGATGGAGCGTAAATCTTGCGAAGTTCATCAACCGCGGCATCTACCACGGGCTCATAACCGGCGAGGTCAAGAAGCGATCCCTTGGCAATGACATCGATGTTGTCGTGGACGCCATAGGAAACGATGCGAAGCGCCGCCGTTCGATATGAGGTTGCAAGTCCCGGTGCGAACCTTTCCAACGTGTCAACAAGCGTCTCGTTGAAACTGTCTCGAGTTTCCCATAAGACCTCCTCTACAAAAAGCTCAACCAGGCGCCTGACGGCAGGGTCTGCTTTCATGCGTGAGTACCAAGCCTCATCGTGATCTGGCAAGTGCCAATTCGAGAACCCAGGGAATGTCTGATCTGGCCGGTGTTGGAGGAAACGTGCAACTTCTGCCTGGTTGTTGCTCCCAGAACCAACGACAGCGGCAAGCGCGAGCCGCTTCTCTAGCTCCCTCCCTCCCTTTGTCAGCTGTGCATTGAGCCAGCTATCGATCTTCTCCATCGCAGTTTGGCTTACGGCTGTATCGAACTCAAGTTCGCTTCGTTCTGCCTTAAGAACAAGCGCCGCCATCGCCACTCCCTTGTCGTCCACGTCTCTTGTAAGCGAGGTCAGTACGTCAACGAGACGGGCTAGAACTCGCCTCACTTCAAGTCGATTCTCCTGCAAGAGCCGTTGCACGCCAGCTTCCACCCGTGGGTGGTAGTAGGAGACGGAGGAGTCAACCTGGCGCAGATTTCGCGCAGCTACAAAGAACTGAACAAATCGAATGAGGTCTGGACCATCCTCATTCGACCTATCTGACAGTTCGTCTTGGAGCTCAGTGATGAGCCGAAATGAGACCTTGTCTGAAGCCTTAAACAAGGCCCATAGCACAGTGGCAGCCGGCAAGTCCTTCCTTTGGCCGATTTGCTCCCTCACAGTGCGCTCAATCGATTCTTCATGAGCCTTGCTGATGGCGTCCTGAACCCGCGACAACTTGGACTCCTCGTTATCAGGCTCATGGGACAACGCGTCGAAGAACTTCTGAATCTCAAGGGGCGTGTTCAAATTGCTGAGCACGTGAGACTCGGCATCGGACGCGAGAATGTGTAGGTTGCGCGGCAGGCCTTGGATACGAGACTGATACAGGCGCGAGCGCTGCTCAGGCTGGTAGCTCTCGGCTTCCAGCGCCACGGCCCAAGGCTCTATAGCCTTCAAAACGTGGGCGGAGTGTGCGACGTCTCGTCTTGTCGTCGCGATAACCATTCTCTGAGGGGTTGCCTCCGAGAACACCTTGGTTATCTCTTGATTCCAATCACGACGCTGAGGATCAAAGTCGAACTTTCCCCATGGATCTTCAATGTCGAAGAGCACCGGGGAAGGCGTAGTGTCACGGTTGATGTCCTTTGGACTGTCAATGGCGACTCGATTTAGCCCTGCATGCTGGGCGCGCAGTTCCTCGAACAGCGCCTTGGTTGTCATGGTCTTGCCAGTTCCGGATTGACCGATGAGCAGCGCCGCAGACTTCACTTCCATCTTATCGAGGATGTCGTCCCAGTTTGAAGGCCTCACGTACAGTGCGATGTCGTGGCTGCTCGCGACATAGCCATCGTGCTGCTTGACGACTTCTATAAGTTGCTCTCGAGTCCATCGCCCCTCCCCTGCGCCCATCACTCTTGAACGTGCCTCTTCGCGCAACACGGCGAGACACCTATCAAGATGCTTAGTGGGTACCTTCCCCACCCCGGTTAAAAGGTCTCGAATACGCCTATCCAGACGTTCTTCGTCCATGTTTGCGAACACCGCCACCCTACCCGTGCAGTCTGCGGGTAGGGCTGACTCAAGGCTCACAGGCATCTTGTCTGTTGGCCAAAGAATCAACTCATTCATTTTGAGGCTGCGCATGCCGCCGTTGGCCCCCGCGTTAGTGACCAACAAGTAGCGGGCGTTGGGCTTCCTAAGACGCTCGCTCGCAGACTCTCGCCGGACACCATGCTTGAGCAGTCTCTTGATGTCGTTAACTCTCCAAGCATCACCGCTGCGGCGTTTTGACTGCACTATCAGTCGATAGCCTTCCATGCTCGTGGTACTCGTTATCGTTCCAACGTCCTGATCGACGACTTCCGCCTCGATATCCTCTTCACTGGCAGGCTCCAGTACCAAATGATCTGAGTATTGCTTGGAGAGAACGATATCGAGCGCCATCCATATTGACACGTCAATCTGGTACTCGTAGCCACGTATCGAGTAGCTTCCAGAGCCGGATTCAGTGTCGTCGTGATCGTGGACGTCAGAGGTGTCTGTCATTCTTTAGTGCCTTGAAGGTTTTACTCCCCAGCGCGGCAACCTGGTCGAGCATTGGGAGTTTCGAAACGCGCGGCGGCCTTGCTGTCGCTCGGTCGCTACGCGACCGTCTTGTACGGCTTAAGCAAGCGCTCTGGTACGAAGATCAGGTCACCGCATGCCCTGGAGCAGGCAATGTAGAGCTTGTTCTTGGTACCCGACGGGTGTCCTGGGTGTGCTGAAAGAAGTTTCCTACGAAGATCCAACGGACTTTTGCGCAGGAATGCCGACACCTCAACATGCCCGTTCATCCAAGGCAATCAACTTTCTTGCACCAAGGCGAGGCTAAACCCAAGCTCTAAACAAGGTACTTCAACCTGCCAAGCACGCCCGTGACCCAAGCACAACCCTCGCCTTCCTGTGGTGCTGCCGCAATTGCCGCTGCGTCTTCCAATAGCCTGCCACTGCCCTACGGTGCAGAGGTCCATTGGATGTTGTGGCACCTCAACTGCGCAGAGAAAGACTGGCTTGCTGCGGTTGCTTGCGGTGCGCTTTCTTCTGTCGGTGAGTCGTGCTGCCCCACGCAAGCAGAAGTCGAAAAACTGGACTCCTTTACGCGGAGTCTCGGGGTGTGGTTGTTTGATGGTGTCCACGAACATTCGTTGAATGTTCAGCTGCTGCAGAACATACTTTCGGAGGCGCGTGTATGGGCAGGAGGTCGAAGCGCTAGGAGCGTAGTTGTCGCCCGGCTACAACTTCTCCTGGACCTGCTTCAGCGCTATCGTGACTAAACGAGCAAGCCCGGAACGGTGTCAAAGCTTGTTTCGGCGTGCAGCACCGCCAAGACAGACTCAAGGCCTGCCACTATCTCCAGGACGCCCGACTGATTGAACCGGAATACCGGAGCATCAACCGCAACGCCTCCCTCAACTTTCCGCCATGAAGCAGGTGTGACCCTCGGACGCTGCGCGAGTACAACTGCACTTTCCACCAAGCTCCGATTGGCCCCCACGGTGGCAAGCGTTTTACCCAAACCAGCCTCAATGCCCGCGAGCTGCTCGGATGTGGGTATCCAGCAGAAATGCCCTACTGGCGAACCTTTGATGTACTTGTATCCGATGTGCATACCGCGATTCGGTGCGATATTGCTTGCGTGTTGCTTAAACATACGAAGAGCTTAATGCATGCCGGAAAGGCAAAGCGAACGACTCTTTTGTGGAAACAGGTAGGACAAGCTTTTAGCGAAGCGAACGACTTTTTTATCAGGCCCAAGCCAATTAGTTCGCTAGCTTGTTGATTTCATTTAACTTTGTAGCGAGCAACTCTTTTACCTCACCCCACGATGGCGGA
>NZ_JALHLX010000155.1 GCF_022844385.1 Hydrogenophaga sp. | reverse complement strand
GCACCACGTCGCCGCCGGAGAGCCGCGTTTCCATCTCGCGCACTTCTTCCGGCTTCACGTTGAGTTCTTTGGCCATGATGCCGACTTCAACATCGCTCAGCACCTCGCGGTGGGTGTCTCCGTCCAGCGCATCGGAACGGAAACCCTGCTTGCGCGACCTCAGGTTGAAGAACAGCTTGCGCTGCGCCTTGGTCGTGGCCAGCTTGACCATGCGGCAGTTTTTCAGCACGTATTCGTGGATCTCGGCCTTGATCCAGTGCATGGCGTAGCTCACCAAGCGCACGCCCTGGTCGGGGTCGAAGCGTTTCACGGCCTTCATCAGACCCACATTGCCTTCCTGGATCAGGTCGCCGTGGGGCAGGCCGTATCCCAGGTATTGGCGGGCAATGGACACCACCAGGCGCAGGTGCGACATGACCAGCTGGCCTGCGGCCTCGAGGTCGTTGTCGTCGCGCAGGCGGCGCGCGGCCTTCTGCTCTTCGTCCAGCGTGAGCAGCGGCAGGCGGTTGACCGCAGAAATGTAGGCGTCCAGATTGCCCAGCGGCGGCACCAGCGCCCAAGGGTTCGCGACAGCGACCTGGCCACTGGAGGCGGCTGAAATGGGGGCAAGTGAGTGGGACATGGAGAACCTCCTCGGGTATGTACCAATGATGTTAGCACTCTCTATGAGTGAGTGCTAAGTGTGAAGTTCCATGACCTTGGCGATTCAAGTACCTGGCAAAACGGATGATGGCGGTGTTCAAACTGCACCACGCCTGATTTGCCGGTCCGGGCAGCCCGGCGCCCCGGGGGGAGTACACCTGCGTGCTGCGGTGGGGATCAACACCCACTACAGTTCATGCCCTCACCCCGGACCGCCCAAGGAAAGCCCATGCCCCGCCCCACCCTCGACGAAGCCGCCATCCACCCCGCCATCCGGGCCAAGGTGGCCAACCTCCACGCCGATCTGCTGCGTCAGGCACAGGCCGAAGCGGCCAGCAACGCCGTGATGGTGTTCGGCATGTCGGGCAATCCGTTTGTGGGCAAGGCGCGCAAGGCGCTCGACGCCGCAGGCGTGTCCCACGGCTACCTGGAAATCGGCAGCTACTTCTCCCAGTGGCGCCGGCGCAATGCCCTCAAGATGTGGACCGGCTGGCCCACGCTTCCCATGGTGTTTGTGCGCGGCGTGCTCGTGGGTGGCGCCGAAGACGTGGCGCGGCTCATCGAAACGGGCGAGCTGAAACAGCTGTTGAGCGCATGAAGCCCCAGGCCGAAGTCTGGCGCTGCGACGCAGGCGCTGCCTCGGTGGCGGTGCTCGCCATCCCCGGCTCGCTGGAACGCCACCGCAGCTTCGACGTGGACGTGACGCTCGTGGTGCGCGTGCCGCAGCCGCTGGCCGGCGCCTGGCATGCGTTGACGGTGGAGCTCGACGGCCAACAGAAATGGACCCGCCGCATCGCCAGCAACAGCCCCGGCCAGACCGACGGGCTGGACTACCACTGCCGCATCGAACTCCCCACCGGGCGGGCGCTGCGGGTGCGTGCGGTGGCAGGTGCTTCCGGCTCCGTGCTTCGGCAACTGGTGGTGGAAGCGCGGGAAGAGTTGCCCGGCGGCTGATCGCCCAGCCTGCGGGAGTACCCTGCAGGCCATTCAACGGATTGCACGACCTTGGCCTTGCCAGCACCGTTGCATGGTTGGACTCGTTGACCTTGGCCGGCGTAGCCTTGGCGGTCGTTCCTGATCGGGCGGCAACTGGACCCGGTGGGTTGCCCACTGAGACAAATTCCTCAGCGCTCAGGCGTCACTCGCCAGACGGTGTTGGACAGGTCGTCAGCCACGATCAATGCGCCCTTGGGGTCAACGGTGACGCCGACCGGGCGGCCCATGGTTTTGCCGTCGCTCTGGAAACCGGTGACGAAGTCGACCGGCGGCCCGCTGGGACGGCCGTTGGCGAAAGGCACAAAGATCACCTTGTAGCCGACAGGCACGTCCCGGTTCCAGCTGCCGTGCAGGCCGATGAAAGCGCCTTCTGCAAACGGTGTCGCGAATCCCGCCTGCACAAAGGAAAGTCCCAGAGGCGCCGAGTGCGACGGCAGGGCAAAGTCCGGGCGCACTGTGGCCTGGACCAGTTTGTCGTTCTGGGGCTGCACGCGGCGATCGACGTTGGGACCCCAGTACGCGTAGGGCCAGCCATAGAACTCACCTTCCCGCACCGAAGTGAGGTAGTCCGGTACGAGGTCGGGGCCGAGTTCGTCGCGCTCGTTCACCACAGCCCAGAGTTGCCGGCTGGCGGGCTCGAACGCCAGCGCCGTGGGATTGCGCAGGCCGGTTGCGAACGTCTTCGTTGCACCACTGCTGGTGTCGATCTGCCAGACCACGGCGCGGTTCTCTTCCAACGCCATGCCGCGCTCTCCGATGTTGCTGTTGGAGCCGATGCCAACGTAGAGATAACGACCGTCGGCATCGGCCGCGAGAGACTTCGTCCAGTGGTGGTTGATCGCTGAAGGCAACTTGGTCACCGTCACGGGAGGTGCCGTGGCCTGGGTCTGCCCGACCACGTACTCGAACCGGACCAGCGAATCCTGGTTGGCGACATACAGACTGTTTCCAACCAGTGCGAGGCCATACGGTGCATTGAGGTCTTTCGCGTAGACCCACCTGCCTTCGTAGGTGCCATCGCCATCGGCATCTCGCAACAAGGTCAGTTGATCGCCGCCTTTGACGGACGTGTTGCCCCTGGACTTGATGATGCCGGCGATGTAATCCTTGGGCTTCAGCACGGGGGCGCCCCCGCCCTTGCCTTCGGCCACCAGGATGTCGCCATTGGGAAGCACCAGCGTTTGCCGCGGGACTTTCAGGTCGGTGGCGATGGACTTGATCGTCCAGCCTTGCGGCACTGCCGGACGGCGGTCGCCCCAAGCTGCAGGTTCTGCGATGCGCATGCTCGGCAGCAGACCCCTCTGGGGTGGCGGGAGGTCCGCGTTGGCCGGCTGTGCGCCGCTCGAGCCGGCCACCGCTGCGACTGCAAAAGCCAACGTGGAGCCCAGCAACCGGGCCCGCGTCGTCATGCCGTCCTCCGCAAAAAGCCGGCGAGCCCGATCGCGCTGGCCGTTGCGACGAGCACCACCACCACGGCCGACAGAATCAATCCGGTTGGCATTGCTGCCCAGCCATCCTTGCCGTGGACCAAGGCGTTGATGAACCCGACGACAAACGTGGCCAGCAGCAACGTCAGATAGATCAGTCCTTGACGGTGGCGGTTGACTGAGGAGCGCAGCACATCCACTGCGCCCCACAGCAGCGCCGGGCCCGCAATCAGCAAGCCTCCCGCGATCAACCACGCGGCAAAGTTGACCCACTGGATCTCGTGGCTGCTGAAGTAGGCCCAGTCGCTGAGCAGGGCGCCCAGGAACAGCGGCACGGAGGACAAGACGAAGATGGCATGCATTGGGGTATCCACAACTGGGGGGAATGGCCATGATCGCCATTGCAGGACAGGCGTCTGTTCGTCACCGAACGGTGCGCGTTTGTCTCTCAGTGATGTGATCCAGCGGGTTCACATCACTCGAAAGCGCCTCTGCCCATGGCGGAGAGCCACCGCGCTGCCGCCCACACCGCCACCAGCAGGTACACCAGGCCTCCAGGCACCCACATCACGAGCCCCGCCAGTTGCTGGTCGGCCAGCGCCGAGGGGGCGTCGCTGTACAGCGGTGCCCGGGAGAATGCGAGCAGTGCTCCCAGCAGACCCGTGTGCATCACCGTGAACAACAAGGCTCCGGCGGCTGGCAAGGCGCCGGCGCGACCAGGCCGCAACACCGACCACCAGAACAGCCAGCCGCTGAACAGGAAGCAGGCGTGTTCGACCACGTGCCACAGCGGTGATGCCAGGGCCGCGACGTAAGGACCGGGTGCATGCCAGAACCAGATGGCCGCTGCATGGAGCAACGCGCAGGCCATGGGGTGGCGGCTGAAGCGGTGCAGAGGACGCCAGAGCGCGTCGGCGCGTGCACCCAGCACGGCGCGCCACTGTGGCAGCGGGCGTGCCAGCACGAGCAGCGGCGCCACCACCACCATGAGCAGCATGTGCTGCACCATGTGCCAGGCGGCGCTGTCTTCGGACCATTCGTCCAGCGGCCCGAACAGCGCCAGGCCGGTGATGAACATGGCCGTGTGCAAAGCCAAGCGCGGGCCCCGGCGTGGCGAGCGCCGCGCCGCACCCACGGCATAGCCGATCCAGGCCAGCACGAACAGCACCTGCGTGAACCACACGGGTGCCTGTTCGATGCCGCCCTCGCCGCTGTGCGCACCGGCCGCCAGCGGCAAGACCCAGATCAGCAGCGCCACGGTCTTCATACACACGGGGCCAGCAGAACCGCGGGCAGCGCCACCAGCGCTGTGGACACGGCGGCGGTGGCGTAAAGCGCGGTGGACGCGCGGGCAAAAAAGAGCGGGCGTGTCCGGCACGCCTCGGTGGCCAGACGCCGCGCCGTGCGCGCGCCCCACCATGCAGCCGCGCCGAAAGCCACCGTGCAGGCCGCAGCGAGCAACAGCACCGCGGCATTGAGCCAGGTCCACGCGCCTTGCGCCGGGGGTGGTGGCGCAACCGCGCAGGCCACGGCCAGGCCACCGTAGGTGGCGCAGAACCAGGCGAACCACAGCGTGAGGCCGATCACCAGGTGCCAGCCGTGCGGTTTCATGGCCGCGCACCGAACGCGAGGGGCAGCATCGCCATGAGGGCCCAGGCCAGCGCTGTGGCCAGCGCACAGAACTGCCACCACATGGCCACCACGCCGGGCTCGTATGGTGCCATCAGGCTCACGCGGCCCAGGCCCACCCGCAAGGCCTGCAGCGCTGCCAGCACCGCCGCGAGCGCGCCGTGCAGCAGCAGGTAGATCAGCGTGAAGCTCAGCACCGCGTCGTGCGCGCGCAGCGTGGGTTGCAGCCCGGCGGTCAGCAGCAGCCACAGCAGCCCCGCGCAGGCGGCCACACCACAGGTGCTCGCGAGCCACAGCGCACCCTGCAAGCCCGCGGCGTTGCCCGCGCGCAGCCGCCGCACCCCGCGCTGCAGCAACAGCATGCCGGCGCCGAACAGCAGCGCCACCGCCGCCAGCGGCCAGGTGCCCAAGGGCGACGCTGCCGCCGGCTGACCACCCGGCACCACGGTCCAGAGGTAGAGCCAGCCAAACAGCAGCGAGGCGTAGAGCGATGCGTCGGCCAGCAGGGTCAGGCCCATGCCCCACAGACCCGGGCCGTCGAAGGTGTGGGAATGCAGCTTCAAGCCCTCGGGCAGGTCGTGCGTTTCACCGGCCACCGCGTTGGCCTGGCCACCGCTCTCCCACGACCAGCGCAGCAGCACCACCACGGCCAGCAAGGCCAGACCGATGGCCACCGGGTACTGCTTGAGCAGCAGCGCCATGCACAGCAGCGCCAGCAGACCACCGGCCACCAGCGGCCACCACGAATTGCCCGGCAGGTGGATCACCTCGCGCACCCGACCACTGACCGGGTCCACGCCCAGCGTCTCGCGCCGGCCGTGCGCGGCGTGTGGCAGTGCGTGCTGGCCGGTGGCAATGGTCTCGGGCAGGTCGGGCGCGTCCCACAAGGGGTGGCGCGTGGTGATGCGCGGCAGGCTGGCGAAGTTGTACGAGCGCGCCGGTGTGCCGCTGGCCCATTCCAGCGTGTCGGCGTTCCAGGGGTTCAGTGGTGCCTTGCGGCCGTAGCGCCAGTGCAGCACGAGATCGAGCAGCAGCGTGGCGATGCCGAAGGCCATGACAAAACTGAACACCGACGAGATCAGGTTGGGCAGGTCCCAGCCGAGGCCGGTGTCGTAGGTGTAGACACGCCGGGGCATGCCGAGCAGGCCGGTCCAGTGCATCACCAGAAAGGTGCCGTTGAATCCGATGAAGGTGAGCCAGAAGCCGGCCCGGGACAAACGCTCGGACGGCAGGCGTCCGCTGAAGTGCGGTAGCCAGTGGTAGATGCCCGCGATCAGCGGGAACAGCATGCCGCCGATGAGCACGTAGTGGAAATGCGCCACCACAAAATGCGTGTCGTGCACCTGCCAGTTGAAGGGCACGAAGGCCAGCATCACACCCGTGAGCCCACCGATGACGAATATGAGCAGGAAGCCCGCGACCCACAGCATGGGCACGCTCCACACCGGGCGCCCGCTCCAGAGCGTGGCGATCCAGGCAAACAGCTGGATGCCGGTGGGAATGGCCACCAGCATGCTGGCCATGGCAAAAAAGGCCTGCGACAGCACGGGGATGCCGACGGCGAACATGTGGTGCACCCACAGCCCGAAGCTGATGAAGCCGGTGCCGATCATGGACACGACCACCCACTGGTAACCCACCAGCGGCCGACGTGCGTAGACCGGCACCAGCATGGAGACCACGCCCGCTGCGGGCAGAAAGATGATGTAGACCTCGGGGTGACCGAAGAGCCAGAACAGGTGTTGCCACAGCACCGGGTCGCCCCCGCGCGTGGGGTCGAAGAACGACCAGCCGGCGGCGCGTTCGAGCTCCAGCAGCAGGCTGCCCAGAATGAGCGGCGGAAAACCCACGATCACCATCAGGGACGTGACCAGCATCGACCACGCAAAGATCGGCAACTGGTGCAGGCCCATGCCGGCGGCGCGTGCGCGCAGGATGGTCACCGTGATGTCGATCGCCGCGGCCATGGTGGCGATCTCGATGAAGGTGATGCCGAGCAACCAGAAGTCCGCACCCATGCCGGGCGAGTAGGTGTTGCTGGACAGCGGCGTGTACATGAACCAGCCGGCGTCGGGCGCCAGCCCCACCAGCAGGCTGCTGGTGAAGATGAGCCCGCCGAACAGATAGCACCAGTAGCCGAATGCGCCCAGGCGCGGAAACACCAGGTCGCGCGCGCCCAGCATCTTGGGCAGCAAATACGCCGCCAGGCCCTGCTGGATCGGCACCGCGAAGAGAAACATCATCATGGTGCCGTGCATGGTGAAGACCTGGTTGTAGGCCTCGGCGCCCATGAAAGCCTGCCCCGGCTGCGCCAGCTGCGCTCGCAGCAG
>NZ_JALHLX010000154.1 GCF_022844385.1 Hydrogenophaga sp. | reverse complement strand
TACTTTAATTTTTTCGCCAGCAGCAACACGATACTGTTTGCCACCGGTTTTTATGACCGCGTACATATGAACCTCTTGTAAAAATTCCACGAATGGAAATCCAGCGGACCCAATTCCGCCGAGCCCGCGAGTTTAGCATGCCCTCCAGCTCCCGGCAAGGGCGTCCCGCACCCACCCGCCAGACGTCTCCTCCACGCCCGGATGCCCCGCGGGGCATCGGCTCGTTTCTATAATCCACACGGCCCGGCATCCTCCCATCACCATCTACCCGGCCTGAATCTTGACGACCCCCATTCCGAAACCCGGCAACCCGCTCGAACTGATCCAACCGGACATGGCCCGGGTCGATGAAGTGATCCACGAACGGTTGACCACCGAAGTGCCGCTGGTCAGGGAAGTGGCGCAATACATCATCTCGGCAGGGGGCAAGCGCTTGCGGCCAGCCTTGTTGTTGATGCTGAGTAACGCCATCGGGAGCGAAAGCCCGCACCGGCACTCGCTGGCCGCAGTGGTCGAATTCATCCACACGGCCACGCTGCTGCACGATGACGTGGTGGACGAATCCACCCTTCGCAGGGGACGCGAAACAGCCAACGAGCGATTTGGCAATGCCGCGAGCGTGCTGGTGGGCGACTTTCTGTACTCACGCGCATTCCAGATGATGGTGGACGTGAATGACATGCGGGTCATGCAGGTGCTGTCCGACGCCACCAACGTCATTGCCGAAGGCGAGGTGCTGCAACTCATGAACATGCATGACGCCTCCATTGACGAAGCAGCTTACTTGCGGGTCATCCGGTCCAAGACCGCCAAACTCTTCGAGGCCAGTGCCCGGCTCGCAGCAATCCTGGCCAAAGCCGACGGACCGACCGAGGCCTTGTGCGCGAGCTACGGGCAGGCACTGGGAACAGCCTTCCAGGTGATTGATGACGTGCTCGACTACGAAGGCAGTGCCGAAGAGTTGGGAAAAAACCTGGGCGACGACCTGCGCGAGGGCAAGGTGACCTTGCCCATCATCTGCGCGTTGCGAACGGCGTCTGATGCTCAAAAGCAGCTGATCAGGCAAGCCATTGAACAGGGCGATGTCGCCCACCTTGATGACATCCGCTCGATCATTCTCGATACAGGCGCATTGAAAGAAGCTCGAGCCAGTGCGGACGCCGAAGCACAGCGTGCCATCGATGCCGCGAAGCAGCTTCCCGACAACGAATACAGCGCCGCCTTGCTACAATTGGCGGCGGATCTGTTGGGGCGCCGCTCCTGATATCCAGAGCGGTGCGAGGCCGCTTTTTCATTGACCCGCCGGGTTCATTCGGGGTGTAGCTTAGCCAGGTAGAGCGCTACGTTCGGGACGTAGAGGCCGGAGGTTCGAATCCTCTCACCCCGACCAGTTTGGACCCACAAGTCAAGCCGGAACAGGGCCCGATGAACGGGGCATTTCGCACGACCGGCGCGGGGGCCGCAACCTTGATACAACGCCCATCGGCGCGAATCCGCATATTCAGCACAACTTGCCTCCAAATCGGCGGCCAAGTCGTTGATTTACGCTAGATTACGAGGCTATGGCGTCCGTCGAATCTGTTACCCAGGAAACTCCGTCCATGGCTCTGCCGGGCTTGGGCCGCGCATTGGTGTCGGCCGGCAAGCTCGGGCAAAAAGCGGCTGAGGACCTGTATCGGAAAGCGCAGAGCGGTCGCTCCAGCTTCATCGCTGAGTTGACGGGTTCAGGCGCTGTGTCGGCAGCAGACCTTGCGCACACCATGTCGGCCGCGTTCTCCGCCCCCCTGCTGGATCTGGATGCCATCGATGTGCAGCGCCTGCCCAGCGGCCTGCTGGACGCCAAGATCTGTGCCGACTACCGCATCGTTGTTCTGAGCAAGCGCAACAACCGCTTGATGGTGGCCACGGCCGACCCTGCCGATCAGCAGGCGGCAGAAAAAATCAAGTTCGCCACGCAGATGGGCGTGGACTGGGTGATTGCCGAATACGACAAGCTCAGCAAGCTGGTGGATGCGCAGACCACCAGCGTCTCGGAGACCATGGACAACATCATCGGAGGCGACTTCGAATTTGATGAAGCGTCCACCGAATCCGTGGTCGCGGACGCAAACGACAAGGCCTCCGAGGTCGATGACGCTCCCGTGGTCAAGTTTCTGCACAAGATGCTGATCGATGCGTTCAACATGCGCGCTTCCGACCTGCATTTCGAGCCCTATGAGCACACTTACCGTGTGCGTTTCCGCGTGGATGGCGAACTGCGGGAGATCGCTTCGCCACCCATCGCCATCAAGGACAAGCTGGCTTCGCGCATCAAGGTGATCTCCCGCATGGACATCTCCGAGAAGCGAGTGCCCCAAGACGGCCGGATGAAACTCAAGATCGGTCCGGACCGGGTGATCGACTTCCGGGTCAGCACGCTGCCCACTCTTTTCGGCGAAAAGATCGTGATTCGTATCCTGGACCCCAGCAGCGCCAAGGTGGGCATCGATGCATTGGGCTACGAACCGGAAGAAAAAGAGCGCCTGATGGCGGCCATCGCGCGACCTTACGGCATGGTGCTCGTGACCGGGCCCACAGGTTCGGGCAAAACCGTGTCGCTCTACACATGCCTGAACATCCTGAACAAGCCCGGCATCAACATCTCGACCGCCGAAGATCCCTCGGAGATCAACTTGCCCGGGGTGAACCAGGTCAACGTGAACGAAAAAGCCGGGCTGACGTTTGCGGCCGCCTTGAAGGCCTTCCTGCGGCAAGATCCCGACGTCATCATGGTTGGTGAGATTCGCGATCTTGAAACGGCCGACATCTCCATCAAAGCGGCGCAAACCGGCCACATGGTGCTGTCGACCTTGCACACCAACGATGCGCCGACCACGTTGACCCGGATGATGAACATGGGCATCCCCACGTTCAACATTGCGTCCAGTGTCATCCTCATAACGGCCCAGCGGCTGGCCCGCAAACTGTGCGTAGTCTGCAAGGCACCCCTGGATGTGCCCCGAAAAGCCCTGATTGACGCAGGCTTCAAGGCCGATGACCTTGACGGCACGTGGACGCCGTACCGTCCGGTTGGATGCTCTGGCTGCAACAACGGCTACAAGGGGCGGGTCGGCATCTATCAGGTGATGCCGATCTCAGAAGAAATTCAACGCATCATCCTGCGCGGCGGAAGTGCGTTGGACATTGCCGTGCAGGCTGGAAAGGAAGGCGTTCGCACACTGCGCGAATCCGGACTGCTCAAGGTCAAACTGGGCATGACTTCGCTCGAAGAAGTGCTCAGCGTGACCAACGAATGACGCCGCGCCTGACACACGCTTGAGAGGACACCATGGCAACCGCTGCAACCAAGAGCATCAAAGACGTCGTTTTCGAATGGGAAGGCAAGGACCGCAACGGCAAGACGGTGCGCGGCGAAACCCGTGCTGTGGGTGAAAACCAGGTGCTCGCGGCGCTGCGCCGCCAGGGCATCATCCCGAGCAAGGTGAAGAAGCGCCGCATGAGCTCGGGCAAGCGCATCAAGCCCAAGGACATCGCGATCTTCACGCGCCAGCTGGCCACCATGATGAAGGCGGGCGTTCCTTTACTGCAGGCTTTTGACATCGTCGGCCGCGGCAACCCCAACCCGAGCGTGACCAAGCTGCTCAACGACATCCGCACCGATGTTGAAACTGGCACCTCGCTGAGCGCGGCGTTCCGCAAGAACCCGCTCTACTTCGACAGCCTGTATTGCAATCTGGTCGAGGCGGGTGAAGCCGCCGGTATTCTGGAAGAGCTTCTGGACCGTCTTGCGGTCTACATGGAGAAGACCGAAGCCCTCAAATCGAAGATCAAGTCGGCGCTGATGTACCCCATTGCCGTGGTGATCGTGGCTTTTGTGGTGGTGGCGGTGATCATGATTTTCGTGATTCCCTCGTTCAAGGAAGTTTTCAGCTCTTTCGGTGCCGACCTTCCTGCCCCCACCTTGTTCGTGATCGCGATGAGCGAGTTTTTCACCGAGTACTGGTGGTTGATCTTTGGTGGACTGGGCGGCGGTTTCTATTTTTTCATGCAGGCTTGGCGCCGCAATGAAAAGGTGCAGCGGTTCATGGACCGTGTCTTGCTCAAGCTGCCGATCTTCGGTGTGCTGATCGAGAAGTCCGTGATTGCTCGCTGGACCCGTACGCTGTCGACCATGTTCGCTGCCGGCGTTCCGCTGGTGGAAGCACTCGACTCGGTGGGCGGTGCTTCGGGCAACTCCGTTTACGCAATCGCCACCGAGCGCATCCAGCAGGAGGTGTCCACCGGCACCAGCCTGACCAACGCGATGACCAACGCCAATATCTTTCCGTCCATGGTGCTGCAGATGTGCGCCATCGGGGAAGAATCGGGCTCGATCGACCACATGCTTGGAAAGGCAGCCGACTTTTACGAGGCGGAAGTGGACGACATGGTGGCCGGCATCTCCAGCCTGATGGAGCCCATCATCATCGTGGTGCTGGGCACGGTCATCGGTGGCATCGTGGTGTCGATGTACCTGCCCATCTTCAAATTGGGTCAGGTGGTTTGATGCTCGGTGCGGGTGCGCTGGAGGCGGCGCTGCTGGGCCTCCTGGGCTTGCTGGTGGGCAGTTTTCTCAACGTGGTGATACACCGCCTGCCCAAGATGATGGAGTTGCACTGGGCGGCCGAGTGCGCGGGGCTTCACCCCGACAACGCATCGGTGGCCGACACGGAGGGCGCTGCAGTCGAGTCGTTCAACCTCATGGTGCCACGCTCACGCTGCCCACAGTGCGGCCACCAGATTCGCTGGTTCGAAAACATCCCCGTTTTCAGCTACCTCGCGTTGCGAGGCAAGTGCAGCCAGTGCACGGCGCCGATCAGCGCACGCTACCCGGCGGTGGAGCTGACCTGCGCGGCTCTCTTTGCCTGGTGCGGCTGGAACTGGGGTGGCAGTTGGGAGGCGCTGGCCTGGTGTGGGTTCTCTGCAGCGGTGCTGGCCTTGGCCTGCATTGACTGGGACACCACCCTGCTGCCAGACGACATCACGCTGCCGCTGCTGTGGGCTGGCTTGTGCGCCGCCGGGCTGAAGTTGACCGACACCACCTTGCCCGATGCCCTGTGGGGCGCGGTGGGTGGCTACCTCTCGTTGTGGCTGGTTTACTGGGCCTTCAAACTCACCACCGGCAAGGAAGGCATGGGCTACGGCGACTTCAAACTCTTCGCCGCATTGGGCGCCTGGTTTGGCTGGCAGGCCCTCATCCCCATCATCCTCATGGCCTCGGTCATCGGGGCAGTGATCGGCATCGCCATCAAGTTCAGGGGTGAACTGCGGGAAGGCGGGTACGTGCCCTTCGGCCCCTTCCTGGCACTCGCCGGCCTCACCGCCATGATCTTCGGGCCATCGGCCATTCTGGCTGTGATCGGCTTGTGAACACGGCCACATCCGCGCGTCAAGTCCTCAAGCTGGGGCTCACCGGCGGCATCGGCAGCGGCAAGAGCACGCTGGCAAGAATGCTCCAATCAATGGGCGCTGATGTGATCGATGCGGACGCAGTGTCGCGCGCTACCACGGCCAGCGGAGGAGCAGCCATTGCTGCGATCGCCCACGCTTTTGGCCAAGAATTCATCGACACTGACGGCGCACTTGACCGGGCGCGCATGCGTGCCCTGGTGTTCTCGCAGCCTGAGCAACGCAAGGTGCTGGAGAGCATCGTCCATCCCTTGGTGGGTCAAGAGATACGGCAACAAGCGCTGCAAGCCACATCCAGCGTCCTCATCTTCGACGTGCCGCTGCTGGTGGAGTCGCCGCACTGGCGAGTGCAACTGGACCGGTTGCTGGTCGTTGACTGCCTTCCTGCCACCCAGGTTCGCCGGGTGATCCAGCGCAGCGGTTGGGACCTGGCCACCATCGAAGCCGCCATGCGAAACCAGTGCTCGCGTGAGCAACGCCTGGCCGCTGCGGACTGCGTGGTGTTCAACGAGGGTGAGGGCCTGGACAACCTGCAACATCTGGCCCGGGCGCTGGCGAAACGGTTCGGGCTATGATGAACGCCCACCCGCTGCCCCGCCCTGCGAACCCACGCTGCTGTGATCCTGTACGAATACCCTTTCAACGAACGCATCCGCACCTACCTGCGACTTGAACAACTGTTCCGGCGCATGGTCGAACTGGTTCCGCGCCAGCACCCGTTGGACCACCACTTCGCGATTCAGACCATCTTCGAGATCATCGAAGTGGCTTCCCGGGCGGACATGAAGTCCGACGTTCTCAAAGACCTCGAGCGGCACAAGCAGCAACTCATCTCCTACCGTGGCAATCCGATGATCTCGGAGCAGGCGCTCAACGAAGCCATCGGCCAACTGGAGGACTGCTTTTCGCAGCTCAGCGGTCTGGTAGGCAAGACTGGCCAGTCCCTGACCGAGAACGACTGGCTGATGAGCATCCGCAGCCGCATCGGCATACCCGCGGGCACCTGTGAATTCGACCTGCCGGCTTACTACAAGTGGCAACACCACAGCGCCGCAGAACGCCAGGCAGATCTGCAGCGCTGGTCGGTGCCGCTGGCGCCGCTGGCCGAATCCATCGTGCTGCTGCTCAAGATGCTGCGCGATTCGGGTTCGCCGCAAAAGGTCGTGGCGCCGGGTGGGCAGTTCCAGCAAACCCTGCCCCAAGGCCGCACCTTCCAGTTGCTGCGCCTGCGCATGGACCCGAACTCTGGCCTGATTCCCGAGATCAGCGGCAACCGCCTGATGTTGTCGGTGCGCATGATGCGCCAGGGCGATGACGACCGCCTGCACTCGGCACAAGACGACACCGCGTTCGAGCTGACGCTCTGCGCCTGAACGTTTGCGCCGGATGCCCATGTCAGCGAACGCCAGCACCAGCCCACAGAAGATCGTACGTTGCCCCGGATGTGGCGGCCCGAGCATCTACGCGCCCAGCAACGCCTTCCGGCCATTCTGCTGCGAGCGCTGCAAGAACATGGACTTTGGCGCCTGGGCCACCGAGAGTTTCAAACTGCCCGAGCAGGACAGCCAGAACGATGCGGACTA
>NZ_JALHLX010000153.1 GCF_022844385.1 Hydrogenophaga sp. | reverse complement strand
ACCTTGTTCTCCCAGGTGAAGCCCATGCCGCCCCAGAACTGCAGGCAGGTGTCGGGCACGGTGCGGTTCAGGCGCCCGGCCTTGAGCTTGGCCATGGTGGCCCACTCGGTCACGTCTTCTCCGGCGATGTAGCGTTCACACGCCAGGTAGGTCAGCGCGCGCAGGCTCTCCACCTCGGTTTTCAGCTCGGCGAGCTTGAACTGCACCCACTGCTGGTCGGCCAGGCTGGCGCCAAACAGCTTGCGTTCCTGCGCCCACTCCACCGTCCAGCCGATGCAGTTGGTCAGGCTCTCCAGCGTGCTCGCCGCGCACCACAGGCGCTCCTCTTGAAACTGCTGCATCTGGTAGATGAAGCCCGCGCCCTCCTGGCCAATGCGGTAACGCTGCGGCACGCGCACCTCGTCGAAATAGATGAGCCCGGTGTCGCTGCTGTTCATGCCGATCTTGCGGATCTTCTGCGCCACCTCGATGCCTTTGACGAGCTTGCCGTTCTCGCGCATGGGCACCATCACCAGGCTCTTGTTCTTGTGCGCCGGGCCTTCGCTGGTGTTGACCAGCATGCACATCCAGTCGGCCTGCAGGCTGTTGGTGATCCACATCTTCTGGCCGCTGATCACGTAGTCGTCGCCGTCCTTGCGGGCGAAGCTCTTGATGCCGGCCACGTCGCTGCCGGCGGCGGGTTCGCTCACGCCGATGCAGCTCACCATGTCACCGGCAATGGCGGGCGCGAGAAAGTCGCGCTTGAGTTCTTCGCTGCCGAAGCGCGCGAGCGCGGGCGTGGCCATGTCGGTCTGCACGCCAATGGCCATGGGCACACCGCCGCAGTGGATGTGGCCCAGCGTCTCGGCCATGGCCATGCCGTAGGAATAGTCGAGCCCGGCGCCGCCAAACGCCTCGGGCTTGGTCAGGCCCAGCAGGCCCAGCTCCCCCAGCCCCTTGAACACCTCGTGCGCCGGAAAGATCTCGGCCTTCTCCCACTCGTCCACCTGCGGGTTGATGTGCTCGTCGATGTAGCGCTTGAGCGTCTTCTGGATCTCGCGGTGCTCGTGGGTGAACTGCATTTTTTGTCTCCTGTGGTTTTGAATGGGTGCTTACATCCTCGCCACGCCGAACTGCATGGGCCGGGGTTCGCAGGCCGCCGCCTCGGCGCAGGTGTCCAGGCAGAAGGCGAGCACGGCGCGGGTGTCGCGCGGGTCGATCACGCCGTCGTCGAGCACCAGGCCGCTGGTGTAGAAGGCGTCGGCCTGGCTCTCGAACACGTTCACGATCTGGTCGAACTGGGCCTGCATCTGCACCGGGTCGGGCGTGATGCCTTTGCGCGCCATGCCGGCCTCGGCCACTATTCTCATGGTGCGTGCGGCCTGCTCGCCGCCCATCACCGCCGTCTTCGCTTGCGGCCAGCTGAAGAGAAAACGCGGCTCGTAGCCGCGCCCGCACATGCCGTAGTTGCCGGCGCCAAACGACGCCCCGCACTGGATGGTGATCTGCGGCACGGTGGCGCTGGTCACGGCCTGGATCATCTTGCTGCCGTGCTTGATCA
Organism: Hydrogenophaga sp.; assembly: GCF_022844385.1. Taxonomy (GTDB): domain Bacteria; phylum Pseudomonadota; class Gammaproteobacteria; order Burkholderiales; family Burkholderiaceae_C; genus Hydrogenophaga. The sequence continues at coordinate 5,631 of NZ_JALHLX010000153.1, read as the reverse complement.
TCCCGCCCTGCTCGCTGTCCTTGCCCACCATGTAGCCGGTGGTGTTCTGCAAATACACGATGGGATGGCCGAGCTGGCACATCCACTGGATGAAGTGCGTGGCCTTGTTGGCGCCCGCCACGTCGATCGGGCCGTTGTTGCTGATGATGCCCACCGCATGGCCGTGGATGCGGGCCTGCACGCAGAGCGTGGAGGCGCCGAAGAGGGCCTTGAATTCGAGCAACTCGGAGCCGTCGACGATGCGGGCCATGACTTCGCGCATGTCGACGGGTTCGCGGTGGTGCGGCGGCATGAGGGCGAGGAGTTCTTCGCTCGGGAGGAGGGGTTGGCGCTCGTGGCCCCCACCCCTGCCCTCCCCCAGGGGGGGAGGGAGCGAAGGCCCTCCCCTGGCTGGCTCCCTCCCCCCCTGGGGGAGGGCTGGGGAGGGGGCCCGCCCCGCCAACTGCCCCACCACCCGCCGCGCAATCCCCAAAGCCTCCCGGTCATCTTCCGCCAGATACTCACCCAAGCCCGAAACACAGGTGTGCATCTCCGCCCCACCCAGTTCCTCCTCGGTGGCCACCTCGCCAGTCGCAGCCATCAACAACGGAGGCCCCGCCAGAAACGCCCGTGAGCGACCCCGCACCATGATCACCACGTCGCTCAGTCCCGGCATGTAAGCCCCACCCGCCGTGCCCGAACCGTGCTGCACCGTGATCACCGGCAGGCCGGCGGCCGAGTGGCGCGCGAGGTTGCGGAACAGGGATCCACCGTGCACGAAACCTTCCACCTGGTACTTCATGAGGTTGGCGCCGGCGCTCTCCACCAGGTGCACAAACGGCAGCTTGTTTTCCAAGGCGATGTCCTGCACGCGCAAGATCTTCTCCAGCCCGCGTGGCTGGATGGCGCCGGCCTCGATGCCCGAGTCGCTCGCCACCACCATGCAGCGCACACCGGCAATGAAGCCGATGCCCGCCACCATGCCGCCGCCAGGCACCGACCTGGCGGGGTCTTTCGTGTCTTGAAGAAAACCGGCCAGTGAACACAGCGGCAGATACGGTGCGCCCGGGTCGAGCAGCAGGGCCACGCGCTCGCGCGGCAGCAGCTGGCCGCGTTTGTCGAACACCGGTTTCGATTTGGCCGAGGTCTGTGCTGCGCGGTCTTCGAGCGCGCGCAGTTGCACGATGCGCGCGAGCATGGCGTTGCGACGCTCATGCGCCTGCGGACTCTGGGGATTGAAAGACGATTCAAACATCCTGAAAGACCTTCGGCGTCACATACCGATGAAACCCATCGAAGGGTTTGACGGCGTCCCGGTCCTGAACTGACACAGGTGCTGCCACCTGGCCCCAGCCCATGCGCACCTGAGGCCGCGCACCGTCCACGCGCAGCACGCTGCCGCTGATGAAGCTCGCCGCGGGCGAGAGCAGAAACACGATGGCGGCCGAGGTTTCCGCTTCGTTGCCGAAGCGCCCGGCCGGCACCGTTTCGCGCATCTCGCGCAGCATGGGGCCCGCCTCGGGTGGGTAGTGGTCCATGCCGCTGGAGGCGATGTAGCCCGGTGCCACCGCGTTCACGCGCACGCCGCTGCGTGCCCACTCCAGCGCGGCGGTCTCGGTGAAGTTCACCATGCCCGCGCGCGCCGCGCCGCTGTGGCCCATGCCGGGCATGGAACCCCACATGTCGGCCACGATGTTGACGATGGCCCCACCCTGCGCCTGCATGCTCTGCACGTAGCACTCGCGTGCCATGAGAAAGCCGCCGGTGAGGTTGGTGTCGATCACAGCTTGCCATCCCTTGGCGCTGATGTTTTCCAGCGGGGTGATGTACTGGCCGCCCGCGTTGTTCACCAGGCCGTCGATGCGGCCGTGCACGCCGACGATGGCCGTGACCACGGTGCGCACCGTGTCTTCCTCGCGGATGTCGCAGGCGTGAAAGCTCGCGCGGCCCCCGTCGGCCACGATCTCGCCGGCCGTGTCCTGCAGCTTCTCCAGCTTGCGGCCGATCAGCACCACATGGGCGCCCAGGCTGGCGAGTTCGTGTGCGGTGCAGCGGCCAATGCCCGAGCCACCACCGGTGACCACGATCACGCGGCCGTGCAGCAGGCCGGGGGCAAAGGCGGAGCGGTAATGTGAAGTCATGCGGGCTCCTTCAAAAAGAGTTGCAAGGCCGAGGTGGTGAGCTCGTCGAGCGAGGCACGCCCTCGGGCCCTGGCGCTGCGACCGGAGGGCGGTGCGTACCACTGCACCGACCAGTTGAGCGCGCCAAAGATCATGAGCCGCGCGAGCACCGGATCGCCCGTGAGTTGACGGGTGGCGTGCAGCGCCTCGAACACCGGCACCCACGCCGCTTCGTATTCGTCCTTGAGGCGGTTGACCTCACTGCGCTGGGTGGCGTCGAGCGAGCGCCATTCGTACAGCATCACGGGAATGAAGTCGCTGTCGGGCCCGAGCAGCACGTCGAAGTGGTTGCGCACCAGCACCCTCAAACGTTCGCGCACATCGGCGTGGGGTGGCAGATCGGCCAGCGCAGCGTTCTGCCGCTGCAGCGCACCCTGCATGCCCTCGAGCATCACGGCGGCCAGCAGCGCTTCCTTGCTCTCGAAGTGATAGAACGGCGAGCCCGAGCGCATGCCCACGGCGGTGGCGATGTCGCGCGTGCTGGTGCCGGCAAAACCCTGTGCCCTGAACAACTTCGCGGCACCGCGAATCAGCTCGCGCCGCCGGTTGCCATCGTCGCGCTCGTCGGCGGTCTTGCGCGGCCGCCCACGTGCGCGGCGGGGCGCTTCGGCGCCCACCTCGGCGGCCAGGGATTCGGGAAGGTCCAGGTTCATGGCGGCCACCATAGCAGCGCCGCTGAATTTCAACAAGCACTTGCTTTGTGAAAATGTGAACAGCTGTCTCCGGCTCGACATCGGCGGGCAGCACATGCCCTGAGGGCACCCCGTTTCTGCGACCATGCCGCATGCACAAACCCTTCGACATCATCGTGTTCGGCGCCACCGGCTTCACCGGTCGGCTGGTGGCCGAGTACCTGCACACCACCTACGGCGTGGGGCGCAGCGTGGCCTGGGCCATGGCCGGGCGCAGCCGGGAAAAGTTGACCCAGGTGCGCGATGCGCTGGGCATCGGTACCGACCTGCCGCTGCTGGTGGCCGACGCCACCGACGCGAAAGCGCTGGCGCAACTGGTGGCCCAGGCCCGCGTGGTCATCACCACCGTGGGGCCGTACCAGCGGCACGGCCAGGCGCTGGTGGACGCCTGCGCGCAGGCCGGCACCGACTACGTGGACCTGTGTGGCGAGCCGGGCTGGATGGCGCAGATGATCCCGCGCCTGCAAGGCCCGGCGGCGGACAGTGGCGCGCGCATCGTGTTCTCGTGCGGGTTCGACTCGATCCCCTTCGACCTCGGTGTGGTCTACCTGCAGCAGGAAGCCTTGCAGCGCCTGGGCGCGCCGCTGGTGCGGGTGCACGGCCGGGTGAAGGTGATGAAGGGCGGCTTCTCGGGCGGCACGGCGGCCAGCCTGATCGCCACGCTGGAGGCCGCCGGGCGAGACCCGGCACTGGCGCGCACGATGGCCGACCCGTTTGCGCTCACCCCCGGCTTTCGTGGGCCGAAGCAGCCCGACGACAGCACCGCCGCGTTTGACGAACTCGCGCAGTCGTGGAGCGGCCCGTTCGTCATGGCGCCCATCAACACCAAAAACGTGCACCGCACCCATGCGCTGCGCGGCCACCCTTGGGGTACGGACTTCGTTTACAGCGAACGCATGTTGACCGGCAGCGGCGACGGCGGCGAGAAGCGCGCCAAGGCCCTGGCGCGCAACACGCGCCTGCAGAACGCATTGCTGGCCTTTGGCCCCACGCGCGCACTCATTCGCCGCTTTGCGCTGCCGCAGCCCGGCCAGGGCCCGACGAAAGAACAACGCGAGAAGGGCCGCTACGAGGTGCTGTTCATCGGCCAGACCGCAGACGGCCGCACCCTGCGCGCCAGCGTGAAAGGCGACCGCGATCCGGGCTACGGCTCCACCTGCAAACTCATCAGCGAGACCGCGCTGTGCCTGGCGCGCGAGACCAGCCACACCATGGCACCCGGCGGCGTGTGGACGCCCGGTGCGGCCATGGGGCTGTCCCTGGTGCGCCGGCTGCAGGAGCGCGCTGGCCTCTCGTTCCAGATCGTTGAAGAAAGCCTGAAGACCTGAACCATGTCCGAGCAACACATGGCCATCGGCCACGCCAGCGAAATTCCGCCTGCCTGGGGCGCGCCGCGCACGGCCTCGCGCCGCTTCACCGTGGCGATCCGCGAACCCAGCGGCGAGGAAACGTTTCGGGTTGCCTGGGGCGAACTCAAGGCCGAGCCGGGCCTGGACTGGGTGGTGGTGCTCGACGACGGCACGGCCTGGCCGATCAAAAAAGACCTGTTCGCGCGCACCTACGAGGCCGCCGGGCCCGGGCGCTACCGCAAGGTGGAGCGCAGCCGCCTGGTGCAGGTGCCGCCCGACACCGTGGCGCTGCTGGCCACGCTCGAAGGCCCGCTCGAAGTGCGCCACCCCGACTATGTGGCCGTGGGTTCGCAAGGTGAGGTGTATGCCAACGCGGCCGACTGGGTGCGTGAACACCTGGTGTTCGACACCGTGGGCAGCGCCTGAACGCACCCCCAACCCCCTACCCATCTGTTGCAAGGAACCCCCGTGAGCCAGCTGTTTTCTCCCTTCGACCTCGGTCCGCTGCACCTGAAGAACCGCATCGTGATCGCGCCCATGTGCCAGTACTCGGCCGAACACGGCAACGCCACCGACTGGCACCTGATCCACCTCGGCCACCTGGCCCTGTCGGGCGCGGGCCTGCTGATCCTGGAGGCCACGGCGGTCACGCCCGAAGGCCGCATTTCACCCACCGACCTGGGCCTGTGGAACGAGGCCAACGAACACGCGTTGGGTGAGGTGCTCACCAAGGTGCGCCAGCACTCGGCCATGCCGATCGCCATCCAGCTCTCGCATGCGGGGCGCAAGGCATCGAGCCGCACGCCTTGGGAAGGCGGCCAGCTCATCGCGCCCGACGATGGAGGCTGGGAAACGCTGGCACCCTCGGCCATTCCCCACCTCGCGCACGAGCCGCCACCGCACGCGCTCGACGCATCGGGCCTGGACCGCATCAAGCAGGCGTTTGTGGACGCGGCCCTGCGCGCCCAACGCATCGGCATCGACGCGATTGAATTGCACGCGGCCCACGGTTACCTGCTGCACCAGTTCCTCTCGCCCATTGCCAACCAGCGCACCGACGCGTACGGCGGCTCGCTGGAGAACCGCATGCGTTTCCCGCTGGCGGTGTTCGACGCGGTGGCCGCCGTGCTGCCGGCCAACATGGCGCTGGGCATGCGCCTCTCGGGCACCGACTGGGTGGATGGCGGCTGGGACGCCGCGCAGAGTGTGGTCTTCGGCCACGCGCTCAAACAACGCGGCTGCCACTTCATGCACATCTCGAGCGCCGGCATTTCGCCGCTGCAGCAGATTCCGCTGGGTCCCAACTACCAGGTGCCGCTGGCCGAGCAGGTGAAACGCGAGGTGGGCCTGCCCACCATCGCCGTGGGCCTGGTGACCGAGCCCGAGCAGGCCGAAGCCATCATCGCCAGCGGCCAGGCCGACCTGGTGGCG
>NZ_JALHLX010000152.1 GCF_022844385.1 Hydrogenophaga sp. | reverse complement strand
TGAATCGCCAAGGTCATGGAACTTCACACTTAGCACTCACTCATAGAGAGTGCTAATATTCTTGGTACTTACCCGAGGAGGTTCTTCATGTCCCACTCACTTGCCCCCATTTCCGCCGCTGTCAGTGGCCAGGTCGCTGTTGCGAACCCCTGGGCGCTGGTGCCGCCGCTGGGCAATCTGGACGCCTACATTTCCGCGGTCAACCGCCTGCCGCTGCTCACGCTGGACGAAGAGCAGAAGGCTGCGCGCCGCCTGCGCGAAGACAACGATCTGGAGGCCGCGGGCCAGTTGGTGATGTCGCACCTGCGCCTGGTGGTGTCCATTGCCCGCCAATACCTGGGCTACGGCCTGCCCCACGGCGACCTGATCCAGGAAGGCAACGTGGGCCTGATGAAGGCCGTGAAGCGTTTCGACCCCGACCAGGGCGTGCGCCTGGTGAGCTACGCCATGCACTGGATCAAGGCCGAGATCCACGAGTACGTGTTGAAGAACTGCCGCATGGTCAAGCTGGCCACCACCAAGGCGCAGCGCAAGCTGTTCTTCAACCTGCGCTCGCGCAAACAGGGTTTCCGCTCGGACGCGCTGGACGGCGACACCCACCGCGAGGTGCTGAGCGATGTTGAAGTCGGCATCATGGCCAAAGAACTCAACGTGAAGCCGGAAGAAGTGCGCGAGATGGAAACGCGGCTCTCCGGCGGCGACGTGGTGCTGGACCCGGGCCCGGGCGACGATGGCGAAGACGCCTTTGGCCCTATTGCCTATCTGGCCGACGCCACGCACGAACCGACCGCCGTGCTCGAATCGGCCGAGCGCGACGCGCTGGCCACCGAAGGCGTGGCCCAGGCCATGAACGAACTCGACGACCGCTCGCGCCGCATCGTGAGCGAGCGCTGGCTCAAGGTGAACGACGACGGCTCGGGCGGCATGACGCTGCACGAGCTGGCGGCCGAGTACGGCGTGAGCGCCGAGCGCGTGCGCCAGATTGAAGTGGCGGCCATGAAAAAGATGCGCAAGGCGCTGGCCGCTTACGCTTGAACGCGGACGCCACCGTCTGCGCCAACCCCGGCTGCCCTGGCATCCGGGGTTTTTTTCCGCCTGCGACGCACCGCCTTGGTGCTCCCGAGAAGCCGACCTGTCAGCCTGACAAGACACAATAGCCTGATCCGCTGTTGCACATCTGTCGCCCCTTCTGTGACCTTCCTTGTTCGCCTCTGCGCCTTGTGCGCCTTGCTGTTGTCGCTGCACGCGGCCCATGCCCAGCCCGGCCCACAACCGTCCCCGCTCTCGCTCGATGGCACCAAAAGCACCCTCAGCCTGGCCGGGCGCAGCAGTTTCTGGGTGGACGGGGGCGGGCAACTGACAGTGGACCAGCTGGAGCAACTGCAAGCCGAATTGCCTTTCAGCATCCGCAACCGGGACAACCGCCTGCAGCTCGGCCCGGGTGCCGTGTTGTGGGTGAAGTTTGATGCGCGGGTGGTGGATACCGGCACGCAATGGGAACTGGAGCTGACCCACGCGGGCACCGACCTCGTGAGCCTGTTCCACCGCCAGGCCGACGGCAGCTGGAAAGCGCAGCACGCCGGCGACCGCATCGCCGTGCGCGACTGGGCCTACCCCGACCGCTACCCGGTGTTCGCCCTCGATCCGCGGGCCGACCAGACCGTGACCTACTGGGTCCGCATCGAACACGCCCGCGTACCGTTCTCGGGCGAACTGCTGGTGCACAACCACAACGCCTTGCGCGAGCTGCGCATCCAGCAGCAGTTCTTGCTGGGCGCGTATTTCGGCATGGCCCTGCTGCTGGTGGCCACGGCGGTGGCCAACGCCCTGGTGTTCCGCGACACCAGCTTTGCGGCCTACGCGGTCTACGTCACGGTGCTGGCGCTGGCACTCTCCGCCTCGCTCGGCGTGGGCGGGCAGTTCATATGGCCGGGCTGGCCGCGCTGGAACGGGTTGGCTGAATTCGTGTTGCTGCCGCTGACCGCCGTCACCGGGCTGCTGTTTGTGCGGCATGTGGTGCAGCCGCGGCGCATCGGCCGGGGGCTGGACCGCCTGGCCTTGACGCTGGCCGGCGTGTTTCTCGCGCTGACCGTCTGGGACGTGTTGCACCCCACCGCCACCAGCCTGCAGGCCCTCACCGCCATCGGCGCGCTGACCATGGCGCTGGTCTACGCGATGCTGTGGGCCGCCTGGCGCACCGGCGACCGCTGGGTGCGCTGGATCGCGTTGGGCATCCTGCCGGTGTTGCTGGCGGGCACCTTGCCGGTGTTGCGCAACTTCGGGCTGCTGTCTTCCGGCTTCCTCTCGCAATACGGCATGGTGCTGGCGGCGGTGATCGAAGCGCCGTTGCTGATCTACGGTCTGCTGCAGCGCTCATCGGTGCAGCACGAGGCCCAGACCCGGGCGCGCGCCCTGGCCCTGACCGAGCCGCTCACCGGCCTGACCAACCGCCACAACTTCATGCTGCGTCTGCACGAAAGCCTGGTCCGCGCTCAGCGCTACCAGCACCACAGCGCGTTGCTGCTGATCGACCTGGACAACCACGGCTGGTTTGCCGAGACGCACGGACGCGAGGTGGCCGACCGGGCGCTGGTGCTCACGGGTTCATTGCTGAGATCGGTGGCGCGCGACGTGGACACCGCAGGCCGGGTCAACGACAGCACGCTCGCGCTGCTGATGGAAGGTCCCGTGCGGGAAGCGCAGGTGGTGGCAGCCGCCACCAGCATCGTGGCGGGCGGGCTGCGCCCGTCCAGCCAGTTGCCGGTGGGCGCGACCCTCAAGTTCAAGGTGGTGCTGGCCTTGCTGCCCGACGCAGCCAGCGGCGCCGACCTGGAGAGCAACGCCCAGGCCCACCTGGACTGGCTGGGCAGCGGCCTGGACGCGCTGCGTCAGGATGGCCGCCGGACCATCCTGAAGCTCAACTTCTGATCAGGGCGACGATTCGCCGCCGGGCCGCTTCCAAGGCGAATCAGCCCCCGTGGGGGGCAGCGGACCTCGCGCAGCAGGGGAGCGTGGGGGCTCAGTTCTCGCGTCTGAGAGCAGGGAACAGGATCACGTCACGGATGCTGGCGCTGTCGGTCAGCAGCATCATCAAACGGTCGATGCCGATGCCGCAGCCACCGGCCGGCGGCATGCCGTATTCGAGCGCTCGGATGTAGTCGGCGTCGAAATGCATGGCCTCGTCGTCACCGCTGTCCTTGGCAGACACCTGGGCGTGAAAGCGCGCGGCCTGGTCTTCGGCGTCGTTCAGCTCCGAGAACGCATTGCCGAACTCACGGCCGGTGATGTAGAGCTCGAAGCGCTCGGTCACCTCGGGCTTGGCGTCGTTGGCGCGCGCCAGCGGCGATATCTCGGTGGGGTGGTCCATGATGAAAGTCGGGTTCCAGAGCTTGTCCTCGACCTTCTCTTCAAAGTACATCACCTGCAGGCTCGCCAGGCTGCGCGCGGAGAGTTGGTGCTTCGCTTCGCTCAGGCCCAGCTTCTTCAGCTGGTTCAGCAGCCACTCCGTGCTGTCCACGTTGTCGCCCGCCTCGGTGTGCTTCAGGATGGCTTCGCGGATGGTGAGCCGCTCGAACGGTGAGGTCACGTCCACCGGCTGGCCCTGGTAGGTCAGCGGCACGTCACCCCGCACCTCGCGCACCACGTGGCGGATGAGCTCTTCGGTGAAGCTCATCAGGTCCTGGTAGTTCCAGTACGCCGCGTAGAACTCCATCATGGTGAACTCGGGGTTGTGGCGGACGCTGATGCCTTCGTTGCGGAAGTTGCGGTTGATCTCGAACACGCGGTCAAAGCCGCCGACCAGCAAACGCTTCAAGTACAGCTCGGGCGCGATGCGCAGGAACATCTCCTGGTCGAGCGCGTTGTGGTGTGTCTTGAACGGCTTGGCGTTGGCGCCCCCCGGGATCGGGTGCAGCATGGGCGTCTCGACTTCGAGAAACCCATGGCTGACCATGAAGCCGCGCAGGCTGGCAATGCCACGGCTGCGGTTGACGAAGCGCTGGCGCGCGCTCTCGTCGGTCATCAGGTCCACATAACGCTGGCGGTACTTGATCTCCTGATCGGCAATGCCGTGGAACTTGTCGGGCAGCGGGCGCAGGCTCTTGGTGATGAGGCGAACGCTGTCGGCGTGAATGGTGAGTTCACCGGTGCGGGTGCGGAACAGCACGCCTTCGGCCGCCACGATGTCGCCCAGGTCCCAGTGCTTGAACGCGTTGTGCAGTGCCTCGCCCACGCTGTCGTTGTTCAGGTAGATCTGGATACGGCCTCCGCTGGGGCCGAACGAGGCGTCTTGCAGCGTGGCGAAGCTGGCCTTGCCCATCACGCGCTTGAGCATCATGCGCCCGGCCACGCAGGCGCGCACCGGGTTGCCTTCGAGCACTTCCTTGGTGGTTTCACCGTGCACCGCGAACAGCTCGGCCGCCTTGTCGGTGGGTTTGAAGTCGTTCGGAAAAGCCACGCCCTCGCCCCGCTGCTGTGCTTCGCGCATCGCCTTGAGCTTCTCGCGTCGCTCCACGATCAGCTGGTTGTCGTCGTGCGCGGGCGCGCTGGCATCGGGGGTGTGGACTTGGGTCATGAGTGAAAAGAGGGTTGGGCACCAGTGTGCGCAACCCTTGATTGTAGTTTTGGGCCGGAACCGCCCCGGGGGCATCGCCGTCAGGCGTCTGGGTGCGTCCAGTTCTTCGCGGCTGAGTACACCGCGTTCGGGTACTCGGCCCGGCCGCGGCTGCCGTTGTAGCGGCCCAGTGCCATGAAGGTGTCGCCGCGTTCGCGGTCGAGGTAGTGGCGCAGGATCACGCATCCGTAGCGCAGATTGACACGCATGTCGAACAACTGAGACGAATCACCGTCTCCAATCAACCGCGCCCAGAAAGGCATGATCTGCATGTAGCCGCGCGCGCCAACCCGAGAGATGGCAAATTTTCGGAACGCGCTCTCTACCTGGATCAGCCCCAAAACAAGCGTTGTATCCAGTCCAGCACGTTTGGACTCGTACCAGACGGTCTGCAGAAAGTCGACACGGGTCTGGAGTTCCGTTTTCCGGCGTTGCAGCTTGTCGCTGCTTGCACCAAGCCAGCGCAAATACTTCAGACGCGCCTCCGTGGTTCCGAATTCAAGCTGAGGAGGCCGCCCGTCAGACTCGATGGCAGCGCGCAGAGCCAACCGCACCGAGTCGGCCAAAGGCTCTTCCAATTGACCGCCTGCATGCGCCCAGCCAGGCCAAATGCCCAAGCCAAGCGACGCGGCTCCCAGCAGACAGTCCCGGCGCGACCAGGCCATGGGCTTCATGCGCCGAGCTTGCCCTTCAGCAAGGCGAGCACGTCGGTCAGTGCCACTGGCGTAGCGGCCGCATCGCGGCGGTGCTGGTATTCCACCTGACCGGTCTTCAAGCCCCGGTCGCCGATGGTCACGCGGTGGGGCACACCGATGAGCTCCCAGTCGGCAAACATCGCACCCGGACGCTCGCCCCGGTCGTCCAGGATCACATCGACGCCCGCAACCAACAGGTCGGCGTGCAGTTGTTCGGCAGCGGCCTTCACCTCGGCGCTGCGGTCCATGCCGATGGGGCACACCACCACCGTGAACGGTGCCAGTGCGTCGGGCCAGATGATGCCGCGCTCGTCGTGGTTCTGCTCGATGGCCGCGGCCGGCAGGCGCGTGATGCCGATGCCGTAGCAACCCATTTCGAAGTGCGCGGGCTTGCCGTCTTCGCCAAGGAAGGTGGCGCTCATCGCCTTGCTGTATTTGGTGCCCAGGTAGAACACATGGCCCACCTCGATACCGCGCTCGATGGCGAGCGGACCCTTGCCGTCGGGTGACGCGTCACCTTCGACCACGTTGCGGATGTCGGCCACCAGATCGGGCTCGGGCAGGTCGAGGCCCCAGTTCACGCCAGTCATGTGGAAGTCGGGCTCGTTGGCGCCGCAGATCCAGTCGGCCATCACCGCCACTTCGCGGTCCACCACCAGCTTCACCGGTTTCTTCAGTCCGATCGGGCCCAGGTAGCCGGGGCGGCAACCGAAATGTTCTTCAATCTCGGGAATGCTGGCGAAACGGAAACCGGCGCTCAGGCCCGGCACCTTGTTCACCTTGACTTCGTTCATGTCGTGATCACCGCGCAGCAGCAGCAGCCACACCTGGCTTTGCGCGACCTCGCCCGCTTCGTTGAGGACATCGGTGGCCAACACCAGCGACTTCACCGTGGTGGCCAGCGGCACGCCGAGCAATTCGGCCACATCGGCGCAGGTGCTCTTGCCCGGTGTGGGCGTCTTGACCATGGCGTTGGCTGCCGCGGCGCGCGAGGCGCTGGGTGCCTGTGCCTCGGCCTTTTCCATGTTGGCCGCGTAGTCGCTGTTCGGGCAGTAGACGATGGCGTCTTCGCCCGTGGCCGCGATCACCTGGAACTCTTCGCTCAGGTCACCACCGATGGCACCGCTGTCGGCCGCCACGGCGCGATAACGCAAACCAAAGCGGTCGAAGATGCGGCGGTAGGCCGCGGCCATCACCTGGTAGCTCGCCTTGGCTGCCGCCTCGTCGCGGTCAAAGCTGTAGGCGTCTTTCATGATGAACTCGCGCCCGCGCATCAAGCCAAACCGCGGACGGCGCTCGTCGCGGAACTTGGTCTGGATCTGGTAGAAATTTTTCGGCAGCTGCTTGTAGCTGCGCAGTTCCTGCCGCGCGATGTCGGTCACCACCTCTTCGCTGGTGGGCTGCACGATGAAGTCGCGGTCGTGCCGATCCTTGATGCGCAGCAGCTCCGGGCCCATCTTTTCGAACCGCCCCGTCTCTTGCCAGAGCTCGGCCGGCTGGATCACCGGCATGGTGAGTTCCACCGCGCCGGCACGGTTCATCTCTTCGCGCACGATGGCCTCCACCTTGTGGATCACGCGCAAGCCCATGGGCATGTAGCTGTAGATACCGGCGCCGAGCTTCTTGATCATGCCGGCGCGCGTCATGAGCTGGTGGCTCACCACTTCCGCGTCGGCAGGGGCTTCCTTCTGGGTCGAGATGAAGAACTGGGAGGCTTTCATGGGCGAGCTGATTTCTGCCGATGGGCAGTGGTTGGGGAATCGTGGGTGGGGTCCGGGGAACAGAACACCCGAGGCCGGGATGCTCCACCTGCGCCCGAAGCTGCAACAGGTGTGTGATCACTTCGCAACTCGCACGGCGCGATGCATAATGAACACAGTTTAAAAATTTGGGGTTGATTATGCTTGACAGAGAAGGCTTCAGGCCCAATGTCGGCATCAT
>NZ_JALHLX010000151.1 GCF_022844385.1 Hydrogenophaga sp. | reverse complement strand
CCGCGCCTGCGCGACGTGGCCACCATGCGCCAGCTGCTCGACAACATGGGCGTGCAGACGCAGACCCATGGCGAGCGCGGCGGCATCACGCTGCAGGCCGCCGACCCGATCCTGGCCGAGGCGCCGTACGAACTGGTCAAGACCATGCGCGCCTCGGTGCTGGTGCTCGGGCCTTTGCTGGCGCGCTTTGGTCACGCCCGCGTGTCCCTGCCCGGTGGTTGCGCCATCGGCTCGCGCCCGGTGGACCAGCACATCAAGGGCATGCAGTCCATGGGCGCCGAGATCGTGGTGGAACATGGCTACATGGTGGCGAAGCTGCCCGCGGGCAAGACACGCCTGCACGGCGCGCGCATCGCCACCGACATGGTCACCGTCACCGGCACCGAGAACTTCCTCATGGCCGCTGCACTCGCCGAGGGCGAAACGCTGCTGGAAAACGCCGCGCAGGAGCCCGAGATCGGTGACCTGGCCGAGATGCTGATCGCCATGGGCGCGAAGATCGAAGGCCACGGCACCAGCCGCATCCATGTTCAGGGCGTGGACCGCCTGCACGGCTGCACCCACCAGGTGGTGGCCGACCGCATCGAGACCGGCACCTTCCTGTGCGCAGTGGCAGCCACGGGTGGCGACGTGGTGCTGCGCCACGGCCGAGCGGACCACCTCGATTCCGTGATCGACAAGCTGCTGGAAGCCGGCGCCGAAATCGAAGCCGGGAAAGACGCGGGTGGCGATTTCATTCGCGTGCGCGCCTCGGGCCGTCTGAAGGCCCAGAGCTTTCGCACCACCGAGTACCCGGGCTTTCCCACCGACATGCAGGCCCAGTTCATGGTGCTCAACTGCATCGCCGACGGCACGAGCAAGGTCACCGAAACCATCTTCGAGAACCGCTTCATGCACGTCAACGAGCTGGTGCGCCTGGGTGCGCACATCCAGACCGACGGCAAGGTGGCGGTGGTCGAGGGCGTTTCACGCCTGTCGGGCGCCACCGTCATGGCCACCGACCTGCGGGCCTCGGCCAGCCTGGTGATCGCCGGTCTCGTGGCCGATGGTGAAACCATCGTCGACCGCATCTACCACCTGGACCGTGGTTACGACCAGATGGAAGAAAAACTGCGCGGCATCGGCGCCGACATAGAACGAATTAAATGAAACAGCCCCCACGTTCACTTCGTTCACTGCCCCCCGAGGGGGCGCGCGTCTCCCTTGGGGCGGCCCGGCGGGAGACGCCATGATCACGCTCGCCCTCTCCAAAGGCCGCATCTTCGACGAGACCCTGCCGCTGCTCAAGGCAGCCGGCATCGAAGTGCTGGAAGACCCCGAAAAGTCGCGCAAGCTGATCCTGGCCACCAGCAACCCGCAGGTGCGTGTGGTGCTGGTGCGCGCCAGCGACGTGCCGACCTATGTGGAACACGGCGGTGCCGACCTTGGCGTGACAGGCAAGGACACGCTGATCGAGCACGGTGGACAGGGCCTGTACCAGCCGCTGGACCTGAACATCTCGCGCTGCCGCGTCAGCGTGGCCGTGCGCGCCGACTTCGACTACGCCTCGGCCGTGCGCCAGGGCTCGCGCCTGAAGGTGGCCACCAAGTACACCCACATCGCGCGCGAGTTTTTTGCCAGCAAGGGTGTGCACGTGGACCTGATCAAGCTCTACGGCAGCATGGAGCTCGCGCCGCTGACCGGCCTGGCCGACGCCATCGTCGATCTCGTGTCCACCGGCAACACGCTCAAAGCCAATCACCTGGTCGAGGTCGAACGCATCATGGACATCAGCGCGCGCCTGGTCGTGAACCAGGCGTCGCTCAAGCTCAAGCAAGCCGCCATCCGCCCGATCATCAACGCCTTTGCCCAGGCCATCGAACAAGGCACACCCGCATGACCTTCACCGCCCGTCCCGCTCGCCTGTCCACCACCGCCGCCGACTTCGAGGCGCAGTTCGCGGCCCGGCTGCATTGGTCGGCCGAGACCGACGGTGCGATCGAAGAGCGCGTGGCTGGCATCCTGGCGGACGTGAAGTCGCGGGGTGACGCCGCAGTGCTGGAATACACGGCGCGTTTTGATGGGCTGGATGCGGCGAGCCTGAGCCAGCTGGAGCTCACCCAGACCGAATTGAAAGCCGCCTTCGATGGCCTGCCCGCCGCACAGCGCGACGCCCTGCAGGCCGCAGCCCGCCGGGTGCGCAGTTACCACGAAGCGCAGAAAAAGGCCGGTGGCGAGAGCTGGAGCTACCGCGACGAAGACGGCACGCTGCTGGGCCAGAAGGTCACGCCGCTGGACCGCGTGGGCATCTACGTGCCCGGTGGCAAGGCGGCCTACCCGTCGAGCGTGTTGATGAACGCGATTCCCGCTCATGTGGCCGGTGTGGCCGAGATCATCATGGTGGTGCCCACGCCCCGCGGCGAGAAGAACCCGCTGGTGCTGGCCGCCGCCTATGTGGCCGGTGTTTCGCGCGCCTTCACCATCGGTGGCGCACAGGCCGTGGCCGCGCTGGCCTATGGCACGGCCACAGTGCCCAAGGTCGACAAGATCACCGGCCCGGGCAACGCCTACGTGGCCAGCGCCAAGAAACGCGTTTTCGGCACTGTGGGCATCGACATGATCGCCGGCCCGAGCGAAATCCTGGTGCTGGCAGACGGCAGCACGCCGGCCGACTGGGTGGCCATGGACCTGTTCAGCCAGGCCGAACACGATGAGCTCGCGCAAAGCATCCTGCTGTGCCCCGACGCCGCCTACATCGACGCGGTGCAGGCCGCCATCGACCGCCTGCTGCCAACCATGCCGCGCGCAGCCATCATTGCCAAAAGCCTGAACGACCGGGGCGCGCTGATCCACACCCGCAGCATGGAAGAAGCCTGCGCCCTCAGCAACCGCATCGCGCCCGAGCACCTGGAGGTGTCGAGCAACGACCCGCACCGCTGGGAGCCGCTGCTCAAACACGCCGGCGCCATCTTCCTGGGCGCCTTCACCAGCGAAAGCCTGGGCGACTACTGCGCCGGCCCCAACCACGTGCTGCCCACCAGCGGCACCGCGCGCTTCTCGTCGCCACTGGGCGTGTACGACTTCCAGAAGCGCAGCAGCCTGATCGAAGTGAGCCAGGCCGGTGCGCAAACCTTGGGCCTGATCGCTGCCGAGATGGCCTACGGCGAAGGCCTGCAGGCCCACGCGCGCGCGGCCGAGATGCGCCTGGACAAGGTGCCACCGATGCGGGGTGCGGCATGAGCGCGAACCCACTGGACATGATCCGCCAGGACGTGCAGTCCATGCACGCCTATGCTGTGCAGGATGCCGCCGGCATGGTCAAGCTCGACGCGATGGAGAACCCGTTCGCGCTGCCGCCCGAGCTGCAGGCCGCTCTGGGCTCGCGCTTGGGCGCAGTGGCGGTGAACCGTTACCCCGGCCCTCGCATCGACGACCTCAAGGCCGCCCTGGCCCGCTACGTGGACCTGCCCGACGGCTGCAGCCTGATGCTGGGCAACGGCTCCGATGAACTCATCTCGCTGCTCACCCTGGCTTGCGACCTGCCGGGTGCCACCGTGCTGGCGCCGCTCCCGGGCTTCGTGATGTACGCCATGAGCGCGCAACTGCAGGGTCTGAAGTTTGTGGGCGTGCCGCTCACCGCCGACTTTGAACTCGACGAGCCCGCCATGCTGGCCGCGATGCGCGAGCACCAGCCGGCCATCACCTACATTGCCTACCCCAACAACCCCACGGCCAATCTGTGGAACGCCGACACCATCCGCCGCCTGATCACCGAGGCGGCCGGTTTTGGTGGCCTGTTGGTGATGGACGAGGCCTACCAGCCGTTTTCCAGCCGCAGCTGGCTCGACGAGATCCGCGCTCATCCGGCGGCCAACGCCAACGTTCTGCTCATGCGCACGCTCTCCAAGTTCGGCCTGGCCGGCGTGCGGTTGGGCTACATGCTCGGGCCGCAGGCGCTGGTGCAGGAAATCGACAAGCTGCGCCCGCCGTACAACGTGAGCGTTCTCAATGCCGAGTGCGCGCTGTTTGCGCTGGAACACGCCGACGTGTTTGCGCAACAGGCCGCGCAGATCTGCGAACAGCGCACCGTGTTGATCGACGCCTTGCGCCAGATGCCGGGCTTCCAGCCCTTCCCGAGCGACGCCAACATGGTGCTGGTGCGTGTGCCCGATGCGCAACGTTGTTTTGACAGCCTCAAGGCCCAGGGCATTCTGGTGAAGAATGTTTCTAAAATGCACCCACTGCTGACGCACTGTCTGCGGCTGACGGTGGGCACACCGTCGGAAAACGCCTCGCTGATCCGCGCCCTGAAAACCCCTCCATGACTTCCACGCCTTCCGCATCCGCCCCCGCAGGACCTTTTGAGCGCATCGCGTTCGTGCAGCGCAACACCTCGGAAACGCAGATCGGCGTGCGTGTGAACCTCGACGGCACTGGTACCGCCACCCTGGCCACCGGCATTGGTTTCTTTGACCACATGCTCGACCAGATCGCCCGCCACGGGCTGATCGACCTCGAGATCAAGGCCGTGGGCGACCTGCACATCGACGGTCACCACACGGTTGAAGACGTGGGTATCACGCTTGGCCAGGCCTTTTCGCAGGCCGTGGGCGACAAGAAGGGCATCCGCCGCTATGGCCATGCCTATGTGCCACTGGACGAAGCGCTCTCGCGCGTCGTTATCGACTTCTCGGGACGCCCGGGCTTGCACATGCGTGTGCCGTTCAAGAGCGGCATGGTCGGCGGTTTCGACACCCAGCTCGCCTTCGAGTTCTTCCAGGGCTTCGTCAACCACGCCGGCGTCACCCTGCACATCGACAACCTGCACGGCGAAAACGCCCACCACCAGGCCGAAACCGTGTTCAAGGCATTCGCCCGCGCCGTTCGCATGGCGCTGGAGCGCGATCCGCGCATGGGCGACGTGATTCCCTCGACCAAAGGTTCGCTGTAACCCCTTCCCGGCCATGAAACGCAAGACAGTCGCCGTGGTGGACTACGGCAGTGGCAACCTGCGCTCTGTGTCGCAGGCCGTGCAACATGTGGCACGCACGGCCGACGTGGAGGTGCTGGTCACCTCGCGTGCGCAAGACGTCTTCGACGCCGACCGCGTGGTGCTGCCCGGGCAAGGCCACATGGCCGATTGCATGAACGAACTCGCCGCCTCCGGCTTGAAAGACGCCGTGTTGCATGCCGCTGCCAACAAGCCGCTGTTCGGCGTGTGCGTGGGCATGCAGATGCTGCTGGACCGCAGCGAGGAAGGTCCGACCGACGGACTGGGACTGATCCCGGGCGAGGTGGTTCGTTTCCGGCTGGAAGGCCGTCTGCAGGCCGACGGCAGCCGCTTCAAGGTGCCCCAGATGGGCTGGAACCCGGTGTTCCACGACCTGGGCCGCCCGGTGCACCCGCTGTGGGCCGGCATCCGGGAAGGCTCCTATTTTTATTTCGTGCACAGCTTTTATGCTCGGCCTGCCCAGGCCTTGCACTGCGTGGGCGAAGCCGACTATGGTGGCCGCTTTGCCGCTGCCATCGCCCGCGACAACATCTTTGCCACCCAGTTTCACCCCGAAAAAAGCGCCGACCAGGGGCTGGCGCTTTACCGCAACTTCCTCTCCTGGAACCCCTAGGCCTTTCACCACACCATCATGCTGCTGATTCCTGCCATTGATCTGAAAGACGGCCAGTGCGTTCGCTTGAAACAAGGCGACATGGACCAATCCACCGTGTTCGGTGAGGACCCGGCGGCCATTGCGCGCAGTTGGGTCGACAAGGGCGCGCGCCGCGTGCACCTGGTGGACCTCAACGGTGCGTTCGCCGGCAAGCCGAAGAACGAACAGGCGATTCGTGCCATCCTGAAAGAGGTGGGCTCCGAGGTGGACGTGCAGCTCGGCGGCGGCATCCGCGACCTCGACACCATCGAGCGCTACCTGGATGCCGGTCTGCGTTACGTGATCATCGGCACCGCCGCGGTCAAGAACCCAGGCTTCCTGCAAGACGCGTGCACCGCCTTCGGCGGCCACATCATCGTGGGCCTGGATGCCAAGGACGGCAAGGTCGCCACCGACGGCTGGAGCAAGCTCACCGGCCACGAGGTGGTGGACCTGGGCAAGAAGTTCGAGGACTACGGCGTCGAAGGCATCATCTACACCGACATCGGGCGCGACGGCATGCTCTCGGGCATCAACATCGAGGCTACCGTCAAGCTGGCGCAGGCGCTGTCCATTCCTGTGATCGCCTCGGGCGGCCTGTCCAACCTCGAAGACATCCGTGCGCTGTGCGCCGTGGAAGACGAGGGCGTGGAGGGGGTGATCTGCGGTCGCTCGATCTACAGCGGCGACCTCGACTTCGAAGCGGCCCAGCAACTCGCCGACGACCTGAACGGATAACCCTGCCCATGTTGGCCAAGCGCATCATTCCCTGCCTGGACGTGACCGGTGGCCGCGTGGTCAAGGGCGTCAACTTCGTGGAGCTGCGCGACGCTGGCGACCCCGTGGAGATTGCTGCGCGTTACAACGAACAGGGCGCCGACGAACTCACGTTTCTCGACATCACCGCCACCAGCGATGGGCGCGACCTGATCCTGCACATCATCGAAGCCGTGGCCTCCCAGGTCTTCATTCCGCTCACCGTCGGTGGCGGTGTGCGCACGGTGGAAGACGTGCGCCGCCTGCTCAACGCCGGGGCCGACAAGACGAGTTTCAATTCCGCAGCGCTGGCCAACCCGCAGGTGATTCGAGACGCCTCGGCCAAGTACGGCGCGCAATGCATCGTGGTGGCCATCGACGCCAAGCGGCGCCAGGGCGAGGACCTGGCCCTGCGCGGTGAAGGCTGGGACGTTTACAGCCACGGCGGGCGCAAGAACACGGGCCTGGACGCGGTGGACTGGGCCCGGCAGATGGCCGAACATGGCGCCGGCGAGATTCTGCTCACCAGCATGGACCGCGACGGCACCAAATCCGGCTTTGATCTGGCGCTCACCCGCGCCGTGGCCGATGCGGTGGACGTGCCGGTGATCGCCTCGGGTGGTGTGGGCACGCTCGACCACCTGGCCGACGGTGTACAACAAGGCGGTGCCGACGCCGTGCTGGCCGCCAGCATCTTCCACTACGGTGAATTCACCGTGGCGCAGGCCAAGGCCCGCATGGCCGAACGCGGTATTCCTGTCCGGCTCTGACCGTTTTCAGGCCCGGTCGCTGCGCAGCTGGTACTGCCGCTCCAGGCGGTCTTCCAGTTCACCCAGGCTGGCGCTCAGGCCGTTGCCGTTCTGCTCGATCACCTC
>NZ_JALHLX010000150.1 GCF_022844385.1 Hydrogenophaga sp. | reverse complement strand
TACCCCGACCTGCTGCTCGAAACCCTGCGCGCCGTGAGCCCGGCCACCACCGCCGAGCCCACCGTGGTGGTACTCACGCCCGGCATGTACAACAGCGCCTACTTTGAACACGCCTTCCTGGCGCAGCAGATGGGCATCGAGCTGGTGGAAGGGCAGGACCTGTTCGTCAAGGACAACTTCGTCTACATGCGCACCACGCGCGGCCCCAAACGCGTGGACGTGATCTACCGCCGGGTTGACGACGATTTCCTCGACCCCTCGGTGTTCCGCCCCACCTCCACCCTGGGCTGCGAAGGCCTGCTCAGCGTGTACCGCAGCGGCAACGTGGCGATCTGCAACGCGGTGGGCACCGGCGTGGCCGACGACAAGTCGATCTACCCCTACGTGCCCAAGATGATCGAGTTCTACCTGGGACAGAAACCCATTCTGAACAATGTGCCCACCTTCATGGGCCGCGACGCCGAAGACCTCAAGTACATGCTGGCCAACATGAAAGACCTGGTGGTCAAAGAGGTGCACGGCGCTGGTGGCTACGGCATGCTGGTGGGCCCGGCCTCCACCAAGGCCGAGATCGAAGACTTCCGCAAGGCCGTGGTGGCCAACCCCAGCGGTTACATCGCCCAGCCCACGCTCTCGCTCTCCACCTGCCCCACCTACGTGCAAAGCGGCGTGGCGCCGCGCCACATCGACCTGCGCCCCTTCGTGCTCAGCGGCAAAGAGGTGCAGATGGTGCCGGGTGGGCTCACGCGGGTGGCGTTGAAAGACGGTTCTCTGGTCGTCAACTCTTCGCAGGGTGGCGGGACCAAAGACACCTGGGTTCTGGAAGACTGAACATCGAATTGACCTGGGGTCAGATCTTCAGCTCTGACCCCATCTGAATATAGGGACCCAACATGCTGTCACGCACCGCCGACCACCTCTTCTGGATGTCCCGCTACACCGAGCGCGCGGAGAACACCGCCCGCATGCTCGACGTGAACTACCAGACCTCGCTGCTGCCGCAGTCTGCCGCTGTGGCCCAGGTGGGCTGGGAAGGGCTGCTGGTCATCAGCGAGCTCATGCCCGCCTACAACAAGAAATATGGCCAGGAAATCACGCCGCGCAACGTGCTCGACTTCATGGTGCGCGACGAGTCCAACCCCTCGAGCATCGCCACCTGCCTGAAGGCCGCGCGTGAAAACGCCCGGGCTGTGCGCGGCGCGCTCACCACCGAACTGTGGGAAACACAGAACCAGACCTGGCTCGAACTTGGCCGCATGATCAAGAGCAAGAACTTCGAGCGCGACCCCAGCGAGTTCTTCGAGTGGGTCAAGTTCCGTTCGCACCTCTCGCGCGGCGTGGCCATCGGCACCATGCTGCAAGACGAAGCGTTTCACTTCTACCGCATGGGCACCTTTCTGGAGCGCGCCGACAACACGGCGCGCCTGCTCGATGTGAAGTTCCATGCGGTGCACAGCGACTTTTTCGGCAACGCCAGCGAGCTCGATCAGGAGTACGACTTCTACCACTGGAGCGCCATCCTGCGCAGCGTGAGCGGCTTCGAGGTCTACCGCAAGGTCTACCGCGACGTGATCTCGCCCGAGCGCGTGGCCGAGCTGCTGATCCTGCGCGCCGACATGCCGCGCAGCCTGGCCGCCAGCCTGAACGAAGTGGTCAACAACCTCACCGTGGTCTCCAACGACCTGTCCGCCGAAACCCTGCGCCGCGCCGGCAAGCTCAAGGCCGACCTGCAGTACGCCCGCATCGACGAGATCCTCTCCACCGGCCTGCACGCCTTCCTCACGCAGTTCCTCGATCGTGTGAACGAGCTCGGTGGACGCATCAGCAAGGACTTTCTGGTGCCTGCGGGCTGAAGGGCGCCGACCTCAAACGACAAAGGCCAGCTTCGTGCTGGCCTTTGTTTTTTGCTAGTGTGGCTGTTGTCAGCTGCCCAGTTGGCTGCGATGCCGGTCGATCATTCTTTCGGGCGGCGTTTTAGTTTGCTCTCCAGACTTTTCAGCTCAGCCTCGTCTTGTTTGTCGGCTTGCAAAGCTTCCTGCCCTTGTCGGCGTTGATCGAAATGTGCGTACAGCGCGATCGTCGAACTCTCCATTTGTTCATGGGAAACGGACCCTGCGTGCGCGAGTACAGGGAAGCCGTTGGAGCTGATGATCTGGTCCACGTTCTGTCGCCAGAAAACCATGCGAATCTCCTGTCGGCTCTTGGTCCGAAGTTCGGCTGTCTCCAGGAAGATCACCACCAGGCGGTTCAGGGTGTCGATCTCGTCCTCGGTCAGGTAGTTCTTGGCGACCAGGATGTCCTGCTTGCGCACTTGGCCACCTTTCCAATGCAACAAGCCAAAGTTGGGATCGTTGTGGTTGGCACGGGCGGTGATGAGCTCGGCGGCAGTTTTTTGGGTGACGGCATAGAGCAGAAGGTTCTGCACCGTGGCAAAGAAGGTTTGTGTGGTTTGGTCTGTCTTGTCGTAGTCGCTGCTCAGCGCAAACAAGTCGCGCACCTTTTGATAGAAACGTTTCTCAGAAGCCCGGATGTCGCGGATGCGTTCCAGCATCTCGTCGAAGTAGTCCGGGCGGCCATCCGGGTTCTTCAGACGCTCGTCATCCATCACGAAGCCCTTGAGCAGAAATTCCTTCAGGACGGTTGACGCCCAGCGGCGGAACTGCACACCGCGCGGAGAGCGCACCCGATAGCCCACGGCCAGGATGGCATCGAGGTTGTAGATGGTCAGGGTGCGCTTCACCTCTCGAATGCCCTCGGTTTGAACTACCGAGGATTCCTCGGTAGTTGCCTCTCGGCTCAACTCGCCGTCTTCGTATAGATTCTTGAGATGCAAGCCGACATTGTCAGAACTCACATCGAACAGCTGCGCCATCTCCCGTTGGGAAAGCCAAACGGTTTGGTCTTTGGCTCGCAGCTTGATCTGGCTTTTGCCGTCTTCGGTGGTGTAGAGGATCAGATCGCTCATGGTGTCGTGGCCGGTGCTGGCGTTACAGCAGGTCTTTGGGAACTGAACTGACCGAGATTGTGACCGCTGGGTAGGTGACTACTGCCTCCTCCGAATCAGCCTCGCGCCGGCCACGTACGCCACCCGGCGTACATACGCCCCCGAGCCTCTTCCCTAGCATCCAGATGTCCGCTGAGCCATGCCCGAAGAGGGCAGCCGGCGGCGCCAACACAACCCCCTCACGGGACCCCAGGAACTCAGGAGAAGCGCCATGTCGACCACCCCAGCCACCTCAACTGCACGCCGTTTCACACTCAAGACCCTGGCTGCCGCAGCCACGGTCGCCACGCTCGGCTTCACCGGCCTGAGCGCCCACGCCCAGGAGACCATCAAGGTCGGCGTGCTGCACAGCCTCTCCGGCACCATGGCCATTTCGGAAACCGTGCTCAAGGACACGGTGCTGATGGCGATCGACGAGATCAACGCCAAGGGCGGCCTGCTGGGCAAGAAGCTCGAACCCGTGGTGGTGGACCCCGCCTCCAACTGGCCGCTCTTCGCTGAAAAGACCAAACAGCTGCTGACGCAGGACAAAGTCGCCGTGATCTTCGGCTGCTGGACCTCGGTGTCGCGCAAGTCGGTGCTGCCTGTGGTGGAAGAGGCCAACGGCCTGCTGTTCTACCCCGTGCAGTACGAAGGTGAAGAGCTGAGCAAGAACGTGTTCTATACCGGTGCCGCGCCCAACCAGCAGGCCATTCCCGCGGTGGAATACCTGATGAGCAAGGACGGCGGCTCGGCCAAGCGCTTCGTGCTGCTGGGCACCGACTACGTGTACCCCCGCACGACCAACAAGATCCTGCGCGCCTTCCTGAAGGCCAAGGGCGTGGCCGATGCCGACATCATGGAGGAGTACACCCCGTTCGGTCACTCCGACTACCAGACCATCATTGCCAAGATCAAGAAGTTTTCTTCTGAAGGCAAGAAGACGGCCGTGGTCTCCACCATCAACGGTGACTCCAACGTGCCGTTCTACAAGGAACTGGGCAACGCCGGCCTGTCCGCCAAGGACGTGCCTGTGGTCGCCTTCTCGGTGGGCGAAGAAGAGCTGCGCGGCGTGGACACCAAGCCGCTGGTGGGCCACCTGGCCGCCTGGAACTACTTCATGAGCATCAAGAGCCCGGCCAACACCGAGTTCGTGAAGAAGTGGAGCGCCTACGCCAAGGCCAAGAACATCCCCGGCCACAAGGACAGGCCGCTGACCAATGACCCGATGGAAGCCACCTACATCGGCATCAACATGTGGGCCCAGGCCGTGACCAAGGCCAAGTCCACCGACACCGACAAGGTGATCGCCGCCATGGCCGGCCAGACCTTCAAGGCACCGGGTGGCTTCACCAGCACCATGGACAAGGAAAACCACCACCTGCACAAGCCGGTGTTCATCGGCGAGATCAAGGCCGACGGCCAGTTCAACGTGGTGTGGAAGACGCCCGGCCCCGTGGTTGCGGACCCATGGAGCGACTACATCGCAGAAAACAAAGGGAAAAAGAACGTTCCCGAAATGAAGAAGTAAAGAAGCACCCCCCTGCGCCGCTCACGCGGCTTCCCCCCTCTCTGGCGCGCCTGCGGCGCTGGGAGGGGGGACGGCATCTGGGGCCGGCGGAGCCGGACCCTCGATGCCCTTGGGATGGCGGGCCTGCGCGCTACTGTGATCGCTTTTGTCGGCTTAGGAATTCACATGACGATTCGTTGGCTCCGTTTGTTGGGGCTGCTTTTGGCGATCGGGATGGGCGCAGGTGTCGCCCACGCCCTCACACCGGCCGACGCCCTGGCCCTGGTGGACGGCGACACCGATGTGCGCATCGACACCCTGAACAAGCTCGCTGCCGAGCCCGACGAGAAGGCTTCGGCCCTCATCAAGGCCATGGCCGCCGAGGCCGTGCGTGTGCAGGGCGAGCGCGTGTTCATCGTGGTGGATGACGGTGCGGTGGACGCCGTGACCGGCGAGAAGCTGGCGCTGCCCGACGACGCGGGCGACGTGATGATCAACAACCGACTGCGCAGCGCCATGGAGAGTGCGCTGGCGGGCATGGAGCTGGTGGGCGCAGCACCCGAGCGCCAGCGCGAAGCCGCGCGCACCTTGCAGCGCAGCGCTTTTGAAGAACCCGACATCAGCCAGCTTGCGCTGATCGACAAAGCGCTGGCGGGCAATCTGGATGCGCAGGCGCGCCAGAGCCTGGAGCTCGCGCAGGCCGCTGTGCTGCTCGCCAGTGAAGACCCGGCACAACGACTGGCCGCCGCGCAGAAGCTGGGCGAGGCCAAACAGCCCATCGTTCGGCCGCTGCTGCTGCAACAGATGGAGAAAGAAACCGACGCCGGTGTGAAAGCCGCGCTGGCCGACTCGCTCAAGGGCATCGACCGCATGCTCGCCCTGGGCAATACGCTGGCGCAGGCCTTCACCGGCATCAGCCTGGGCAGCATCCTGCTGCTGGCCGCGCTCGGCCTGGCCATCACCTACGGGCTCATGGGCGTGATCAACATGGCCCACGGTGAGCTCATCATGATCGGCGCCTACGCCACCTGGCTGGTGCAGGTGTTCTTTCGCCAGTCGCTGCCCGAGTATTTCGACTGGTATTTGCTCGCGGCCCTGCCAATTGCATTCACCGCCTCGGCGCTGGTGGGCGCGGCCATGGAACGCACGGTGATCCGTTTCCTTTACGGCCGCCCGCTGGAGACGCTGCTGGCCACCTGGGGCATTTCGCTGGTGCTCATGCAGGCCGTGCGCAGCCTCTTCGGCGCGCAAAACGTGGGCGTGGAGAACCCGAGCTGGATGAGCGGTGGCGTGACCTTTCTGGGCAACCTCAACCTGCCGTGGAACCGCATCATCATCATCGGCTTTGCGGTGGCCGTGCTGGTGGGCGTGACGCTCATGATCACCAAAACCCGCCTGGGTCTCTTCGTTCGCGGGGTCACGCAAAACCGGCCGATTGCTTCGTGCATGGGCGTGAACACCGCGCGCATCGACACCTACGCGTTCGCACTCGGCTCGGGCATTGCAGGCCTGGCCGGCTGCGCGCTCAGCCAGATCGGCAACGTCGGCCCCGACCTCGGCCAGAGCTACATCGTGGACTCGTTCATGGTGGTGGTGCTCGGCGGCGTGGGCCAGATTGCCGGCACGGTTTACGCCGCGCTCGGCCTGGGCATGCTCAACAAGTTCATTGAGGGCTGGGCCGGCGCCGTGCTGGCCAAGATCGCGGTGCTGGTCTTCATCATCATCTTCATCCAGAAGAGACCCCAGGGCATCTTTGCCATGAAGGGCCGGAGCGCAGAAGCATGAGCACCCCACCCAACGTCCCTGCGGCTGTGTCGCTGCCCCAGCCCGGCCCCTTGCTCACCCGCACCGGCTGGAGCGCCTTCGTCGTTGCCCTGTTGGTGGTCTGCGCCGTGGCGCCTCTGCTCAACCTCCTCATGCCCGAAGGCAGCGCCTTCCACCTGAGCGACTACATGGTCGGCCTGCTCGGCAAGATCATGTGTTACGCCATCTGCGCGCTCGCCATGGACCTGATCTGGGGCTACACCGGCATCCTCAGCCTGGGCCACGGCCTGTTCTTTGCGCTCGGTGGCTATGTGATGGGCATGTACCTCATGCGCCAGATCGGCCTGGACGGCAACTACAAGAGCGAGCTGCCCGACTTCATGGTGTTCCTCGACTGGAAGGAACTGCCGTGGCACTGGGCGCTGAGTGACAGCTTCATCGCCACGCTGCTGCTCATCGTGCTGGTGCCGGGTGTGGTGGCGTTTGTGTTCGGCTACTTTGCGTTCCGCTCGCGCATCAAGGGCGTGTATTTCTCCATCATCACGCAGGCCCTCACCTTTGCCGCGTTGTTGCTCTTTTTCCGCAACGAGACCGGCTTTGGCGGCAACAACGGCTTCACCGATTTCAAACGCATCCTCGGCATTCCGCTGGCCACACCCAGCATGCGCATGACGCTGTTCATCATCACCGGCCTCACGCTGCTGGGCTTTTACTTGTGGGCGCGCTGGCTGGTCAACAGCAAGTTCGGCCGCGTGCTGCAGGCCGTGCGCGACGCTGAAAGCCGCGTCATGTTCTGCGGCTACAACCCGCTGCCCTACAAGCTCACCATCTGGACCATCTCGGCCGTGATGTGCGGCATTGCCGGCGCGCTGTATGTGCCGCAGGTCGGCATCATCAACCCCGGCGAGATGAGCACGGCCAACAGCATCGAGATCGCGATCTGGGCCGCGGTGGGCGGGCGCGCCACACTCATCGGCCCCATCGTCGGCGCCTTCATCGTCAACGGCGCCAAGAGCTGGCTCACCGTGAGCTTTCCCGAGTACTGGTTGTATTTCCTGGGCGTGTTGTTCATCGTGGTCACGCTCTTCATGCCGCAGGGTGTGGTGGGTCTGGTGAAGAAGCTTCGTGGCGCCAAGGGAGAACGCGCATGACGCCCGACCTGATGGAAGAGGGCGCCCAGCGCCTGCAGAAGATTGCGGCTGCCGGCGCGACCGGCAACACCGAATCGGGTGGTCGCTC
>NZ_JALHLX010000149.1 GCF_022844385.1 Hydrogenophaga sp. | reverse complement strand
CCCAGCGCCAGCGCCAGGGCTTTCACCGCGTCGTGCGTGGCGTCGCTGGTCTGCAGGCCGCGGATGATTTCCACCAGCGCCATCATGGGCACGGGGTTGAAGAAGTGCATGCCGATGAAACGGTCGGGGCGTTTCGTGGCGGCGGCCAGCTTGGTGATGCTGATCGAGCTGGTGTTGGTGGCCACGATCACGTCGGCGGCGAGCAGGCCGTCAAGCTGCTGCAGGATCTTGACCTTCAGGCCTTCGCTCTCCGTGGCCGCTTCAATGACGAGCTGTGCGCCCTTGAGGTCGTCGTAGTTGGTCGAGCCGGTGATGAGCGCGAGCGCCTTGTCCTTGTCGGCGGCGGTGATCTTTTCTTTCTTGATCAGGCGGTCCAGGCTGCCGGCCACGGTGGCCAGGCCCTTGTCCACAGCGGTCTGCGCAATGTCGACCAGCACCACGCGGATGCCGCTGGTGGCGCAGGCCTGCGCGATGCCGTTGCCCATGGTGCCCGAGCCGATGATGCCGACCGTTTGAATGCTGCTCATGTGGTGTTTTCTCCTGCGTGTGGATGTGTGTGGTGTGGGGTTTTCCCTGCGTCGCCGGGGTGTCGACGGGGCCGGTTTCTTAGGCGCCACTGCCTACCGGCATGCCAACCCCTGTGCTACCTTGCAGCCCAATTGTCGCGCACGGTTTGACGGGCGCCACACACGACGGAGACACCCCATGTACGACTACATCATCGTTGGCGGCGGCTCGGCAGGCAGCGTGCTCGCCGGCCGCCTGAGCGAAGACCCTGCCATTCGCGTGGCCCTCATCGAAGCCGGTCCGCCCGACAGCAGCGTGCTCATCCATTGCCCGGCCGGTCTCGCGGTGATCGCCAAGTTCGAAATGAACGGCTGGGGCTACAACACCACGCCACAGCCCGGGCTGAATGGCCGGCGTGGTTACCAGCCGCGCGGCAAGGTGCTGGGCGGCTCCAGCTCCATCAACGCCATGATCTACGCGCGTGGCCACGCGGCCGACTACGACGGCTGGGCCGCGCAGGGCAACCCGGGCTGGTCCTACGCCGATGTGCTGCCGTACTTCAAGCGCGCCGAGCACAACGAACGCGGCGCCGACGCGCTGCACGGCCAGGGTGGCCCGCTCAACGTGATGGATCTGCGCAGCCCCAACCCCTTCCTGGCATCGTTCATCGAAGCCGGCCAGCAGGCGGGCTACCGTCACAACACCGACTTCAACGGGCCTGAGCAAGAGGGTGTGGGCGCCTACCAGGTGACGCACAAGAACGGCGAGCGTTTCAGCGCCGCCAAGGGCTACCTCACGCCGCACCTGCAGCGGCCCAACCTGCAGGTGATCACGAACGCGCTGACCACCCGCGTGGTGATGGACACCGACGTGAACCCGCCCCGCGCGGTGGCGGTGGAATACCGTGGCAACGGCGGGCGTGGGCCCATGCAGACACTGCGCCTCAAACCCGGTGGCGAGGTGGTGCTGAGCGCCGGCGCCTTCGGCTCACCCCAGCTGCTCATGCTCTCGGGCGTGGGCCCCACCGCGCACCTGCAAGAACACGGCATCACCCCGGTGCTGGACCTGCCCGGCGTGGGCGCGAACCTGCACGACCACGTGGACGTGGTGATCGTGGTCAATGCCCCCAAGGTCAAAGACCTGTTTGGGCTGACTCCGGGCGGGATCTGGAAAGCACTGCGCGGCATCTTCGAATGGCGACGCCAGCGCAGCGGCCTGCTCACCACCAACTTTGCCGAAGCCGGGGGCTTCATCAAGAGCGCACCCGACGAGGCCATTCCCGACCTGCAGCTGCACTTTGTGGTGGGCAAGTTGGTGGACCACGGGCGCAAGTCGGTGCTGGGCAACGGCTATTCGTGCCACGTGTGCCTGCTGCGCCCCAAGAGCCGGGGCAGCCTGCGCCTGGCCAGCGCTGACCCGCAGGTGGCGCCCCTGATCGATCCCGCGTTTCTGCAGGACCCCGACGACACCGCGCGCCTGGTGCGCGGCTTCCAGGTGATGCGCCGGTTGCTGGAGCAACCCGCGCTCAAACGCCATGGTGGCACCGAGTCGGCCACCTCGGTGCTGGCACAAAGCCCGGCGCAGATCGAACAGTTCGTGCGCAACCACGCCGACACCATCTACCACCCGGTGGGCACGTGTCGCATGGGTCCAGGCCCGATGGACGTGGTGGACGCGCGGCTGCGGGTGCACGGCGTGGCGGGTCTGCGGGTGGTGGATGCGTCGGTGATGCCCACGGTGGTGGGCGGCAACACCAACGCGCCGGTGATCATGATGGCCGAGAAGGCCGTCGACATGATGCTCGACGACCGCCTGGCCACCTCATCATTTCAGGAGCTTCACGATGATTCTCGAACACGCCGACATCCGCATCGATCCCCTCAAGAGCTCGGCGTTTGAAGAGGCCATTGTTCGCGGCGTGACGACCGTCATCGCGCACGCCAAGGGCTTCAAGGGCTACAAGGTCAACCGCAGCATCGAGACCCCGGGCCGCTACCTGTTGATGATTTACTGGGGCACGCTCGAAGACCACACCGTGGGCTTTCGCGGCTCCGATCTGTTCCCCCAGTGGCGCGCCATCGTCGGCCCGTTCTTCGCGCAACCACCGGTGGTTGAACACCTCGAACTGGTCGGCAAGAGCTGATCAGCCCTTCCTCATCAAAGTGGACTTGCCGAACAGGCTTTCGATCAGGTCCACCGCCAGCTCTGCCGTGCGGTTGCGCACGTCGAGTGCCGGGTTGAGTTCCATCACGTCCATGGACGCCAGCCGTCCGGTGTCGGCGATCATTTCCATGCACAGCTGCGCTTCGCGGTAGGTCGGGCCGCCGGGCACCGTGGTGCCCACGCCGGGCGCGATGTCGGGGTCGAGAAAGTCCACGTCGAAGCTCACGTGCAGGTGCGTGTTGTCGTCCATGCCCGCGAGCGCCTGCTCCATGGTGTGGCGCATGCCCATCTCGTCGATGTAGCGCATGTCGAACACCTCCAGCCCTTCTTCGTGCACCAGCCGCTTTTCGCCGGCGTCCACGCTGCGGATGCCGATCTGGCGCACCACGCTGGCGTTGATGGCCGGTGTGGTGCCGCCGATGCCGGTGAGCAGCGCCGGGCCGTGCCCGCACAGCAGCGCCACCGGCATGCCGTGGATGTTGCCGCTGGGCGTGAGGGCGGCGGTGTTGTAGTCGGCGTGGGCGTCCAGCCACAACACACGCAGCTGTTTGCCGGTCTCGCGGCAGTGGCGCGCCACTGCGCTGATGGAGCCCAGCCCCAGGCAGTGGTCACCGCCCAGCACGATGGGCAGGCGCCCCAGTGCGAGTTCGGCGTGCATCGCGTGGTGCAGGGTTTCGTTCCAGGCCGCCACCTCGGGCAGGTGGCGGTAGCCGTCGGTGGGCGGTTGCCATGGGTTGGGCGGGCCGCTCAGGTTGCCGCGGTCGATCACGGTCAGGCCGTGGCCTTCCAGCACGCTGGCGAGGTTGGCCACGCGCATGGCTTCGGGCCCCATGGAGGCGCCGCGCGCGCCGGCGCCAATGTCGGTGGGCACGCCGATGAGGCTGATGTGTTTTTGCATGCAGCGATTGTCCTTGAGAAGCGCATGCCGGGTGGCCGCCATGTATCTCTTGGTATGGGCTGTGTCGGGATGCGGGCGTGTTCTCGCTGCTTCGCCATGCGTGCAGGTTGCGGGCCGTTACATCGACCTACGTTCTGCGGTCGGTGCCCGTGGTGTCGCTGGCAGACTGCGCCCTTTGCCGAATCCGACCCTGGACCCCGACCGATGAACACACCGCTTCCCTGGACCTGCCTGCTGTTGACCACCCTGGCCTTGAGCGCCTGCGGTGGCGGTGGATCGGACGACACCGCCGCTCCCCGTTCCGCTCCGGCGAGCCAGACCACCTTGCCTGCCGTGCCCCAGGGCGCCCTGGCCTGCGACACCGCCACCGGGCGGGTGTTGAACGTGGGCCCCGGCCAGGCGCTGGCCACCCCCGGCGCTGCCGCGGCTGTGGCCCAGGCTGGTGACGTGATCCGCATCGCCGCGGGCGACTACCGGGGCGACGTGGCCACGTGGCGCCAGAACAACCTCACCCTCTGCGGCGTGGGCGGCCGGGCCCGCCTGTTTGCCGACGGCAACAGCGCCGGCGGCAAGGCCATCTGGGTGGTGTCGGGCAGCAACATCACCATCGACAACGTTGAATTCCGCAACGCCGCCGTGCCCGACCGCAACGGGGCCGGCATCCGTGCCGAGCACAGTGGCTGGCTGCGTATCCGCAACAGCGGTTTCTTCGACAACGAAAACGGCATCCTCACCAGCGCAGGTGCCATGAGCCTGGTGATCGAAGGCTCCGAGTTCGCGCGCAACGGGCGGGGCGACGGCTACACCCACAACCTCTACGTGGGCCAGATCGACCGGCTCACGGTCTCGGCGAGCCATTTCCACGAGGCCAAGGTGGGCCACAACCTCAAGAGCCGGGCACGCGAGTCGGTCATTGAAAACAGCTACCTGATGGACGGACCCGGCGGCACCGCCAGCTACCTGGCCGACTTTCCCAACGGCGGGCGGGTGGTGATGCGGGGCAACCTGCTGCACAAGGGCCCGAACGCGCAGAACCCCAGCGCCGTC
Source organism: Hydrogenophaga sp. (assembly GCF_022844385.1). Taxonomy (GTDB): domain Bacteria; phylum Pseudomonadota; class Gammaproteobacteria; order Burkholderiales; family Burkholderiaceae_C; genus Hydrogenophaga. The sequence goes on along the minus strand of NZ_JALHLX010000149.1, from coordinate 2,895 downwards.
TCGTTCGGCGCCGAAGGCCTTGCCCACGCCACCAACACGCTGGAGCTCACGCACAACACCGTGGCGATCACGCGCTCGGGCGGCGCTTTCGTGGCGGTGTACGCGGGCACGCAGTCGGTCAACCTCAAGGCCAACCTGTTCGCCGGCACCGGCAACCAGGCGGTGCTCAACGGCAGCTTTGCCAGTGGCAACGCGGTGCAGACCGGCAACGTGAGCGGACTGGCCGGAAACATCCCGGGCGTGGACAACATCGCCAACCCGCGCTTCTGGCCCGATGTTTCCCTGCAGGCCATGCTGGATGTGGGCAGCGTGCTTGACGCGGGCTATGTGCGCGATGCACCGCGGCCCTACCAGTTGCGCGCGATCTCGGGCGCCCGAAAAGCAGGGGCCTTGCAGTCGGCCCCTTGAACCCGGGGGGCAGGGCGCGTGAACGACAATGCAGGCCCCTGCGTTTCTGTCAAACCCACCCACGCCGGCCACGCGCCGCGGGCGCCTGCCATGCCTTCCCTAGCTTCCCCCCTGTGGACCCCCTGCGGCTTTGACCATTTGACGCGCAACCCGCGCGGCTGGCTGGTGCCGACCGATGAATACTGGCGCCTGTGGCTGCAGCGGCCCGAGCTGGCGCTGGTTGAAGAGTCGTGTGCGGCCGAACAGGCGCTGCACGCATCGCTCATGGACGCGCCTACGCGCGCCGTGGCTCCGCACGAGCTCGACGCGTTTGAAGACGATGACGCACGCGCCAACCACCGCCTGTTCCTGGGCTTTCGCGATGCGGTGATGTCGGCCGGCTCGCTGGAAGCGGCCTACGCCGGGTTCTTCAAGGCCGGCTCGGTGCAGATCCCGCCGCTGTTTCTCGACCTCGTGGTGCAGGCCCTGGTGTGCAACCTGCTCGACGGCGTGGATGGCCTGGATGGCGCCTGGCAGTGGCGCGCGGCCGAGATGCTGTTTCGCCGCCAGCGCGTGCGCGTCCAGGACGGTCGTGTGCTCAGCGGCGACAGCGACGTGCTGGACATGCTCAATGAAACCGGCGGCCTGGGCGCGGTGGGTCGGCTGCTCATGCAGAGCGGCGCGGCCATTCCCGAGGTGAACATCGAGGTGCTGAGCGACGACAACGCCGCGCGCTACCTGCAGAGTCGCGCGGGCAACGGGCGTTTCAACTTCGTGCTCGACCTCACGCACGAGATCCAGCGCGAGCTCTCGCACGGCCTCACGCTCACCATGAACCGATCGCAGTCGGGCCTGAAGGCGCTCGCCCTGGTGCTGCAGAAATGGGTGCGGCATTTCCACGGGGTGGTGGTGCAGGTGCAGCCCGAGGCGCGTGTGGATGACGAAGCCTGGCGCTGGCATGTCGGGCTCGATGTGGAATCCACCGCCCTGCTCAACGACCTGTACCGGGGCAATGAGGTGGCGCCCGAGCGCCAGCAGCGCCTGATCAGCCTGTTCCGCCTGACGTTTGACGACCCGCAGGACATGCAGCTTGATGTGCGCGGCAAGCCGGTGTACCTGGGCCTGGCCATGAACACCGAGGGCCTGCTCAAGATCAAGCCGCAGAACCTGCTGCTGAACCTGCCGCTGGCCCGTTCGATCTAGATCCCCACCACCGCCAGCGCACCCGGCAGCACGCTCAACTTCAGCTGTCGCGCATAGCCGAGGAATTCACCGTCGGCCGCCAGCGGCAGGTCGGGGTCGCTGCTCACGGTGAGCGTTTCAAAGGCGCGGGTGCGGATGCGGCTGTGGCCCAGGTGTGTGCCGGTGAGCAGGCGCGGCAGCATCGCGAGTGCCCCAAGGCGGCCGAACTCCCCGGCCAGCAGCAGGTTGAGCAGGCCGTCGTTGGTGCGTGCGGCGGGCGTGGCCGGCATGCCGCTGCCGAAGGTGGGTGTGTTCAGGCTGGAGGCAAAGAGGGCTGGGCCGCTGTGCAGGTGTTTGCCATTGGCCGTGACGTCCAGCCGCCAGGTCTGCAGGTGGGCCAGCTCGGCCAGCGCGGCCCAGGCATAGCGCGGCCTGCCGCTGAGCCAGCGCGGCCCGCTCAGCGTGCGCAGCACCACCGCCGAATCAAAACCGGCGGTGAAGCTGGAGAGGAACAGCACGCGGTATTCGCGGCCCTGCGGGTCCATCCACTCCGCGCAGCCCACGTCCATGAGGCGCGGGTCGGCGTTGAGCGCGTGGACCAGCGAGGCCAGTGGTGCACGTCCGTGCAGACCGAGCGAGCGCGCCACGTCGTTGCCGGTGCCCACGGACACCACGCCGAGTTCGTGGCCGCGCTGCAGCAGCGCGGGCAGCCAGCGGTTGAGCGTGCCGTCGCCACCGACGGCCACCACCCGGCTGCCCTCGGGCAGCTTCTGCAGCAGGGCGAGGGCGTCCACCAGATCGCGCGGTGCGTGCAGCACCACGTCGGGCGGCAAGGCCGCTTGCAGCCGCGGTAACAAGGCCGCCGCCCGCCCGCCCTGGGCGTGCGGATTGAGCAGCACGCAGCGCTGCGGACCCGGTCTCAACGAACGCTCACATGTTGCGGCGGTACTGGCCGCCCACCTCGAACAGGGCCGAGGTGATCTGGCCCAGCGAGCACACGCGCACCGCCTGCATCAGCACCTCGAACACGTTGCCGTTCTCGATCACCGCCTGTTTCAGGCGCTGCAGCATGGCCGGCGACTCGTCGGCGTGGAGCGCGTGGAATTCGGCCAGGCGCTTGAGCTGGCTCTGTTTCTCTTCGTCGGTCGAGCGCGCCAACTCCAGCGTGTCGGGCGTTTCATCGCCATGCGGGTTGCGGAAGGTGTTCACGCCCACGATCGGGTACTCGCCCGTGTGCTTGAGCATCTCGTAGTGCATGGACTCGTCCTGGATCTTGCCGCGCTGGTAGCCGGTTTCCATGGCGCCCAGCACGCCGCCGCGCTCGGC
>NZ_JALHLX010000148.1:4472-7531 GCF_022844385.1 Hydrogenophaga sp. | reverse complement strand
TTCATCTCGGCCTGGCCGATGTGCTCCAGCGCTTCGACGGAGCCATCTGATCGCACCACGCGGTTGATGCCCACCTGCCCGGCCTGCCCACCGGCCATGCCGAAGGCGCCATGCACGCGGCCGTTGGACAGGATGCTGGCGGTCATGTCTTCCAGAAAGCGCACGCGGCGCACGCCGCCGTGGCCACCAATCCAGCGGCCGGCGCCACCCGAGCCTTCCCGGATCTCGTAACTCTCCAGACGCACCGGAAAGCGGAACTCCAGCACCTCGGGGTCGGTCAGGCGCGAGTTGGTCATGTGCGTCTGCACCACGCTCGTGCCATCAAATCCCTCACCCGCACCACTGCCGCCCGAGATCGTCTCGTAGTACTGGTGCTTCGCATTGCCGAAGGTGAAGTTGTTCATGGTGCACTGGCTCGCCGCCATCACACCCAGGGCGCCGTACAAGGCATTGGTGATGCAGCTGGACGTCTCCACATTCCCCGCCACCACCGAAGCCGGCGGGTTGGGGTTGAGCATGGAGCCCGGCGGGATGATGACCTTGAGCGGCTTCAGGCAGCCCGCGTTGAGCGGAATATCGTCGTCCACCAGCGTGCGAAACACATAGAGCACAGCCGCCATGCAAACCGCCGTGGGCGCATTGAAATTGTTGAGCTGCTGCGCCGAGGTGCCGGTGAAATCGATCTCGGCGCTGCGCTGCGCGGCATTCACCCGCACCGCCACCTGGATCTGCGCGCCGTTGTCCAGCGGCAGGGTGAACGCGCCGTCCTTCAGGCGCGTGATCACGCGGCGCACCGACTCTTCGGCGTTGTCCTGCACGTGTCGCATGTAGGCCTGAACCACGTCCAGACCGAACTGCTCGACCATCTTGCGCAGTTCCTGCACCCCCTTCTCGTTCGCGGCAATCTGAGCCTTGAGATCGGCCATGTTCTGCTGCGGGTTGCGGCTGGGGAATTCACCGCTCTGCAGCAGCGCCACCATCTCGGCCTCGCGCAGCACGCCACGGTCCACCAGTTTCACGTTGTTGATCTGCACGCCCTCCTCTTCAATCCGCGTGGAGAACGGCGGCATGGAGCCCGGCGTGGTGCCGCCGATGTCAGCGTGGTGGCCGCGAGAACCCACGTAAAACGTGGGTTCTCCGCCCAGGTACACCGGCGTGATCACAGTGACGTCGGGCAGATGCGTGCCTCCGTGGTATGGGTCGTTGAGCGCGTACACATCACCCGGCTGCATCTTTCCAGAATTCTCGCGGATGACGGTCTTGATGCTCTCGCCCATGGAACCCAGGTGCACCGGCATGTGCGGCGCGTTGGCGATCAGGTTGCCCTGGGCGTCGAACAACGCGCATGAGAAGTCGAGCCGCTCCTTGATGTTGACCGAGTAGGCCGTGTTCTGCAGCTGCAGACCCATCTGCTCGGCGATGTTCATGAAGAGGTTGTTGAACACCTCCAGCAGCACCGGATCCACCGTGGTGCCCATGGCGTAGGTCACGGTGCGCGGAATGCGGCGGTCCAGCACAAGGTGGTCCAGCGCGGTGAGCACGGCCTCCCAGCCAGGCTCGACCACGGTGGTGGCATTCTTCTCGGCAATGATGGCCGGGCCGGGGATCACATCGCCCGGGCGCAGGTCTTCGCGCACCACCAGCGCAGCGTCCAGCCACTGGCCACCCGAGTACATGCGCACCGTCTCAACCCGGGGCACATCGCGCGCCTCGTGGGTGTCGAAGCGGGGTTCGTTGGGCGCCACGCCGGGCACCACCGCTTCAACCGACACCGCTTCCACGATGAGCCGCTTGCCTTGCATGAGGAAGGCAAAGCGCTGCCGGTAGGCGGCTTCAAAGCCGGCCTGGATCGCGTCCAGCGTGCCGTGGGGCACCACCAGGGCCGCATCGCTGCCCTCGTAACGCACATGCACGCGCTGGTGCACGGTGACCGCGCCCACGTTGACCTGCTGGCGCCCGAGTTCGGCCTGGGCGGCCTCGCCCAGCGCCTGCAACTTCTCTGCAATCGACGGCAGCGCCTCCTGCGACAAGGGCAGCTCCACCGCCTGCTCACGGATCGCGTTCTGGTCGGCCAGGCCCATGCCGTAGGCGCTGAGCACACCTGCGAGCGGGTGCACGAACACACGCGTCATGCCCAGCGCATCAGCCACCAGGCAGGCGTGTTGCCCGCCAGCGCCACCAAAGCACTGCAAGGTGTAGCGGGTCACGTCGTAGCCGCGTGCCACCGAGATCTTCTTGATCGCATTGGCCATCTGCTGCACGGCGATGTTGATGAAGCCCTCGGCCACGTCGGCGGCATCGCGCCCGGTCTGGGCGGCCAGCTCGCTGAACTTCGCCTGGACGGCCTCGGCACTCAGGGCTTCATCGGCCTTGGGGCCGAACACCTTGGGAAAGTGGCGCGGCTGGATCTTGCCGAGCATCACGTTCGCATCGGTCACGGCCAGGGGGCCGCCTCGGCGGTAGCTGGCCGGCCCGGGGTTGGCGCCGGCGCTCTCGGGGCCCACGCGAAAGCGCGCGCCGTCGAAAGACAGCAGCGAACCACCCCCTGCGGCCACGGTGTGGATGCTCATCATGGGCGCGCGCATGCGCACACCCGCCACCTGGGTTTCGAACTCGCGCTCGAACTGCCCTGCGTAGTGCGACACGTCGGTGGAGGTGCCGCCCATGTCGAAGCCGATCACCTTGTCGTGACCCGCCAGGCCGGCCGTGCGCGCCATGCCCACGATCCCACCCGCAGGGCCGGACAGGATGGCGTCCTTGCCCTGGAAGGCATGGGCGTCGGTGAGGCCGCCCGACGACTGCATGAAGAACAGCTTGACGCCCGGCATGTCACCGGCCACCTGCTCCACGTAGCGGCGCAGGATGGGCGAGAGATAAGCGTCCACCACGGTGGTGTCGCCACGGCTCACGAACTTCATCATGGGGCTGGTCTCGTGCGAGGTGCTCACCTGCGTGAAGCCCAGCTCGCGCGCGATGCGGGCCGCTGCCTGCTCGTGCGCGGTGAAGCGGTAGCCGTGCATGAAGACAACAGCCACGCTGCGCAGGCCGCGAGCGTGCGC
>NZ_JALHLX010000148.1:0-4372 GCF_022844385.1 Hydrogenophaga sp. | reverse complement strand
GCGGCAGACCGGGCTGCCTGGTCGTAGATGCCGGAGAGCACGCGCAGCAGGCGCGCCAGCTCTCCGATGTCGTGGTTGAGTGCGTCGTCGGCCTTGAGCGCATTGATCAGGCAGCTGTCCCGGATCTCGCGGTAGCGCAACACATAGGCCTTGCCCGCTTCGGTGGGGCCGTAGGTCACTTCCTTGCCGTTCTTGCTGGAGACCACCACGCCCAGGCCTTGCAGCTTTTTCAGGGCGTAGTTGATGAGGTGCGTGTCTTCCACGTTCATGATGAAGGCGATGTCGGCCAGGCGCTTGTCGCGCGCACGGTGCGTGACGTGGTGCAGCACCAGCACGTCCAGGGCCGTGAGGTCCTTCAGACCCGCCGCACTCATGCAGTGCACGATCCAGCGGTGGAAGGCGTTGCCCGAGACGATGAGACCGAATTCGAACTCGCTCATCTCCGCGCTGTGCGGCGACACCAGGTGCGCCGAGGACACGATGGGCTGCGATGGTGCGGTGGCTGGCTTGGTGCTTGCTTTGGAACGGGCCATGGTGTGGGACGCCTTGAAGAGGTGCGGCGCAGTTTATGTTTTTTGATGACGATTTGCCAATAATTTGTTGACATATAGGGAAAACACCGATCACACTTCGCCCGCTCACCGATAGAGTCCATCCGCTGCCCTGTCCCTCAGTTCCCACTCAATCCAACGGAGCCTTCACCATGAAACGTCGTCTGTTCAGCGTCACCCTGGCCGCCTCTGCGCTGGCCCTGAGCCTGCCCGCCACCGCCCAGACCAAGTGGGATCTGCCGGCCGCTTACCCTGCTACCAACTTCCACTCCGTCAACCTGGCCGCGTTTGCAGCCGACGTTCAAAAGGCCACCGGTGGCAAGCTGCAGATCACCGTGCACCCCGGCGCATCGTTGTTCAAGTTGCCCGAGATCAAGCGCGCCGTGCAAGGCGGACAAGCCCAGATCGGCGAGATCCTGCTGGCTGCGTACCAGAACGAATGGCAGATGTTCGGCGCCGACGGTCTGCCGTTTCTGGCCACCAGCTACGCCGACTCCATGAAGCTGTACCAGGCGCAAAAACCCATTCTGGAAAAGAAGCTCGCGGAGCAAGGCATGACCCTGCTCTACACGGTGGCCTGGCCCCCGCAAGGCATCTACAGCAAGAAGCCGCTGGCCAGCGCGGCCGACCTCAAGGGCAGCAAGTGGCGCGCGTACAGCCCGTCCACCTCGCGCATCGCCGAACTGGTGGGCGCACAGCCCGTCACCGTGCAGGCCGCCGAGCTGTCGCAAGCCCTGGCCACCGGTGCCGTTGAGGCCAACATGACGTCCGGCGCCACGGGCGTGGACAGCAAGCTCTATGAGCACCTGAAGTTTTACTACGACGTGCAGGCCTGGCTGCCCAAAAACGCGATCATCGTGAACAAGCGTGCGTTTGATGCGCTGGACAAGCCCACGCAGGACGCACTGCGCAAGGCCGGTGCCGACGCCGAAGCACGCGGCTGGGCCGCTTCGCAAAAGGTCAACACCGACACGCTGGCCATCCTCAAGACCAACGGCATGACCGTGGAGCCTCCATCGGCCGCGCTCAAGGCCGACATGCAGAAGGTGGGCGAGACCATGCTCAAGGAGTGGCTGGAGAAGGCCGGTCCTGATGGTCAGGCCATGCTCGACGCTTATAAAAAGTAAAACCCCGCCGCGCTCTGCGCGACCCCTTCAAGGGGGCGGCACCTGCGGCCTGGCAGAGCCAGTTCCGCGGTGCCCGCTGGGCTGGACCCGGGCACGCGCAACGGGTCGTTTATCTGAAGTCACATCCCCATGCGCAAATTCCTCGATTCCCTCTACCTCGGCGCGGCCTGGCTGGCCGCGCTGTTCATGATCGGCGTGCTGGTCATGGTGCTGCTCTCCATGCTGGGGCGCACACTCCATTTTTACGTGCCCGGCACCGACGCGTACGCCGGCTATGCCATGGCGGGCGCCGGCTTCCTGGCGCTGGCGCACACACTCAAGAGTGGTGAACACATCCGCGTGACGCTGATCATCGGCAAGCTCACCGGCGGCGCCCGACGCGGTCTGGAGCTGTGGTCGCTCACGGTGGCCGTGTTGCTGGCCGGCTTGCTGGCGGTGTACGCGTGGCGGCTGTCGTGGCAATCGCACCAGTTCCACGACATCTCGACCTCGGCCGACGCCACACCGCTGTGGATCCCGCAGATCCTCATGGCCGTGGGCACCACGGTGCTGTTGATCGCCTTCATCGACGAGTGGGTGCTGGAACTCCAGCGCAAACGCCTGCACGGCCATGCGGAGACCCGTCATGAATGAACTTCTCGTCACCACGCTGCTGATCGTCTCGTTGTTTGCCCTGCTGGGCAGTGGCGTCTGGATCGGGCTCACGCTCGCTGGCGTGGCCTGGATCGGCATGGAACTGTTTTCCTCGCGCCCTGCGGGCGACGCCATGGCCATCACCATCTGGGGTTCGGCCAGCAGCTGGACGCTCACCGCGCTGCCGCTGTTCGTGTGGATGGGTGAGATCCTGTTCCGCACCAAGCTGTCGGAGAGCATGTTCCGGGGTCTCGCACCCTGGGTCAACGCCCTGCCCGGCCGGCTGCTGCACACCAACATCCTGGGCAGCACCATCTTTGCGGCAGTCTCGGGTTCGTCGGCTGCCACCTGCGCCACCATCGGCAAGATGAGCATTCCCGAGCTCACCAAGCGCGGCTACCCGCCCGAGAAGATCGTGGGCTCGCTCGGTGGCGCCAGCACGCTGGGGTTGTTGATCCCGCCGTCGATCATCATGATCGTCTACGGCGTGGCGGCCGAGGTGTCGATCGCCAAGCTGTTCGTGGCGGGTGTGCTGCCTGGCCTCATGCTCGCGGGCCTGTTCAGCGGCCACCTGATGATCTGGGCGCTGCTCAACCCGACACAGGTGCCCAAGAGCGACGTGAACATGACGCTGGCGCAAAAGCTGAGCGAGTCGCGCCATTTGATCCCGGTGATCCTGCTCATCGGCGGCGTGATCGGCACCATCTACACCGGCATCGCCACCGCCACCGAAGCGGCGGCCGTGGGTGTTGTGGGCGCGCTCGTTCTTTCGGCGGCTCAAGGCTCACTCACGCGGGCCACGTTTGCCAGTTCGCTGCTGGGCGCCACGCGCCTGTATTGCATGATTGCGCTGATCCTCGCGGGTGCAGCCTTTCTCACGCTGGCCATGGGCTACATCGGTCTGCCGCGGCATCTGGCCGAGTTCGTCACCGGGCTGGGTTTGTCGCCCGGCGTGCTGCTCTTTGCGCTGGCGCTGTTCTACATCCTGCTGGGTTGCTTTCTGGACGGCATCTCCATGATTGTGTTGACCATGGGCGTGATCCTGCCCACCGTCACGGCTGCGGGCATCGACCTGATCTGGTTCGGCATCTTCGTGGTGATCGTGGTGGAAATGGCGCAGATCACACCGCCCGTGGGTTTCAACCTGTTTGTGCTGCAAGGCATGACCAAACGCGAGATCACCTGGATCGCCAAGGTCTGCATGCCCTACTTCTTTCTCATGGTGCTGGCCGTCATGCTGCTCTGGTGGTTTCCACAAATCGTGACCTGGCTGCCGTCGAGGATGTAACGCCGCCATCCCCTAAGATGCAAGGCCCGCCACGCATGCCGTGGCGGGCCTTTTCTTTTCTGCAGATCAACAAGGATTTCCGTGTTCAAGAATGTGACGATCTACCGCATCGCGCCCGGCTGGAGCGCAACGGTGGCAGACATGGAGGCTGCGCTTGACGCGGCCCGTTTCAAGCCCTGCGGCGCCACGCAGGACAAATCGGTAGGCTGGGTCGAGCCACGCGGTGAGGCCCACGGCCCGCTGGTGGAATCGGTGGCTGGCCAGCGCATCCTCAAACTCCAGATCGAGACCAAGGGTGTGCCCGGCTCGGTGGTGAAAAAGAAGGCGCAGGAAGAAGCCGACCACATCGAGGCCACCACCGGCCGCAAGCCCGGAAAGAAGGAAACGAAAGCCCTGCGCGAAGACGCGCTGCTGTCCTTGCTGCCGCAGGCGTTTGCGCGCCAGATGAACGTGTGGGTCTGGATCGATCTGGACAACGGCTGGCTCGTGACCGACGCCAGCAGCCAGGGCAAGCTGGACGAAGTCGTGACCGCGCTGGTGCGTGCCTTTGACGGCCTGGTCATCACCCTGCTGCAGACCGCCGTGACGCCGCAAACGGCCATGACGCAATGGCTCTCGGCCACCACGCCCGACGAGTGGCCAGGTGGTTTTGCGGTGGAGCGCGAGTGTGAACTCAAGTCGGGCGACGAAGAGAAGTCATCGGTCAAGTTCACCCGCCACAACCTCGCCACCGACGAGGTGCGCCAGCACATCACCGAGGGCAAACTGCCCAC
>NZ_JALHLX010000147.1 GCF_022844385.1 Hydrogenophaga sp. | reverse complement strand
ACCGCGCACTTGCACAGTTCGAGGAGTTCTGCACCGTCACGCAGAGCGTTCGCCAGTCCGTTCCGGTGCGCGTGACCGTCATTGACGCCAACGGCCTCACGCTGCGCGATCAGGCCTGACCGTCAGCGCGCCACAGGCCGCTCTTTCACCCGGATCGACTCCACCGTGCCGGCGTAACGCCCCAGGCCCTGCAGCAGCACCGCAGCGGCCTCGGGGCCGATCTCGGTCAGCAGTTCACGCTCTGCCTTCTTCACCGCCCGGCCAAAGGCGGCCAGCCATTCGCGGCCGGCGTCGGTGAACTGCACCGTGCGGGCGCGCTTGTCGCTCACATCCACTTCACGCACCACCAGCCCCAGGGCCTCGCACTGGTCGATCAGCTCGGTCATGGCGGCGTTCGTCATGTGGGCGCGACGCGCCAGCTCGGTGATGCGGGTGCCCTCCAGGTCCAGATGGCGCGTGAGGTTCACATGAGGCAGCCGCGTGTCGGCGTGGCCGGCATGGGCCATGAGTTCGAGCACGCGGGCCTCAAAACGGGTCACGGCGTTGCCCAGAATCCGGCCCGCGTTGCCCAGCCGCCAGGCGTCTTTGGTGTTGCGGGATTTTGACGAAGTTGTGGTCATGCGTAGAATGCGATTTGCTTAGGTTACCTAACCATATGGACTGCGCCATGCCAGCCGACAACCGACCGAAACAGAGTTTGCTTGAACAACAAGCCGCCCGGAGCGAGGCCCTGGAGGTGGATGTGTTGATTGCCGGCGCAGGGCCTTGCGGCTTGATGCTGGCCAACGAACTCGGCCTGCGCAATGTAGCCTGCCTGGTGGTGGACCCGAAGCCGGGCACCGCCTTCAACCCGCAGGCCAACGCCACGCAGGCGCGCACCATGGAGCACTTCCGGCGCATCGGCATCTCAGGGGCCGTGCGCGCCCTCGGCCTGCCACCAGACCACCCGACCGACATTGCGTACTTCACCCGTTTCGCCACACACGAACTGGCGCGCCTGCGGCTGCCCACGGCCGAACAGGCCACGCAGAGCATCAAGCACCTGGCGGGCTCCTGGAGTGCGGCCGAACTGCCGCACCGGGTGTCGCAAAAATACGTGGAAGCGGTGCTGCGCGAGCACGCCGAAGAGCGCACCGGCCGCCGCATCGAATTCGGCTGGCAGCTGAAGTCATTCGAAGACCACGCAGACGGCGTTCGGGCCCAGCTGGCGCCTTCGAGCTTGCAGGGAAGAGGTGTCAGCGTGCACGCCCGCTACCTGGTGGGGGCAGACGGCGCGCGCAGTGCGGTGCGCAGCGCACTGGGCATCCACCTGGGCGGCGCCACTGGTCTGCAGCGCCAGTTCATGGGCGGCAAGATGTTTGCCATCTACCTGCGCGCGCCCTCGTTCTACCAACGCTTCCCGCACGACATCGCCTGGATGTACGTGTCGGTCAACCACGAGCGGCGCGTTTTCATGGCCTCGGTGGACGGGCGCGGTGAGTTCGCGTTTCACGCGGCGGTGCACCCGCACGAGACGCCCGAGAACTGGACACACGAAGACGCACGCCGCATCGTGGCCGAGGCCAGCGGCATGGCCGACCTGGACCTGGAAATCCTGTCCACCGGCATCTGGATCGCCGGGCACTCGCTGGTGGCCGAGCGTTACCAGCAAGGGCGTGTGTTCATCGCCGGCGACGCGGCCCACCTGTTTACCCCCACCGGCGGCCTGGGCTACAACACCGCAGTGGGTGACGCGGTCAATCTGGGCTGGAAGCTGGCCGCGGTGGCCAAAGGGCAGGCCCACCCTTCTCTGCTGAACAGCTATGAGCTCGAACGCCGCCCGATCGGCCTGCGCAACACGGCGTACGCGCGCCAGTTCGCCGACTCGGTGGGACTGTTCGAGGCCACGCCCGAGCTGGAGGCCGAGGGCACCGTCGGCGATCATCAGCGCGCGCTGGCCGGCACCGCGTTGAACGCCCACGTGCGGCGCGAGTTCAACATCCCCGGCGTCACGTTTGGCGAGCGGTACGACACCTCGCCGCTGGTGTTCAGCGATTCCGCGGGCGTGCCGCCCGATCAGGCCAATGAGTACATCCCCACCACCGTGCCCGGCGGGCGCTTGCCGCACCGCTGGCTGGATGGCGAACGATCGCTCTACGACCTGCTGGGCTTCGAATGGACCGTGCTCACGCCAGGACACCTGAACGATGCTGCGCAGGCGCTGGCCGAGGCGGGCACAGCGACCGGGCTCAACGTGAAAGTGCTGGCGCTGTCGAGCGATGAGGCGGGTGCTCTGCTGGACGATGGCATGCTGGTGGTGCGGCCAGACCAGGTGATTGCGTGGCGCGGCGCCTCAGCGCCAGCGCCCGGCGACCTCTGGGCCCGGGTGGCCGCAGCGGTCATCCGGCCGGACGGCCCGCCGCCTTGACGAATCGCCCCACCGGTGCGTCCCGTGTGTCCGCTTACCGCTTCTTCACCGCCAGCAGCTGCACCTGAAATTGCAGAACACTGTTGGCCGGGATCACGCCGGGAATGCCCCGCTCGCCATAAGCCGTGGCGGGAGGGCAGGTCACATCGGCGGTGTCGCCCACCTTCATTTCCTGCAAGGCTTGCGTCCAGCAAGGCACAACACGGTTGAGCGGAAAGGTGGCCGGTTCGCCGCGTTTGAACGAACTGTCGAACTCTTTTCCGTCGGTCAACTTGCCACGGTAGTGCACCTGCACGGTATCGGTGGCCAACGGTTTTTCACCCGTGCCAGCCGCGGTCCATTTGAGTGCAACGCCCGACGGGAGAACCTTGTCGGCGGGCAGTGCGCCCGCCGTCTGGGCGTGGGCAGAAGAAAAGACCGACAGGGTTGTCAGGACAGCGGCGATTTGAAGGATGGTTTTCATGGGGTAAGGTGGAAAGAAGAACGGGCGGCGCAGGCATGGGCAGGTGATCTGGTTCGACTTTATCCGCAGCGCGGCCGGCGGTCCCCGGCTGAACCCGGGCCCGTGTGTTCGGGCCTTCAATCCCGACTACATTAGTCGGGTATGAACCTTACCCTGCCTCTCTCCCGCCCCGAAGCCGCCGCGACCTCGATCGACAAGCGCAAGATCCGTTTCCTGCTGCTCGAAGGCATCGACCCCTCGGCCATCGCCACGCTGCAAGCCGCCGGCTACAGCCAGATCGAAAGCCTGGCCGGATCGCCTTCCGACGACGAACTGCGCCAGAAGATCGCCGATGTGCACTTCGTCGGTATCCGCTCGCGCACCCAACTCACCGCCGAGGTGCTGGCCCACGCAACCAGGCTGATCGCCATCGGCTGCTTCTGCATCGGCACCAACCAGGTCGACCTGGTGGCAGCGCGCCAGCGCGGCATCGCGGTGTTCAACGCACCGTTTTCCAACACCCGTTCGGTGGCTGAGCTGGTGCTGGGCGAAGCGATTCTGCTGCTGCGCGGTGTGCCCGAAAAGAGCACAGTGGCGCACCGCGGCGGCTGGCTCAAGACGGCCCGCAACGCCCACGAGATCCGTGGCAAAACGCTGGGCATCGTCGGCTACGGCGCCATCGGCTCGCAGCTCTCGGTGCTGGCCGAAGCGCTGGGCATGCAGGTGGTCTTTGTCGACGTGCTCAGCAAGCTGGCGTTGGGCAATGCCCGTCAGTTGGCCAGCCTGGCCGAACTGCTGGGCGCCGCCGACGTGGTGAGCTTGCACGTGCCGGAGAACGCCAGCACCGAATGGATGATCGGCGCGCGCGAGATCGCGCAGATGAAGCCCGGTGCGGTGCTCATCAACGCTTCGCGCGGCCGCGTGGTCGAGATCGATCCGTTGGCCGACGCGCTGCGCGAACACCGCCTGGCCGGCGCCGCCATCGACGTCTTCCCCCACGAGCCGCAGAGCAACGCCGATCGTTTCGAGTCACCGCTGCGCGGCCTGGACAACGTGATCCTGACACCGCACATCGGCGGCTCCACGCTGGAGGCGCAAAGCAACATCGGACACGAGGTGGCGGAAAAACTGGTCCGGTACAGCGACAACGGCACCACCACCTCGTCGGTCAACTTCCCCGAGGTGGCGCTGCCTGCCCACCCGGGCAAACGACGCCTGCTGCACGTGCACCGCAACGTGCCAGGCGTGCTGTCGGACATCAACCGCGTGTTCGCCGACAACGGCATCAACATTGCCGCGCAGTACCTGCAAACCCGCGACGACGTGGGCTACGTGGTGATCGACGTTGACGCAGAGCACGCCGACATCGCACTGTCCGGGCTGGCTGGGGTGACCGGCACCTTGCGCACCCGCGTGTTGTTCTGATGCAAGGCCTGACCATCGGTCCGGACCGGGGCGGCGTGTGCGCGGTGCTCGACACGCAAGGCCTCCAGGTCGGCAACCTGAAGCTCATCGGCGGGCGCTGGAAGTTCAAGGCGATGGGCCATGACGACCAGGGCCAGGTCATCCCGGGCGGCGGGCCGCTGACCGAGCGGCACAACATGAGCTTCGAACGGCTGGACTGCGCCGAGATCACCAACCGCCTTCTGGGCGGTTGAACGGTCTGGCGGATGGCTGACTGCTTTGTCCACCCGGGCTTTATAATATTCACACAACATGAATATTTAATGACGAGTTGCCTGCCCATGACCACTGCCACCGAACCGGTCCACGCGCCATCACCGCCAGGCTGGCCATTGCTGCGGCTCGGCTTCCGTCCGTTTTACCTGGGAGCCGCTGCCTACGGCATGCTCGCCGTCCCGCTGTGGATCGCCTTCATGTTGGGCAAGGTGTCCTTGAACCTCACCCTGTCTCCTGTGCTGTGGCACGCCCACGAAATGCTGTTCGGGTTTGCGGTCGCGGTCATCGTGGGCTTTTTGCTGACAGCGGGCAAGGTGTGGACGGGCCTGGACACGCCACGCGGCGTTGCGCTGGCCGCGCTGGCGGGGCTGTGGCTGGCCGCCCGGGTGGCGGCCGTCTTTGCACCGTATGGCGTCTATGCGGTTCTGGACCTGCTGCTGTTGCCGCTGGTGGCCGGCATCTTCATCACGTTGCTCCTGCGTGCGGGCGGCGGGCGCAACCTGCCACTGGGCGCGATTCTTTTGTTGCTGGCCCTGGCCAACGCCGCGTTTCACGGGGCTGTCAGCGGGTTGATCGACATCGAACCGGTTCGCGCCCTCCATGCGGGCCTGGCCCTGATCGTGATGATCGAGTGCGTGATCGCCGGGCGGGTGATCCCGGCGTTCACCCAGTCGGCGTTGCCCGGCTTGAGACTGAAGGTGCCCACCTGGCTGGAGCAAGCCACACTCGGCGCCACGGCCATTGCGTTGGCCTTGTGGGTACTGTTGCCGGCCAACGCCTTCAGCGCCACGGCGCTCGGTGCTGCGGCTTGTCTGCACGCCCTTCGCCTGTGGCGTTGGAAACCGTTGCGCACCCGCTCGCGCCCCATTCTGTGGGTGCTGCACCTGGCCTATGCGTGGCTTCCCGCCGGCCTGGCTCTGCTGGCGCTGTCCCAGCTCGGCGTGCTGGGCGTCTCGTCCGGCATCCACGCCCTGGCAGTGGGGGCCACTGGCGGGCTCATCATCGGCATGATCACCCGCACAGCGCGCGGCCACACCGGTCGCCCGTTGCAGGCCACCCGGCTTGAGACGGCGGCCTATCTGCTGGTGGCCTGTGCGGCCGTGTCGAGGGTTCTGCTGCCACTGTTGGCGCCGCAGCATCTCGTGATCTGGCTGGTGGCCGCCGCCGCCGCGTGGGGCATTGCGTTCGCTCTGTACCTGGTGGTTTTTTCGCCGTGGCTGGTCACGACCCGCCTCGACGGCAAGGACGGCTGAAGCCATGGCCAACCCTGCCCCACTGGCTTCATCGGCAGGTGCCCCACCTGGTGGGGAGCGTTCATGACCTTCGTCGTCACCGAGGCCTGCATACGCTGCAAGTACACCGACTGCGTGGATGTGTGCCCAGTGGACGCTTTTCGGGAAGGGCCGAACTTCCTCGCCATCGACCCCGCCGAATGCATCGACTGCGCCGTGTGCGTTCCGGAGTGTCCGGTCAGTGCCATCTATGCCGAAGAGGATGTCCCGCGTGACCAGCTGCATTTCACGGCCCTGAACGCCGAGCTGTCACGCGAGTGGAAGCCCATCGTGCGCACCAAGCTGCCGCTGCCAGACGCCGACGCGTGGAGCAAGGTCACATCCAAGCTCGGAGAGCTGAAGCGATAAACCATGCATATCTTCAAAATTTACCGCTACGACCCGGATGTCGACGCCAAGCCCTGGATGCAGACGCTGGAACTCGACGTCAACCCGGGCGACCGCATGTTGCTCGACGTGCTCATGCGTCTCAAGGCCGTGGACCCAAGCCTGTCTTTCCGGCGCTCCTGCCGCGAAGGCATTTGCGGCTCCGACGCCATGAACATCAACGGCAAGAACGGACTGGCGTGCGTCACCAACATGAAATCGCTGCAGCGTGTGGTGACGCTCAAACCCCTGCCGGGCCTGCCTGTCATCCGCGACCTGATCGTGGACATGACCGACTTTTTCAAGCAGTACCACTCGATCAAGCCCTACCTCATCAACCTCGCTCCGCCTCCGGAGCGGGAACGCCTGCAGTCGACCGAGCAGCGAGAAGAGCTCAATGGGCTGTACGAATGCATCCTGTGTGCCTGCTGCTCATCGGCGTGTCCGAGCTTCTGGTGGAACCCGGACAAGTACGTCGGGCCCGCCGGCCTGTTGCAGGCCTACCGCTTCCTCGTCGACAGCCGCGACACGGCCACCGCCGAGCGACTGGACAACCTCAACGACCCGTTCCGTCTGTTTCGCTGCCGCGACATCCTGAACTGCGTGGACGTTTGCCCCAAGGGCCTGGTTCCGGCGGGTGCCATCAGCAAGATCAAGGAGATGATGGTTCGGCGCAGCGTTTGATCGACAGTACTGCGAGGGCGGAGTTTCGCATCGAACCTCCGGTCAAACTCAGGTCAAGCGTGGCCACTTCGGCAACACGCATGCAGGGGGAGGCCTATGGCGCGACACCGCCCTCATACAAATCAACCCTTCCGCAGCGTCGTCAGACTGAAAGGCGAGACAAACGAGGGCACAAGCAAAGAATTCTCGCCAAGAGCGGTTCCAACTGGTGTAGTCGTTGTGCTGTCAAGAGGAGGTGCACCTTCATCAAATGGTTCAGGCGCAGCGCACGACTAGAGCATGGATTTGCTTGTACGTGCGAGGTACGCCAAGTCTGGCACCTTCTGCCCCGCCATGGGCACTCCAACCGCTCGTACGGCAGACGTGCCACCAAGGCCGGGGACTCATGTTTTCGGCTCTGTTGACCCGCTTCCGACGTTTTTTGGCAAGAACAGTCCTGGTGGTTGACTGGAGGGAATAAAGTTCGTCGGAGGCATGCGCGCCAACCTGTTGATGTTCCCTGGCTCGCTGCGCGTGCCAAAGTTCGTCGGGAACATGCTGTTCGAAATCAGCCCCTGAAGGCCCGCTCGGCAGCGATTGCTGTCTATGGCGATAACTTTGGGACACTGCGGTCATATCCATTCAGCAGTCATCCAAGTCCCGGCAATCGACGGGAAGGAAGGTCAGCTCACAGAGGTGATGCGGACCT
>NZ_JALHLX010000146.1 GCF_022844385.1 Hydrogenophaga sp. | reverse complement strand
TACGGCATGACGCCCGAAGCCGGTCTGCCCAAGGGCTGGCCCAACCACCCAACACCATGAACAAACTCCCCTTTGAGGGCCTGCGCGTCGTCGAATTCACCCACATGGTCATGGGCCCCACCTGCGGCATGGTGCTGGCCGATCTGGGGGCCGAGGTCATCAAGGTCGAGCCGCCGGCCGGCGACAACACGCGCCGCCTGCTCGGCTCGGGCGCGGGCTTTTATCCGCTGTTCAACCGCAACAAGAAGAGCCTGGTGCTCGACCTGCAATCGTCCGAAGGCAAGGAAGCGGTGCTCAAGCTGATTGCCACCGCCGACGTGGTGAGCGAAAACTTCAAGCCCGAGACCATGAAGAAGCTGGGCCTGGATTACGCGAGCCTGAAGACGCTGAACCCGCGCCTCATCCACGTGAGCCACAAAGGTTTTCTGCCCGGGCCGTACGACCACCGCACCGCGCTCGACGAGGTGGTGCAGATGATGGGCGGCCTGGCCTACATGACCGGGCGCCCGGGTGATCCGTTGCGCGCGGGCTCGTCGGTGAACGACATCATGGGTGGCCTGTTCGGCGCCATCGGCGTCATGGCCGCGCTGAGTGCGCGCGAGAAAACGGGCGAGGGCAGTGAGGTGCAAAGCTCGCTGTTCGAGAACAACGTGTTCCTGGTCGCGCAACACATGATGCAGTTCGCCGTGACCGGCCTGCCCGCCGCGCCCATGCCCGAGCGCATCTCGTCCTGGGGCATTTACGACGTGTTCAAGGTCAAGGACGAGGAGCAGATCTTTCTGGCGGTGGTGAGCGACACGCAGTGGGCGATCTTCTGCGACGCTTTCGGCTACGACGACCTGCGTGACGACCCGCGCCTGCTGGGCAACAACAACCGCGTGCGTTGCCGCGACTGGCTCATCCCGTTGCTGCGCGAGCGCCTGGCGCAGCAGAGTGCTGCGGACCTCGCTGCGCTGTTCGAGCGCCACGGCCTGCCGTTTGCGCCCATCACCAAGCCGCATGAGCTGCTGGACGATCCGCACCTCTGCGCCACCGGCGGGCTGGCGCCCATCACCCTGCCCGACGGCGAGCGCGCCGGCCAGACCGCGCAGACGGTGTTGCTGCCGCTCGCGCTCGATGGCGAACGCCTGGGCGTGCGCCGCAGCCCGCCCCGGCTGGGTGAACACAGCGCCGAGCTGCTGGCCGAACTCGGCTACTCGGCCGAAGACGCCGCGCGCCTGAGCCAGACGGTGGCGAAAGCTGGCTGAGAAGTCATCAATCTCGGCGTAAACAGCATGGGTCCGTCACGGTTCGTGGGGTAATCTGCCCCGGTGGACAAACTCAAACAACTCGAAACCTTCACCTCGGTGGCCACGCGCGGCAGCCTGACGGCCGCGGCCAAAGCCGAAGGGGTGGCCCCGGCCATCATCGGCCGCCGGCTCGACGCGCTCGAAGCCCGCCTGGGTGTGAAGCTCATGGTGCGCACCACGCGGCGCATCACCCTCACCCACGAAGGCAGTGCCTTTCTGGAAGACTGCCACCGCCTGCTCATCGACCTGGCGAACGCCGAAGCCAGCGTGAGCGCCGGCGGTGTGAAGGCCAGCGGGCACCTGCGCATCACCGCGCCAGCGGGCTTTGGCCGCCGCCACGTGGCGCCGCTCGTGCCGCACTTTCGCGAACTGCACCCCGAGGTGACGATCTCGCTCAACCTCAGCGACCGCGTGGTGGACGTGGCGGGTGAGGGCTACGACTGCGCGGTGCGCGTGGGGGACCTGCCCGACTCGTCGCTGGTGAGCGTGCGCCTGGCCGAAAACCGCCGCCTGTGTGTCGCCACGCCTCGCTACCTGCAGCACCACGGCAGGCCGCAGGTACCCGCCGATCTGGTGCGATTTGATTGCCTCACGCTCTCCAGCGACGCTTCACAAACGCGGGGCTGGGCATTTGCCATGCCCGGTGAATCGGGCGAGACCACCATCACCCACCTGCGCCCGGGCGGCCCGCTGGACTGCACCGACGGCCAGGTGCTGCACGAGTGGTGTCTGGCCGGTTACGGCATCGCCTGGCGCAGCACCTGGGAAGTGGAGGCCGACATTGCAGCCGGGCGGCTGGTGAGCGTGCTCGACGACTTTGCGGCGCCACCCAACGGCATCTTTGCGTTGTTCCCGCAGCGCAAACACCTGGCGCTGCGCGTTCGCCTGTGGATCGATTTCTTGAAGCACGAGTACGCGCGGCCGGAGTTCTGGAAGGACTGAGCCTGCGTGGGCACAACGGCAGGTGCTCGCCGTGCCACGCCGCTTGCGTCTGTTTGGTCGGAACTTCCCCCGACCACGCCGCGTCCCACAGGCCCGTTCATACCTTGAAGGCAAGGCATGCAGATCCCGACCACGCATTGGCTCAGCCGCCGTCAATGGCTGAGCGCAGCCACCGCATCGCTGGCGTCGCTGAGCTTGCCCGCCCTGGCGCAGCCAGGTGCCGGTGCGCCCCTGCACATGCGCCGCATTCCGTCGAGTGGTGAAGCGTTGCCCGTGATGGGGTTGGGCAGCTGGATCACCTTCAACGTGGGCAACGACCCGAAGGCGCGCGACGCTTGCGCCGAGGTGGTGCGTGCTTTCTTTGCGGCGGGTGGGCGGGTGATCGACAGCTCGCCCATGTACGGTTCTTCGCAGCCCGTCATCGGCCACGCGCTCGCAAAGCTGGGCCGCCCTGCAACGCTGTTCTCGGCCGAGAAGGTGTGGGTCGGTGATGTGTCGCGCGGCGCGGCGCAGATGGAGGCCTCGCGAGCTTTCTGGGACGTGCCGCGCTTTGATTTGATGCAGGTGCACAACCTGCTGTCGTGGGAAGAACACCTGCCGCGCCTGCAGGACATGAAAGCCGCCGGGCGCCTGCGCTACGTGGGTATCAGCACCTCCGAAGGCCGCAGGCACGCCGAGCTGGAGCGCATCATGCGCACGCAAAAAATCGATTTCGTGCAGCTCACCCACAACCTCCTCGACCGCGAAGCCGAGCAACGGTTGTTGCCGCTGGCGCAGGAGCGCGGCATCGCCGTGCTGGTGAACCGGCCATTCCGACAGGGCGCTTTGCTGGACCAGCTCGCGCGCCACCAGCTGCCGGGTTGGGCGGGCGAGATCGGCTGCGACAGCTGGGCGCAGGTGGCGCTGAAGTTCGTGGTGTCGCACCCCGCCGTGACCTGTGCGATCCCGGCTACCAGCCAGGTGGCGCACCTGCGGCAAAACATGGGCGCTGCCCTCGGCCCTCTGCCCGACGCAGCGCTGCGCGAGCGCATGGCGCGCGATGTCGCCGCGCTGTGACCGATCCCGGTTTTTCAGCATGAGCGAGTGGTGGACCTACCGGCCCGAGGACTTCCTCATGTTCGCGCCGCGCACCTACTGGCGGCTGTTCGAATTGCACAACCTCGCCTGGTGGCCGGCGCAGGTGTTGGCTGTGTTGTCGGGGCTGGCCATCGCGGTGGGTTTGTGGCGCGGCCAGCCCGCTGTTCTGCGGCTCGCCTCGGTGGTGTTGGCCGTTTTTGGTGCGTTCGTGGCGTGGGCGTTTCTGTGGCAACGCTACGCGGTGATCAACTGGGCGGCCGCGGGGTTGGCGTGGGCCTTCGGCGTGCAGGCCATCGGCCTGCTGGTGCTGGCCGGGCGGTCCTCGTTGGTGCTGGCGGCCGGGCGGGTGCGCCGGGGGGTGGGGCTGGGTCTGATGCTCTGGGCCGTGCTTGTGCACCCGTTGCTGGCGCTGGCTCTGGGCCGGCCCTGGTTGCAGGCCGAGGTGTTGGGGCTGGCGCCGGACCCCACCGCGATCGCCATGCTGGGCGTGCTCTTGTGTGCCGACGCGGTCGCGCGCGCCACACGTGTGTTGTTGGCTGTTTTGCGCGCGGGGGCCTTGGCCTGGTGTGCTGTGAGCGCGGTCACACTGGCCACCATGGGGTCGGCACAGGGCTGGGTGATGGTGGGCGCGGCGGTGGTGGCTGCAGCGGCGCTCGCGTTCGGCCGCGCCCGGGCGTGAAGGATCAGCCCAGGTCGGTGCGCCGGTCGGGCAGCTGACTGGTGGCACGCGCGGCATGCAGCGTTGAGAGCGTCAGTGTCGCGACCATCAATTGTTCGTCGCGCCCGGCTTGCATGAGCACTTCACCCATCGGCGCGCACACGGTGCTGAGCCCGCCGTAGGTCGTTTCATCTTCCTTCCCGCAGGCGTTGGCGTAAACCACGAACACGCGGTTTTCCAGTGCGCGCGCGGGCAGCAGCACACGCTGCACCTCGTCGAAATCAAGCATGTTGGCCGTGGGCACCAGGATGGCGTCCACCCCTTGCAGCGCGAGGCTGCGCGCGGGTTCGGGGAACTCGATGTCGTAGCAGATCAGCAGGCCCAGCCGCCAGCCGTTCGACGCGAAGACCGCAGGCGCTTGCGGGCCGGGGCTGAACTGCGCTCGGTCGATGTGGCCGAAGAGGTGGGTCTTGCGGTAGTTCGCCACGTGCTCGCCGTCGGCGCCGATGAATTGCACGGCGTTGTATGGCTTGCCCTGGGCGTTGTGTTCTGGATAGCCGTAGACGATGGCGATGCGGTGGCGCTGCGCGATGGTGGCCACGGCTTGCGCCAGTGCGCCGTCGGCCGGCTCGGCGAGCGCGGCCACAGCATCCGGGCCGATCTGGTAACCGGTGAGCGACATCTCGGGGCACACCAGCACTTCGGCACCTTGTTCGCGGGCCTTTGAGGCGGTGGTTTCGAGCCGTGCCAGGGCTTCGGCCGTGCTGGCTGCGTAGGAGCACTGCCAGAGCGCAAGGGTGAGGGTGTTTGCGTTCATGCGTATGGGCTCAGGCCACGAGACCGGCCGCCAGCCGGGCCACACCCGACAGCGTGGCGTCTTTCACCGCGCTGCTGGCCGTGCTCTCGGCCAGGTAGGCGGTGATGATGAGTGGCGCGCGGCCGTTGGTGGGCCAGGCGATGCCGATGTCGTTGGCGTCGGTCTTGTTGGTGCCCGTCTTGTCGCCCACCCGCCAACCCGGGGGCAGGCCGGCGCGCAGGCGCTTGTCGCCCGTGGTGTTGCCCACCAGCCATTGCTGCAGGCGTTCGCGCGAAGCGGGGGAGAGTGTGTTGCCGAGCAGCAGCTTCTGCAGGGTGAGCGCCATGGCGCGCGGCGTGGTGGTGTCGAGCAGGGCAGCGGCGGTGCCGGTGTTGAGCTCGGTCTCGCGGCGGTCCAGGCGCGTGGTGTCGTCGCCCAGTTCGCGCGCAAAACGCGTGAGCGCGGCCGGGCCGCCGTAGCTGTCGAGGATGAAGTTGGCCGCGCTGTTGTCGCTGGTGGTGATGGTGGCTTCGCACAGGCTGGCCAGGCTCATGCCCTCGGTGGTGCCGGCGAAGCGCTCGGTGACGGGCGAGTACGTGACAAGATCTCTCTTGGCGAAGGTGATGCGGCGCTCCAGCGATTCCTGGCCCCGGTCCACCCGCGCCAGCACCAGCGCGCTGGCCAGCAGCTTGAAGGAGCTGAGCATCATGAAATGCTCGTCGGCTCGGTGGCCGTGGACCGCGCCGGTGGCGGTGTCGAGGATGGTCACGCCCAGGCGGCCCTGGGCGGCGGCCTCCAGTTGCTGCAGTCGGGCTTGCAAACCGGGCGCTGAGTGGGCGCACGCGGACAAGAGGGCAAAGGGGCTGGCGATGGCCAGCGCGGTGGCGGTTGAGAAGTGGCGGCGGTGGAACATGGTGAGCACTCTAGCGGGGCTTCGACAGGCTCAGCCCGAACGGTGTTCGTGGCATCAATCCGGCAGCGCCATGGGCCCCAGCTCTGCGAACACATCGCCCGGCCCGGGGTTGTCCGCATGCGTGCGGCCGCCGAGGTGCTTCACGATGCCCCACACCGCATTGAGCGAGGTCTGCACCGCGCCCTCGACCCAGGCGGGCGTGAACGACACGTCGTCGCCCGCGATGAAGATGCCGCGCTCGGCCGGTGCAAAGCCGTCCTGCATGAAGTGGCTGTACATGCGGTGGTTGTAGCGGTAGTGGCCGGGCAGTGCGCCCTTGAAGGCGCCGAGAAAATGCGGGTCGGCTTCCCACGACACGCTGATAGGGTCGCCGATGATGTGGCTGGTGATGTCCACGTCGGGGTAGATCTTCTTCAGGGCCGAGAGTGCGAGCTGAACGCGTTTTTCGGTGCCGTGGGGCAGCATCTTCAGCGCGTCGCCCATCCACGCGTAGCTCAGGCAGATCACGCCGGGTTGGTCCGGGCCGTTGTCGAACAAATACGTGCCGCGCGTGAGCCGGTCGGTCAGCGTCATGCCCATCTGCGGCCAGCCGTTTGCTTTCAGGTCGTTCCAGAACGGGCGGTCCACCATCACGAAGGTTTTGGACGACTGCATGTAGCGCGTGCGGTCCAGTGCCATCCAGTGCTTCTGCGAAAACAGCGATTCCTCCACCGCGATCTGTGTGGTCAACAGCCAGCTCTGGCAGGTGGTGAGCACGGCGGGGTAGGTCTGGGTGTTGCCCCAGGTGTCGGTCACGCTGATCTGGTTGCCCGCCGCGCGGCTGATGGCCGTGACGCCGGCGCGCGGCGCGCCATGGTGCAGGCTGGCCAGCGAGGTGCCGGCGGGCCAGTGGCGCATCTCGCTGGCAGCGGGCGCGTGCTGCCACAGGCCCAGCGGCACTTGCTGCACGCCGCCCACGATCAGGTGCTGGTTCTCGTCGCAACCCGTGAGCACCACGCGCAGGATCTCCAGCATGGAGTTGGGAAAGTCCGAGTCCCAGCCGCCGGTGCCGAAGCCGACCTGGCCGAACACCTCGCGGTGGTGGAAGGAGAGCTTGGCGAAGGCGTCGGACGTGGCCACGAAGTCGTAGAAGGTGCGGTCGTCCCAGAGCGGCACGAGCCGGTCCCACAAGGCTTTGAGGCGCGGAATGTCGCGCTCGCGCAGCGCCTGCTGCAGGCCGGTGAAGCCCGCGCCTGCTTCGAGCGCTTGCGCCCAGGCCTCGGCCACTTCGCTGAACAGCGGCGGCAAATCGCCCAACGAGCGCGCCCAGTGCGTCTGACCCTCCAGGTCGACCACGGTGCAGCCGGCGGCGGGTGTGAGCGGGTTGGGGAACGGGCGCGTTTTGAGGCCCAGCCGACGCACGTAATGAAAGAAGGCCGTGCCCGATGCCGGGAAGCGCATGCCGCCCAGCTCGGCCACCACGCCCTGCCCACCCTCGAAGGCTTGCGAGCGCAACCGCCCGCCCATGCGCGAAGCCTCGTACAGCACGGGTTTGAGGCCCAGCTTCATCAGCTCGTAGGCCGCCACCATGCCGGCCATGCCGGCGCCGACGATGGCCACCTCTTGCCCCAGGCGCCCGGTGGGCAGCTCGCCCAGGCCTTGCGGGTGGGCGATCCAGTCGTCGAAGGCAAAGGGAAAGTCGGGGCCGAAAACGGTGACGGGCGCGTCAGCGCTGCGCAGGGACATGGGAGCCTCCAGGGTTCAGGCCAGGCTGCTCAAGAGCCAGAGCGCCGTGCCCCACATCATGAGCGCAACCATGCCGTCCAGCGCACGCCACACGTGCAGCGAATTGAGCCGGCGCCCCAGCCAGAAGGCGGCCACGCCCAGCGCGAGAAACCACACCACCGAACCCGCGGCCGCGCCCATGCCGAAGACACGGCTGCCCTGACCGTAGGCCAGCGAGGCGGTTCCGATCAACACGGCGGTGTCGAGCCAGGCGTGCGGGTTCAGCCATGAGAAGGCCAGTGCCGACAGCACCGCCTGGCGGCGCGAGACGGGCTCGGCCACCACGGTGCTGTCGCCTTCGATGGCGATGGTGCGCGGGTTCAGAAAGCGCTG
>NZ_JALHLX010000145.1 GCF_022844385.1 Hydrogenophaga sp. | reverse complement strand
TGCTGGATCGGCACCGCGAAGAGAAACATCATCATGGTGCCGTGCATGGTGAAGACCTGGTTGTAGGCCTCGGCGCCCATGAAAGCCTGCCCCGGCTGCGCCAGCTGCGCTCGCAGCAGCATGCCCAGCAATCCGGCAATCACGAAGAACACCGCCCCCGTGACCATGAAGCGGTTGGCCACGCTGGTGTGGTTGACCACGCTCAGCGCGCGCCAGCCCTTGGGGTTGCCCCAGACGGCTTCGAACTCGGCGTGCAGCTCGGCCGCGTCGCGCGCAGGTGCGTGGGTGGTGGGTTCAGTCATGGACGGCACCTCGGGCCGCTGCCTGCCAGGTTTCGAATTCGGCCACCGGCATGGCGATCACGGTCATCACCATGTGGGCGTGGTTCAGGCCGCAGAACTCGGCGCACTGGCCGCGAAAGCGGCCGGCCTGGTCGGCCTGCAGGCGAATGATGTTGGTGCGCCCGGGAATCGCGTCGATCTTTCCGCCCAGGCGCGGCACCCAGAACGAGTGGATGACATCTTCGCTCTCCACATGGATGTCCACCGGCCGGCCCACGGGCAGTCGCAGTTCGTTTTGCAGCCGCACGCCACTGCCGGGGTAGTGCAGCATCCAGGCCCATTGGCGCGCCTGCACGTTGATGCGCAGGGGCTCGGCGCCCCCATTAAGCGGCAAGGGCAACTGGTGCATGCCGGCCGGTGTGCCGAAGATCAGCAAGGCGGTGATTGCGAGGGTGGGCAGCACGATGCCGCCACCCACCATCCAGCGCAGACCATCGCGTGTGGCCAGGTGATCGCTCACCGCGTCGTCGCTGTGTCGCCGGCGGCGCATCGCCAGCCACCACGCGGCCACCATGCCCAGCGTGACCACCGTCGCCACGCCCAGCATCCACCACCACACCTGGGCGATGGCCAACGCCGAAGGCCCGGCGGGGTCGAGCATGGACTGCGCGCCCGAGCAGCCCGTCAGCACCACGCACGCCATCACGAGCAACCACGCACGCGCCACAGGTCCCACAATGGGCGCATGAACACGAGCACCAAACCGATCCTGAGCCGCGCTGCCATTGCGGGTCATCCGGTGCATCCGATGTTGATCCACTTCCCGGTGGCGGCACTCATGGCGCTCGCGGGCACCGATGCCGCCTACCTCTATGGTGGCGACCCCTTCTGGGCGCGCGCCGGACTGTGGCTGGCGGGGGTGGGCGCACTCGGCGGCTGGACCGCCAGCGTGGCGGGCATCGTGGACCTGCTCAGCGTGGCGCAGATCCGGCGCCTGATCACCGCGTGGGGCCACGCGCTGATGGCCGTGATGATGTTGTCGGTGGCCACCCTCAACTGGCGCTTGCGCCTGGGCGATGACCCCGGTCTGTACGTGATGCCCTGGGGCATGGGGCTGAGCCTGCTGACCGCGGCCTTCATCGCGCTGGCGTCGTACCTGGGTGGGCGGCTGGTGTACGAGAACGCCGTGGGCGTGCACACCGACAGTTGAACCGCAGCGTGGGCAGCTGCTCAGGCCGGCTTGCGCAACACCAGCCAGGCGATGGCGATCAACAGCAGCGGCAACGAGACCTGCAGCAGCGCGCAGAACAAGGCCATGCCGCGGACTTCTGCGCGCTCGGCCCGCAGCACCAGCAGGCCACAGCTGCCGTGACCCAGCACCAGCAGACCGACCACCGCCAACTTGAACATCAGCCATGGCGCTATCAATCCAATGTCGACGAAGATCAGTGTCCCCGAGCCGATGGCCAGCAGCGCCGATGGCGTGACCACGCCGATGAACACCGTGCGCGGCAACAGCGCGGACGTGGAAGGCGCGCCGTGGGGTGACCGCGTCGCGGCAGACTTGATCATCGATGGCAAGTACAGCAGGGTGCCGCACCAGATGATGACGGCGCTGATGTGCAGGAGCTTGAGCCAAGGCACGTGTCACCCGAACCGGCAGGCGTGCTGACAACAGATCACTTGTCTTCTCCAATGTTCAGGGGCAAGGACGCATGGTGTCAGGTCGAAGGCCCGCCATCTGTTCGCTGCCGAACCGAAGGCGGGTCTTCGACCTGCCGCGTCAATGTCAAGAATGTGGGTGTCCAGTGCGATCCAGCGCTGGCCTGGGCCAATGCGGAAATTGCCATGGTCTCCGAGATGGGACGATGACGCATGTGATCGCCAGCGTACAGACCCAACCCGGCGAAGCACGGATGCTGTTCCCCCATGAAGACTCCGCCGACACCAACGCGTCCCGAACCTCGATCGCAGCCGCTGCACCGCGGCCCGGCCTGGCTGGTGCTTCGGGTCCTCGCGGTACTGCTGCTGCTGGGCGGTCTGGTGATGGCCGTTCTGGGCACATGGCTGGTGACGCTGGGTGGTTCGCCTTATTTCGTCGCGGCCGGGGTCCTCATGATGGTCGCAGCCGCATTGGTGCTGGCGCGTCGGGCTGCAGCCGGCGTGATGCTGTATGCCGCAGTGGTGGTGGCGACGCTGTTGTGGTCACTTTGGGAGATTCACAGCAAGGGTTGGATGCCTGTTTGGGGGGTGGACCTGTCAAGCCGGGTCGGCGTCCTGTTGGGCCTTCTGTTGCTGATGGTGTTGGCGTTGTTGCTGATGCCGCGCCCGACCCGCCCGGCGAGCGCAAGTCATACCCGAAGTGGACCGGTGATGGCCGGCGTGGCGCTGCTGGGCCTCGCGCTGGCGTTGCCGGTGGGCCTGACCCGCTGGACGCCGGCGCAGGCACAACCGTCGACGCCCGCCGTGGCCGCGCCTCCCATCAATGGCGACCTGTCCGTACCGGCACTTTCCGCCGTCGGCCAGGCCTCGACGCGTCCGGTGTTGGGTCGTGCCGCGGCTTCGCCGGGCGCAGACGAGTGGACTGCGTACGGTGGTTCCAACCTGGGCCAGCGCTATGCGCAGGCAACACAGATCACGCGCGAGAACGTCGATCAGCTCGAGCCTGTCTGGAATTTTCGCACCGGCGACATGGCGCCGAATGAACGGGTGTTCTTTGCATTCCAGAACACACCTCAGAAGATCGGGGACAGTCTTTTTGTGTGCTCCAGCAGCGGCCAGGTGTTTGCGTTGCACCCCGCCACCGGGGCACAACAGTGGCACTTCAATCCTGCCGTGCCGCTCGAAGCCATGGGGCCGTTGTTCAGCGTGGCCTGCCGTGCCGTGGCCTATCACGAGACGCCGGTCGTGGCCACGCCCGACGGAGACCCGGCGGGTGCCGCAGGGCGCGCCACAGCGGCGGCCGAATGCCCGCGCCGCATCTTGCTGGCCACTGTGGACAGTCGCCTGATTGCGCTGGATGCCACCACCGGCAAGCCCTGTCCCGGTTTCGGAAACGGCGGCACTGTGGACCTGGGCGAGGGCATGGGCAACCAGGCGCCGGGGCTGTCGTCCAACACCTCGGGCCCTGTCGTCGTCGGAGACCGTGTCATCGTCGGTCAGCAGGTCAGCGACAACCAGCGCCGCGATGCGCCCTCCGGGGTGGTGCGCGCCTACGACGTGCGGACCGGCGCCTTCTCATGGGCCTGGGACGCCAAACGAACCGATCGACCCCGGCAGCCGCTGGGGCTGGGGGAGATCTGGCCGCGCGGCACGCCCAACGTCTGGACTGTGATCTCTGCCGATGAATCGCTCGGGCTGGTCTACCTGCCCACGGGCAATTCGGCCAACGACCACTACGGGGCCGACCGCAGTGCCGAGGAAGACCGCTACACCGCAGCCGTGGTGGCTGTGGAAGCCGCCACGGGCCAGGTGCGCTGGCACTACAGCACGGTGGATCACGACCTGTGGGACTACGACCTCGGGGCGCAGCCCACGCTGATGGACATGGAGATCGACGGGCGCATGCGCCGCGTGCTGCTGCAGGGCACCAAGACCGGCTCCATCTTCGTGCTCGACGCGGCCACCGGAGAGCCCCTGCGCCCGGTCGAAAACCGCTCTGTGCCCCAGGGCGCAACCCCGGGCGACCGCACCGCTCCCACGCAGCCGCAGTCGGTGGCACTGCCGAACTTTGCCGGCGCGCCCCAGCCCCCGGGCGCCGAGCCCGAACGCCTGACCGAAGCGCACATGTTCGGTCTGACGCCGATCGACGCGCTGATGTGCCGCATCAAGTTCCGCCAGATGCGCTACGAAGGCATCTACACACCACCCACCGAGGCCGCTGGCGGCATGCTGCTGTTCCCCGGCACCATCGGTGGGCTGAACTGGGGCGGACTGGCGGTGAACCCGGACCTTCAGATCCTCATCACCAACCACAGCCGCCTGCCCAACGTGGTGACGCTGATCCCGCGGGCGCAAGTCACCGACCAGGCGGTGGGCAGCGGGGGCCAGCGTGTGGACCAGAAAGTGGCGCCGCATGCGGGCTCGCCCTATGGCGTGACAAGACCCATCTGGCTGTCGATGTTCGGCGTGCCCTGCATCGCCCCGCCTTGGGGGTATCTCGCCGCCACCGATCTGCGCACCGGCCAGCTGCTGTGGAGCCAGCCGCTGGGCACGGGCTACGACTCGGGCCCACTGGGCATTCCCACGCGGCTGAAGATCACGCTGGGCACCACGAACATCGGCGGCGCTGTCAACACCGCCAGCGGCCTGACATTCATCGCTGCGGCGCAGGACAACTTTCTGCGCGCGTTCGACACCCGCACCGGCAAGTTGCTCTGGGAGGCGCGGCTGCCTGCCGGCGGGCAGGCCTCGCCCATGACCTACATGCACGAAGGCCGGCAGTACGTGGCCATCGCCGCTGGCGGCCACGCCCGGCTGAAGACCACCCTGGGTGACCACCTCGTGGTCTACGCACTGCCTCGCTGAGGCGACGCAAGATGTACCTGTCCTCGCGTTTCCAGCGAGTGGCAGGCCGTCTTCCCCCGCGCCTGCGTTGAGGGATTCGCGGTGGCCCCCGTGGCGCCATTCCCCACCCGATTCGCCGCGACGGCGGGTTCGCCAGCGCACAGACCCGCCCTGCGTTTCTTTCTACCGTGGTCTCTTCATTCAACGATGACGAGGACCCCCCATGAACATCGAGACCCAGACCACTCCCGAGCTCAAGCACATTGCCGAGTTGATCAAAGACATCGCCACCTCGATGCTCACCACCATCGAAGCCGATGGCTCGCTCGCCAGCCGCCCCATGTATGCACTGGAAATGGACGCCAGCGGCGCCATCTGGTTTTTCACCGACACGCGCTCTTCCAAGGTCGAGCGACTGGCCGTGGCCAACCTGGCTTTCACCGATCTGGACGACAGCACCTATGTGTCGCTGTCGGGGCACGGGGAGATCGTCACAGACCGGGGCCACATCGAACGCCTCTGGTCCCCCTTTGCGCGGCCCTGGTTTCCCGACGGGCCCGACTCCCCCAACCTCGCCTTGCTGAAGTTTGTGCCGCACTCGGCCGACTACTGGGACGCGCCCAACAGCAAGATGGTGCGTGCCGTGGGCAACCTGGTGTCCATCGTGGCGGCCAAGCCCCTCGGCATGGGTGAGCACGGCTCGCACCAGGGTTTGTCGGGTGGAGCCGTGCCGGCTGGAGAACGCGCATGAACAAGCCCGGCGACCCGGACCAACCCGCCGTGCCCCACCAGCCGGTGGAGCCCGATACCCCTTATGAGCTGCCGCCCGAGGAGGGCGATGTACCTTTGAAGTTGCCGCACGAGCGCGACGAAGACAGTGACATGACGGACGAGCGGCCGGACCCGAAGATCCTGCAGGCCTACAAAGACCTGAAACAAGGCCAGGTGGACACCGACATGCGCGCCACGCCGGGGCAAGACGCTGCCCAGCGCGGCAAAGACGTGCCGGGTGCGGGCGGGCAGCAGTTGCCCAAAGAAGAAAAGAGCGTTCGACGCACGTAGCGGAGCTTGTGGCGGGGGTGCCCGCCCGGGGGTGCCACACAAGGGTGGCAGAATCCGCGCTCCCCAAGAGCCGGCGCTTCCGCTCAAACCTCGGGGGCCCATTCCCTTACGCTCCCCATGACTCCTCCGCTCCACGGCACCCTCGGCATCGATTTCGGCACTTCCAATTCGGCCATGGCCTGGGCCGATGTGCGGGGCACAGCCCGCCTGATTCCGCTGGAGGGCACGGCGGTCTCCATGCCCACGGCAGTGTTCTACAACTCCGAAGACAGCACCACCCACTTTGGCCGCGACGCGGTGGCGCAGTACCTCGGCGGCACCGAGGGCCGGCTGATGCGCTCGCTCAAGAGCCTGCTGGGCAGCCCGCTGCTGCTGGAGACCACGGTGGTCAACCACCAGCAGATCAGTTTCCAGGAGATCGTGGCCACCTTCCTGGCCGCGCTGCGCGAGCGCGCGGCGCAGTCGCTGGGCGTGGCGCCCACCAAGGTGGTGATGGGCCGGCCGGTGCATTTTGTCGACGACGACCTGGAGCGCGATGCGCTCGCGCAAGACTCGCTGTTGCAGGCCGCGCAGGCGGTGGGTTTCCGGCAGGTGTCGTTCCAGTTGGAGCCGATTGCCGCTGCGCTGGACTACGAGCGCCGGTTGGACAGCGAGCGCGTGGTGCTGGTGGTCGACCTGGGTGGCGGCACGTCGGACTTCACCGTGGTGCGCCTGGGCCCGCAGCGCATGAAGCTGGCCAACCGCGCGGGTGATGTGCTGGCCACCACGGGTGTGCACATCGGTGGCACCGACTTCGACCACAAGCTCAGCCTGGAGCAGGTCATGCCCTTGCTGGGCTACAAGCACCTGGGCCCGCAGCAGCGCGAGGTGCCCAGCCGCGTGTTTTTCGATCTGTCGACCTGGCACCTGATCCAGTGGCTGTACCAGCCGCGTGCGCTCAGCCAGGCGCAGCAGCTGCGCGTGAACTACAGCAACGTGGCCTTGCACGAGCGCCTGATGAAGGTGCTCAAGCACCGCGACGGCCACCGCATCGCCCACGAGGTGGAGCAGGCCAAGATCCGCTGCTCGGAACAAGACGCTGCCACGCAGGTGGATTTGTCGGAAGTCGAACGCGGCCTCGGCGCCGACATGCACGCCGACGCCATGCGTGACCACCTGGGCACGCTGCTGGCGCGCACCGTGGCTTGTGCCCGCGAATGCGTGCAGCGCGCCGGCCTGACCGACAGCACCCTGGACGCGATTTACCTCACTGGCGGCTCGTCGGCCCTGCGGCCGTTCCAGCGCGCCTTGCAGGCCGAATTTCCCGGCGTGGCCATGGTCGAGGGTGATCTGTTTGGCGGTGTGGCCTCGGGGCTGGCGTACAGCCGGGGTTGAACTTGCCTGCGAAGATGTCGTCCAACGCCTTCAAATCGTGAAGCCCGAGTTGTGAACACAGGAGACCCAAGCATGCGCACCGTGTTGTCCCGTCTGACCACCGTGTCTGTGTTGGCCGTTGCCGTGGCCGGTCTGTCGGCCTGCGCCGGCTACGCACCCCCTTCAGATCCCTCGGGACTTTCCCGCGACGAGATCGTGGCCCGCATGGGGCCACCCGAGATGCAGCGCCAGGTGGCGGGTGGCAGCCGGCTCGAATTTCCCCGCGGGCCATACGGTGTGCACACCTGGTTTGTGTACCTCGACGCCAACGGCCGCGCCACCCGTTCCGAGCAGGTGCTCACCGAAGCCAACTTCCTGCGCATCAACCCCGGCATGAGCCAGGAAGAGGCCCGTCAGGTGCTGGGCCGCGCGGGCGAGGTGCAGGGCCTGGGCCGCAACCGGGGGCAGGTGTGGAGTTACCGCTACGACAACCCGTTCTGCCGCTGGTTTCAGATCGAGATCGCCGAAGACCAGACCGTGCGTTCGGCCGGCTACGGCGAGCCCCCCGAATGCGCCAAACGGGACGACGC
>NZ_JALHLX010000144.1 GCF_022844385.1 Hydrogenophaga sp. | reverse complement strand
GTTCCAGGTCAGCGCCACCTTCTTCGGCTGAAGCGAACGTTCACCGTGTACACCCTGCTGCCCGTCCTCTCGGTGTTTTCGCGCATCCTGCTGGCGTTCGCGCCGGCCTTTCTGGTTCCACTGGCCTGGGCCTGGTTCCTGGACGCTCAGCATCACGCGCTGGTGTGGGCGTACGGATTCGCCTTCACCACCCTGTGCGGCATCATCCTGTGGCGGGCTACCCACCGGTTTCGCCGCGAGCTGCAGGCCAAGGACGGCTTCCTGCTCGTCAATCTCGTGTGGACCCTGCTCCCTGCGTTCGCGGCAGCACCGCTCATGTTCACCGTGCCCGACATCAGCTGGACCAAGGCCTACTTCGAGGCCATGAGCGCACTCACCGCCACGGGCTCGACGGCTCTGTCTGGTCTGGACGATCTACCGGTGTCGGTGAACGTCTGGCGCTGTTTCCTGCAATTGCTGGGCGGGCTGGGCATCATGCTGCTGGTGGTGGCGGTGCTGCCACTGCTGGGTCTGGGCGGTGTGCAGCTGTACCGCGCCGAAACGCCGGGGCCCATGAAGGACACCAAGTTCACGCCGCGCATTTCTGAAACCGCGCGCGGCCTGTGGGGGGTGTATGTGCTGTTCTCGGTGGCCTGCATGCTGGCCTACCGCTGGGCCGGCATGAGCTGGGCCGACGCCTTCATGCACATGTGCACCACCATGGGTCTGGGCGGGTTTTCGTCGCACGACGCGAGCTTTGGTTACTGGGACTCGCCAAAGATCGAGGCTGTGGCCACGGTGTTCATGGTGCTGGCCGGGGTGAGCTTCATGCGGTATTTCATCGTGCTGCGCCAGCGCTCACTGCGCCCACTCACCAACGACCGTGAAATCCGCACCTATGTCAGCGTGCTGGTGGTGTCGGTCATGCTGGTGGCAGTCCTGCTTACAGCGCACGGTGTGATCGACGACTTTCCCGAGGCACTGCGCACCAGTGCATTTCACGTGGTGTCATTGGCCACCACCACCGGGTACGCATCCACCGACTACGCACAGTGGCCGGTGTTCGCGCCGGTGCTGCTCATGTTCCTGGGGTGTTTCGTGTCCTGTGCCGGGTCTACCGGCGGTGGCATCAAGCTGGTGCGCATGGTGTTGCTGATCAAGCAGGCGCGGCGCGAACTGGTTCGCATCGTGCACCCGCGTGTGGTCAACCCGGTCACGCTGGGTGGGGCGATCATGCCGCCTGCGGTCATGACCGCCGTGCTCGGCTACATGCTGATCTATGGCGCCGCCACCATGGGGCTGACGATGCTGATGTTGTTCACCGGTCTGGACATCGTGTCATCGTTTTCGGCGGTGGTGGCCACGGTGAACAACATCGGTCCCGGCCTGGGTCTCGTGGGGCCGTCCAGCAACTTCGGCGTGCTCAACGATTTCCAGATCTGGGTGTTGACGTTTGCGATGCTGCTGGGCCGTCTTGAATTGCTGACCGTGCTGGTCTTGTTCACGGGCCACTTCTGGAGGAAGTGACCTCCCGTTTCAGCTGCGGGCCGGAATGCTCAGGCCGCGTTGCACCGCTGGACGCTGATCGAAGGCTGCGAGCACGCGCGGCAGCTCGGTGAACTCGCTGAAGCCCACCAGGTCACCCGCGCCGTAGAAGCCCACCAGGTTGCGCACCCAGGGCCAGATGGCGATGTCGGCAATGGAGTAGTTCTCGCCCATGATCCAGTCGCGCCCGGTCATGCGCTGGTTCAGCACGCCGAGCAGGCGCTTGGTCTCGGCGGCATAACGGTCGCGCGGGCGTTTGTCTTCAAAGTCCTTGCCGGCGAACTTGTGGAAAAAGCCGAGTTGGCCAAACATGGGGCCCACGCCACCCATCTGGAACATCAGCCACTGCAGGGTCTCAAAGCGCGTTGCAGGCTCTGCCGGCAGGAACTGCCCGGTCTTTTCGGCCAGGTAGATCAGGATGGCGCCCGACTCGAACAGCGCGAGCGGTTTTCCACCGGGCCCGTCTGGATCGAGGATGGCCGGGATCTTGTTGTTCGGGTTGAGCGACAGGAAGGCCGGCGACATCTGGTCGTTGGTCTCGAAGCTCACCAGGTGCGGCTCATAAGGCAGGCCGGTTTCCTCCAGCATGATCGATGCCTTCACGCCGTTGGGCGTGGGCAGCGAATACAGCTGCAGGCGCTCGGGATGCTGAGCGGGCCACTTGCGGGTGATGGGGAAATGGTCGAGTGTGGTCATGCAGGGGTTCTCCAGATCAAGGCCTTCATTTGAACACCCGCGCTGCGTCTCCCTGGTGCTGCAAGGCCATCGATAATTCTGTATCCACCGGAGACAACACATGCCCATCACCAAAGGTTCTCAGGCGCTCGTGGCCGAGGCCAGCGCCCAGATCACCACCCACAGCGTGGCCGACATCCAGGCCCGGCTGGCCAAAGGCGATGCGCGCCTGCAGCTGGTCGACATCCGCGACATCCGCGAGCTGGAACGCGAAGGCGTTGCAGTGGGCGCACTGCACGCGCCGCGCGGCATGCTCGAGTTCTGGGTCGACCCGGCCTCGCCCTACTTCAAACCCGTGTTCGCCGACGAGAACAAGGAGTTCGTGCTCTATTGCGGTGCCGGTTGGCGCAGCGCGCTGGCCACCAAGGCCCTGCAGGAGATGGGCATGACCAACGTGGCCCACATCGACGGCGGCTTCACCGACTGGGTGAAGCAGGGCGCCCCGGTGGAGACGATGGAGCAACGCAAGGCGAAGAAAGCCGGATGAAAGACCCGTGTTCCTGCGGACGCGTGGCCACCTTTGAAGCCTGCTGCGGCCGTTACCTGGGCA
This sequence comes from Hydrogenophaga sp., assembly GCF_022844385.1. Lineage (GTDB taxonomy): Bacteria > Pseudomonadota > Gammaproteobacteria > Burkholderiales > Burkholderiaceae_C > Hydrogenophaga. The sequence goes on along the minus strand of NZ_JALHLX010000144.1, from coordinate 5,059 downwards.
CCGGTGTACCGGCCCCCGATGCCGAATCGCTCATGCGCTCACGCTACACCGCTTTTGTGCGCTGTGATGCGGCGCACCTGCTGGATACCTGGCACGCAAGCACACGCCCGACGTCGATCGATTTCGAAGCGGGCGTGAAGTGGCTGGGGCTGGAGGTGAAGCGGCACACGCCCATCGATGCGGCGCATGCCGAGGTCGAGTTCGTGGCGCGTTCGCGCCTGCAGGGCCGTGGCCAGCGCCTGCACGAGCGAAGCCGTTTCGTGCGTGAAGACGGGCATTGGCTGTATGTGAACGGAGACCTGTTGTGACGCAGTTCGAGGGGGTTCTTTTTGATTGCGACGGTGTGCTGGTGGACAGCGAGCCGATCACCAATGGCGTGCTGCGCGAGGTGCTCAACGAGAGCGGCTGGGCGCTCACTCAGGCCGAGTGCATGCAGATCTTCATCGGCAAGGCGGTGCGCGACGAGCGCGCGCGCATCGAAGCGGAAACTGGCCAGCCGTTGACTGACGCGTGGATGCGGGCGTTCTACGCCCGGCGTGATGCGCGGCTGCGCGCCGAGCTGCAGCCGGTGCACGGCGCGCTGGAGGTGGTGGTGGCCGCGCACCGGCACGCCGGCGGGCGCATCGCCTGTGCCTCGGGCGCCGACCGACCCAAGGTCGTGATGCAGATCGAGATGGCGGGCATGCATCCTTACTTCGGCGACCGCATCTTCAGCGGCCATGACCAGCCGCGTTCCAAGCCCGCGCCCGATGTCTACCTGGCCGCTGCGGCGCACCTGCGCGTCGACCCGGCGCGTTGCCTGGTCATCGAAGACACCGGCACCGGCGCGCAAGCCGGCCTGGCGGCGGGCGCCACCGTGTGGGGCTATTGCCCCGAGGGCCATGGCCGCGCGTTTAAAGGGCTGGCCGTGCACCGTGTGTTCCACCGCATGCACGACCTGCTGGACTCACTGACTCCGGAAGTCGCCCGGTGAGTGTCCCGTCCAGCCCTTGAAGGCGCGGATGAAGCTCTTTTCGTTCTGAAAGCCCGCCGCCTCGGCCACCTGTTTGATGGGCTTGTGGCTGCGCAGCAGCAGTTCGGTGGCGAGCTGTTGGCGCACCTCGTCTTTCAGGCGCTGCAGCGATGCGCCTTCGTCCTTCAGTTGCCGGTGCAGCGTTCGCGGTGAGGTGTTGAGCAACGCGGCCAGTTCGTTGGCGTTGTGCGCATCCTGCGGCCGGCTGGCCAGCACTTGTCGCACACGCTGCACCAGCAGGCGGTCGCGCCGGTAAGAACGCACAGTGAGCGGCAGGGCGCGCTGCAGCAGCTGGTTCATGGCGGCCTCGTTGCGCCGCACCGGCAGGCTCAGGTAGCGCGCGTCAAAGTGGATGGCGGCGTGCTCCGCGTCAAACCGGATCGGTCCGTCGAACAGCACGGCGTAGGCCCCGGCGTGGCGCGGCGCGGAGTAGGGGAACTGCGCGCCGAGCAGGGCGACGCGTGAATCCACGTACCAGCTGGCCAGGCCGTGGATGTTGCGCAGCAGCGAGACCGCGCACAGTTCTGCCATGGGCCCGGGGTCGCGTTGCAGGCGCAGCACGATGCTGGCCACCTCGCCGTCCACCTCCGCCGCCAAGGGAGCTTCGGGCGCCAGCAAACCATGGTGGCGGCACCAGCGTTTGAGCGCCACACCCAGCGTGGGGCTGGTGAGCGAGGCGCGCGCGAGCATGCCGTAGCTGCCCCAGGGCAGGGGCCGGGCGAAGCAGCCGAGGCCTTCGTCGTCGAGCTCGCGCATGGCGGCGCCCGAGATCACTTCCATCTGCGTCGCGGTGATGCTGGCACCGGGCTTCTTCAGTTGGGCTGGCGTTATTTGTGCCTGCTGCAGCGCGCTGGCCGGGTCCATGCCGCGCGCCTGGTACGCCAGCACCATGGCCCGAACCAGGGCCATGGGCGTGAGCGCCGGACCACCCAGCGGGCGGGCGGTGTCTGCCGACGGGGGTGGACTGCGCAGGGCGGCTTGGGACATACCCGGATTTTCATGGGCGTTGGCGGCATTTGCAACCCGAGTGACCGACACGAGCCGGGTGCTATCCGCCAAAATGACCTGTTCCCCCACAAGACAACCTGACAGGACCGCACCATGTCGACCCTGGAGACACAACTCAACGCCCGCTCTGCCGACTTTCAGGCCAATGCCGCCGCCATGCGCGCGGTGGTGGACGACCTGCGGGCGCAGGTGGCCAAGTCCACCTTCGGCGGCGGTGAGGCCGCGCGCGCCAAACACACCAAACGCGGCAAGCTGCTGCCGCGCGACCGCGTGCAGATGCTGCTGGACCCGGGCACGCCGTTCCTGGAGCTGAGCCCGCTGGCCGCGCTCAACATGTACCCCGACCGCGACGGCACCGACAGCGCACCCTGCGCCGGCGTGATCACCGGCATCGGCCGCGTGAGCGGCGTCGACTGCCTGATCGTCTGCAACGACGCCACGGTCAAGGGCGGCACCTACTACCCCATGACGGTGAAGAAGCACCTGCGGGCGCAAGAGGTGGCGATGCAGAACAACCTCACCTGCATTTATCTGGTGGATTCGGGCGGCGCTAACCTGCCGAACCAGGACGACGTGTTCCCCGACCGCGACCACTTCGGCCGCATCTTCTACAACCAGGCCAACATGTCGGCCAACGGCATCGCGCAGATCGCTGTGGTCATGGGTTCGTGCACGGCCGGTGGGGCCTATGTGCCGGCCATGAGCGACGAGACCATCATCGTGAAGAACCAGGGCACCATCTTCCTGGGTGGCCCGCCGCTGGTGAAGGCCGCCATTGGCGAGATCGTCAGCGCCGAAGACCTGGGCGGCGGCGACGTGCACACCCGCCTCTCGGGCGTGGCGGACCATCTGGCACAGAACGACGCGCATGCACTGGCGCTGGCGCGTCAGGCCGTGGCCACGCTCAACAAACGCAAGATCGCCACGCAGGCGCTGCGCGAGCCGCGCGCACCCCTCTATTCCACCGAAGAGATATACGGCGTCATTCCCGCCGACACGCGCAAGCCGTACGACGTGCGCGAGATCATTGCGCGCATCGTCGACGGCAGCGAGTTCCACGAATTCAAGGCGCGCTTCGGCGCCACGCTGGTCTGCGGCTTCGCGCACATCGAGGGCATGCCGATCGGCATCGTCGCCAACAACGGCGTGCTGTTCTCCGAGAGTGCGCAAAAGGGCGCGCACTTCATCGAGCTGTGCTGCCAGCGAAAGGTGCCGCTGCTGTTCCTGCAGAACATCACCGGCTTCATGGTCGGCAAAAAGTACGAGAGCGAAGGCATTGCGCGCCACGGCGCCAAGATGGTCACGGCCGTGGCCACCGCCCAGGTGCCGAAGTTCACGGTGATCATCGGCGGCAGCTACGGCGCTGGCAACTACGGCATGTGCGGCCGCGCCTACAGCCCGCGCTTCCTCTGGATGTGGCCCAACGCGCGCATCTGCGTCATGGGTGGCGAGCAGGCCGCCGGCGTGCTGGCCACCGTCAAGCGCGACGGCATCGAAGCCAAAGGCGGTGCCTGGAGCGCCGAAGAAGAGGCGGCCTTCAAACAGCCGGTGCTCGATCAGTTCGGCCACCAGTCACACCCCTACTACTCCAGCGCCCGCCTGTGGGACGACGGCGTGATCGACCCGGCCGACACGCGCCGGGTGCTCGGCCTGGCGCTCTCAGCCGCGCTCAACGCGCCGATCGGCGAGCCGAAGTTTGGTGTATTTCGCATGTGATGTGTATGATTCGCTGAATTCATACACATCGAAGGGATTTTGCCATGCGAACCAATATCGTGATCGACGACAAGCTCATGGCCGATGTCATGGCGCTTGGCGAGTTCAAGACCAAACGCGAGGCGGTTGAAGAAGGATTGCGTCTTCTCAAGCGCAAAAAGGCCTATGCAGCTTTGCTGGCAGCCCGTGGCACCCTGTTCTGGGACGACTCTGACGAAGGCTGGGCGAAAACTCGAGAACAAAGCCAGACGCCCCAAGTGGCCGTGCAGGAACCCGCCGCCAGTTACGCCATCAAGCCGGCCGCTCAACGTCGAAAGTCCCCCGCCTCAGAGCCGATTCCAAAGCCCCGTGCGCGGGGCAAGTCAGCATGATTCTGGTGGACTCCAGTGTCTTGATCGATCACTTTCGAGGCACCACCAACCCGCAGACTGAGCAGCTCAGGCGTTGGTTGTCGGGGCTCGACGGGCCGCCAGATCTCGGTGTGGCCGATCTGGTGGTGTTCGAAGTGTTACGCGGCTTCGCTACAACCACGGAGCAGGCGAGAGCCCGCAATCTGTTGCTGGCTTTGGAGGTGGTGGAGATCGGCGGCTTGACCAACGCGTTGAATGCGGCTGCGCTGTATCAGCGACTCCGTCAACAAGGCCGCACCGTGCGCAGCCCCATCGACGTGCTGCTCGCCAGCTACTGCATGAAGCACGGACACATGCTGCTGCATCGCGATGCCGACTTCGAATCGCTCAAGGACTTGGGAGGGCTGGACACATGGCCGCATTGAGCCCCTGGCAAGCCCACTTCGTGCAGCTGGCCCGCTACAACGTGTGGGCCACGGAGCAACTGCTCTTTGCCATCGAACCCGTCAACGAGTTTGATTACCGGCGCGACCTGCGTCTGTTCTTCAAGAGCATCCACGGCACGCTCAACCACCTGCTGGTGGGCGAGCACATGCTCTGGCAGCGACGCTTTGCGCGGGGCGAGAGCCCGAAGGTCGCGCTGGACATGGAGGTCGAACCCGAGCGCGACCGCCTGGCGCAGGCCCTCAAAGGCGGCGCCAAGGTGTGGGAGCCGCTGATCACCAGTTGGCCCGCCGAGCGTTACGACGGCGCGCTCAGCTATACCAACATGCGTGGCCAGGCCATGAACCTGCCGTTCGCGGCCACGCTGGCGCACGTGTTCAACCACGGCACACACCACCGCGGCCAGATCAGCGCGGCGCTCACCATCCTTGGCCAGCCCGCACCCGAACTGGACCTGGTGTTTTTCCTTCAGCAGGCCTCCTGAACACAACAACCATGCGAACGAGACAACGACCATGAGCGCCACCAT
>NZ_JALHLX010000143.1 GCF_022844385.1 Hydrogenophaga sp. | reverse complement strand
TGCTGTTCGACGCCCATCCCCAGCCCATGTGGGTGTTCGACCAGGACAGCAAGCGCATGCTGGCCGTCAACGCGGCGGCCATCACGCGCTACGGATACACGCGCGAAGAATTCCTGCGGTTCACCATCATGGACATCCGGCGCACGCCGCAGGGCCAACGACTCACCGCAGAGCAGATCGACAGCGATCCCGTGGGCACCGATGGCTTGCGGTTGACCTGCCGCTGGCAGCACGCCCTGAAAGACGGTGGTGTGATCGATGTGGAGGTCACGTCCAGCGACCTGCGTTGGGAGGGCCGGGCGGCACGGCTCGTGGTGGTCAACGAAGTGACCGAGCGGCTCTTGCTGGAGCGGCAGGCCCAGCAGGCCCGCACCGAGTCGCAGGCGGCCCACCAGCTGCTCAACCGTGTCATCGACCGCGTGGGTGACGCCATCATCGCGCTGGACAACGACCTGTGTTTCACTTACCTCAATGCACCTGCCCTGCTTCTGTTGCAGCGCAGCCAGGTCGAGCAGTTGATCGGCCGCTACATCTGGGACGAGTACGAGCTGGAGCAGGGCCGGGCCTTCCACCATGCCTACACCAAGGCTCTGCGGACCCAGACGCCGGACGTTTTTGAGGCCTTTTACGCACCGTTTGACAAGTGGATCGAGGTCCGGGTGTTTCCGTCGCCCGAGGGGCTGTCGATCTTCTGCAACGACATCACCGAACGCAAGCTGTTCGAGCAACTGCTGCTCGACCGCGAGCGCGATTTCCGCCTGCTGGCCGAACAGATGCCCGCCTTGATCTACCGCGCAGGTTTCGAGCCACCGTTCCCGGCCTTGTATGTCAGTCCCTACATCAACCGCCTGGGCTACACGGTGAATGAATGGCTGGCCGACCCCCATGCCTGGGCGAGCAAACTGCATCCGCACGACACCGAACGCGTGATGCGCGCGCTGTCTGCGAACCATGAAGCCGGAAACGAGAACCAGGTCGAATACCGGCTCATGGATGCGCAAGGCCAGTGGCGCCACTTTCGTGATCGGTCGCGGCGCATTGATCCCGATGATGGAAGCCCCGCCTATGTGCAGGGCATTGCGCTGGACGTGACCGATCTGGCGGAAAGCGAACAGGCCTTGCGCGCCAGCGAAGCCAGCCTGCGGCGCAGTGAACAGCGCTACCGGCTGGCCGCTTCGGGCGGCCAGGTGTGGGACTGGGATCTCGTCAGCGACCGGCTCAGCTTCAGTGACGATTTCTGGCGGCAACTCGGTTTGGAGCCGATGCCGTCATCGGGGTACCGCGGTCGTCTGGGCGCCATGACACATCCCGACGATCTCGCCCGGCACCGCGAGGCGATGCTTCGCCACCTGAAACAGCGCGAACCGTTCGACCTGGAGGTTCGCGTCTGCAACGCCAGAGGCGAGTGGCGCTGGATGCACATTCATGGACAAGCCGAATGGAACGACGCAGGCCGGGCCGTTTTCATGGCGGGCACCACGGTTGACATCACCCCGCGCAAGAAGGCCGAAGCCGCGCTGCGCGAATCGGAAGCCTACCGTCGCAGACTGTTCGAGCAACTGGCCGACGGTGTGCTGCTGATCGACAGCAACAACCGCATCCTCGATGCCAATCCGCAGGCCCTGGTCATGTTGGGCCACGAAGGCGACAGTCTGGCCGACATGTCGCTGCAGTCCCTGCTGGTGGACCAGCAGCCCGACCTGACGCTGGACACCTTGCTGGAGGATCCCCAGGGCCCGGGGCGGTTGGTGGAGTGGACCATCCTGCGCCGCGACGGCAGCCGTTTGCCGGTGGAGGTGCGCACCCGGGCGCTCGATTCAAAACGCTACATCGCGGTGCTGCGCGACATCGCCGATCGGGTGGCTGCCCGCAACGCGCTGCTGACCTACCAGCTCGAACTTTCCGAACTCACCCAACGCCTGCTCATGCAGGAGAAGAACACCACCCGGCGGGTGGCGCAGGCGCTGCACGACAACCTGGGCCAGTCGCTGGCCGTGGCGCGCCTGAACCTTGACGCGGTGGTGACCACGGCGGGCGACACCCTGCCACCGGCGCTGGCCGAGCAGTGCCGGCAACTGGCCCGGATGCTGGCGCAGGCGGTGCGCGATGTGCGGGAAGTGCTGGCCGATCTGCGTCCGCCCCTGCTGGAGGAACAGGGCCTGGCGGCAGCGCTGGACAACGAGATCCGCACCACCCTGCGGGCGGTGGGTGCCGATGTGCTGCTGGAAGTTGCCGACGGCCTGGTGCGGCAACGCTGGCCCGTGGACGTGGAATACAGCGCCTTCATGGTGGTGCGCGAGGCCATTGCCAATGCACGCCTGCACGCCCGGTCTTCCCTGATCCGGGTGTTGCTGGACGGGGATGTGGGCGCCCTGCACCTGGATGTGATTGATGACGGCGTGGGCATTCCGCAGGACATGCAGCTCGGCCGCCCTGGCCACCTGGGCGTGGTGGGCATGCGCGAGCGCTCGATCTCGATCGGTGCGCGCTTTTCCGTGACGGCCGAAAACACCGGCGGCACCCGTGTGACCCTGCACTGGGAGGCGCCGCGTTCATGAGCCTGCTCTATCTCGTTGACGACCACACCCTGTTGCGCGACGGCTTGCGGGCGGTGCTGCAGGCTGCGGGGCACCAGGTGGTGGGCGAGTCGGCCGACCCGACGCAGGCGCTGGCCGAACTGCGCGGGCTCGGGCCTGTGGTGGTGCTGCTCGATCTGCACCTGGGTCAGCGCTCGGGCTTCGAGTTGCTGACCGAGCTGCAGCGCCGCGCACCCGAGGTGCGCGCCATCGTGCTCACCATGTCGGCCCAGCCGCGCCATGTGGCCGAGGCCCTGCGGCTGGGCGCAGCGGGTTATGTGCTCAAGGGCTCCCCCGCTTCCCAACTGCTGGAAGCCGTGGACGCGGTGGACAAGGGCCAGCGCTTCCTGGGCTCCGATGTGGCCGACCTCGCGGTGCAGGGCCTCACGGCGCCGGGTGACGGAGCGCTGGACACGCTGTCGGTGCGCGAGCGCCAGATCGTGCTGATGGTGGTGCAGGGGCAGTCCAGCGCCGAGATCGGGCGCGCGTTGCACCTGTCGCCCAAAACGGTGGACTCGTACCGCAGCCGCATCATGGCCAAGCTGGCCACACCCGACGTGCCCGCCCTGGTCCGCTTTGCCATCCGCCATGGCCTGATCGACGCCGACAACGCCTGATCTGTGGGGGGGCCACAACGGCATGTTGTGCGTTGTCACACACAAGTGGCCGGTGCACAAGGTCAACCCACACGGTGCATCGAGAACTCCCCACAGACCTGAAGCGGGGGTCTTTTTACATTGGGTCACGGTTGTTGTTCAGGTGGCTCGCTGGGCCCGGACGACCGTCATCGAGAGCTTCCGTGTCCTCCTCGTGGTCTGTTGAACGCCTTGCGACTCTTGAACCGGATGCTGCGCCATGCCGCGTGCTGCTGGTGGTGGACGACCCCGGGCGTCAGACCCTGCTGAAGGGCTGTGTGCAGAAGCATCTGCCGGGTTGCCGCATCGAGATGGTCGACTCCTACTACGACGCCATGTCCCGCGCCACGCGGCTGCAGACCGATTTGCTGGTGCTCGACCTGTCGCTGGACAGCGTGCTCGTGCCGGCGCTGAAGCGGTTTCTGGCGCGCGCCGCGCCGCAGGCGCTGGTGCATGTGTTTGACGACTCGCAGGACAGCGCACCCGGCGCCGGCACCGACTGCAACCGCCCGTCCATTCTTCAGCTCAAGCAGGCGTTCGCTTCCTTGGCCGACTTGCGCTCCCCCCCTCTCTGAGACACCGCCATGCCATCCGCACCTCTGCCACCTCAAGAATCCCTGCGCCTGGAAACCCTGAGCGCGCTGGATGTGCTCGACACGCCGCCCGACCCCGTGCTCGACGGCCTGGTGCGCACCGCTGCTGGTCTCCTCGGGTGTCCGGTCTCATTGGTCACGCTGGTCGACGAGCACCGCCAGTGGTTCAAGGCGCGCCATGGGCTGGACGCACAGCAGACGCCGCGCGAGCTCGCATTTTGTGCCCACGCCATCCTGCAGACCGACCTGTTCGAGGTGCCCGATGCCCGGCTGGATGCCCGATTTGCCGACAACCCGCTGGTGACCGGTGACCCGCGGGTGGTCTTCTATGCCGGCGTGCCGTTGTCGGTGGAAGGTCAGTCCATGGGCACCCTGTGTGCCATCGACCACCGGCCGCGCCAGCTCACCGACGATCAGCGCCGGCTGCTCAAGGACCTGGCGCGTGTGGCCGAGCACTGGCTGCGCACCCAGCTGGTCCACCAGCAGCTGCAACGCGCGGGCAGCGAGCGCCGCGAGCTGTTTGACCAGATGGGAGACGGGATCCTGCTGCTGGACCGCAACCACCAGGTGATCGAAGTGAATCGCGCCACCGCGCGCATGTTGGGCCACAGCGCCGACGACCTGCGCCGCATGCGGCTGCACGATCTGTTGCCCGCCCATGAGCACCCACGGCTCAAGCGTGCAGCGCTCAAGGTGCTCAAGGGCGACGAGCGCCTGGGCGACTGGCGAGTGTTGCGGCGCGACGGCAGCAGCTTCATGGCCGAGATGAGCACCCGCGCGGTGGACCAGCGTTTTGTGGTCGTCATGCGCGACATTTCCGAACGCCACGCGCAGGAGCAGGAGGTTCGCTTGCTGTCGATGGCGGTGGAGCAAAGCGCACAAAGCATCGTGATCACCGATCTGGAAGGCAACATCCAGTACGTCAACGCCGCCACCCTGTCCAGCTCGGGCTACACCATGGAGGAACTGCTGGGGCGCAATCCGCGGCTGCTGCAGTCGGGCAACACCCCGCGCGAGACCTACAACCGCATGTGGGATCGCTTGCTGTCCGGCCGTCCCTGGCGCGGCATGCTCTTCAATCGCCGGAAAAACGGCGAGGAATATGTCGAAGACGCGACCGTCACCCCCATTCGCGACGCCCGCGGGCGTGTGACAGAGTACATGGCCTTGATGCTGGATGTGACCGAGAAGCGGCGCCTCATGGACGAACTGGAGCAGCACCAGCACCACCTGGAGGACCTGGTGGAGCAGCGCACCGTGGCGCTGGTGGCCGCACGCCGCGCAGCCGAGGCCGCCAGCGAAGCCAAGAGTGCGTTCCTCGCCACCATGAGCCACGAAATCCGCACGCCCATGAATGGGGTGGTGGGCAGCCTCGATTTGCTGCAGCGCTCCACGCTGTCGCCCTACCAGCGCGACCTGGCCGACACCGTGAGCGAATCGGCACAGGCCTTGCTGACCATCATCGACGACATCCTGGACTTCTCGAAAATTGAAGCGGGCCAGCTCAAACTGGAGCGTGCGCCGGTCGCCCTGGTGCGGCTGACCGACAGCGTGTGTGACGCCCTGCACCCCACGGCCACCGCGAACCGGGTCGAACTGCAGGTGGACGTGGCCGACGGTTTGCCGGACTGGATCCTGAGTGACGCCGGGCGTCTGCGCCAGATCCTCAACAACCTGCTGGGCAACGCCATCAAGTTCTCGGTCGGCACGGGCCGTCCAGGCCAGGTGGTGCTGCGGGTGCAGCCGTGCGGCGCAGACCTGCCCGGGCACCTGCAGCTCAGCGTGGTCGACAACGGCATCGGCATGGCGCCGGAAGCCTTGCAGCGCATCTTTCAGCCCTTCGTCCAGGGTGAAAGCGCCACCACACGCCGCTTCGGCGGCACCGGACTGGGCCTGTCCATCTGCAAACGCCTGGCTGGCCTGATGGGCGGCTGGGTCGACGTCGAGAGCGTGGAGGGCCAGGGATCCTCGTTCACCGTGACCTTGCCCTTCGAACCGACGCTGGCGCCACGCCACGCGGTGGACGACAGCCCCCCTGTGACCACACAGACCGGGCCGCACTTCGCACCATCGGGTGGCCCGCTGGTGCTGGTGGCCGAGGACAACGCCATCAACCAGAAAGTGATCGGTCACCAGCTTGCGCTGCTGGGCGTGGCGGTGGAAATGGTCAGCGACGGGCTGGAGGCACTGACGCTCTGGCGCGCCGGACATGCCATGCAGCGCCATGCCCTGCTGCTCACCGACCTTCACATGCCCGGCATCGACGGCTACACGCTGGCCACCACCATCCGCAGCGAAGAGACGGGCGATGCGCGCATGCCCATCGTGGCCTTGTCGGCCAATGCACTGAGTGGCGAGATCGACCGCTGCCGCGCCGCCGGCATGGACGACTACCTGAGCAAACCGGTGCAGACCAACGCGCTGGGCGAGATGCTCAAACGCTGGTTGCCGACAGAAGATGCACAAACACCGCCGTCGTTCGACCCGGTGGACTGCGAGGAAGTGGACGTGATGGAGGTCGAGCTGGGGCTTTGCGCCTACGACGACCAGGCGCTGGAACGCCTGGTGGGCAACGACCCCGCGCTGCTGGTGGATTTTCGCCAGCGTTTTGTGATCTCCGCGCTCAACACCATGGACGAAATGCGCCGCGCCGCCAACCGTGCCGACGTGGTCGCGCTGGGTGATCTGGCGCACCGTCTCAAATCGTCCGCACGGGCCATTGGCGCGGTGTCGCTGGCGACCTGTTGCGATCGCATCGAGCGCGCCGACCCCACGTGCAGCACCACCGAAATGCACCGCCTCACCGCCCAGATGGAGGACGCATTGGCCCATGTGATGACCAGCTTGTCCGGTCATGAGGGCATGCAGCGTTCAGACGCTGCTCACTGAGCGATCCGCCATGAACCACAGAGAAGCCCGCATCCTCGTCGTTGGCGACAACGCAGTGGACGCCGAACAGGTGTGCAGCATGCTGCGCGACCGTTACCCCCACGTGGAGGCCACGACCGATCCGATGAAGTCGGACGCGGTGTTCGACCGCGTCAAGCCCCAGGTGCTGGTGCTGGCCTTCAAGTCGCTGGAAGCCTGTGAACGTTTTTACCTCGGCCTGTACCGGCGCAGCGAGGTGATCCAGTTGCTCACGCATCGCACGCTGCTGCTGTGCGACAAGGAGAGCGTGAGGCGCGCATTCGACCTCTGCCTGCAGGAGGTGTTCGACGACTATGTGCTGTTCTGGCCGTTGGTGCACGATGCCAAGCGCCTGGCGATGTCGGTGCACCTGGCACTTGGCGCACTGGACCAGGAGCTGGCGCTGGCGCCGCTGTCGGAGCTGGCCACGCTGGCACGCCGCGCCGAAACGCTGGAAGACCAGCTGGCCCAGCAGGTCCGGCTGGGACGGGTGCACGCGCAGAACGCGCAAAACACCGCGCGCCAGGCCCAGGCATCGGTCAGTCGGGCCATGGGGGGACTGTCCGAGCGCATCCTGGCCACCGGTCTGGACAACGCGCTGACCGCGAGCGATGCCTCGCGCGTCGGGCAGGCCTTTGACAAGCTGCAGCGCGAAGCGCTCATTCCCACGCTGGAAGAGGTGGTGCAGGCAGCGCAACCCATGCGCGACTGGGTCGACACCATCACAGCGGAGCTGGCCGAACCGTTGCAGGCCGCACGCGATCTGGTGCAACACGCCAAGGTGAGCCGCCCGCATCTGCTGGTGGTGGACGACGACGAGTTCATGCGGCGCCTGCTGACACAGCTGCTCACCGCCGCGCGTTACGACGTGCACTCGGTCGGCACGGCATTGGACGCCCAACAGTTCCTCATGTTCAACCGTCCCGACCTGATCCTGATGGACTTCAAGCTGCCCGACTCCGACGGCATCCTGCTCACGCGCGAGCTCAAGGGCAGTGCCTTGAGCCAGGACATTCCCGTGATCATGCTGACCGGCCAAACGGAAAAACAGGTGATCGTGGACAGCCGCAAGGCCGGTGCGGTGGACTTCGTGGCCAAGCCCTTCAACCGTGACATCCTGTTGAAGAAGGTGGCCCAGCACCTGATCCATTGAGGTCGGGTCAG
>NZ_JALHLX010000142.1 GCF_022844385.1 Hydrogenophaga sp. | reverse complement strand
GCGGCCAGTGCCAGCCAGGCCAGGCCTCGGGCGTCCAGCGCGCCGGTGAACAGCGCCACCAGGTAGGCCGTGTGCAGCGCCAGCACCAGCATGCTGAACACGTCTTCCCAATAGAAAGCCGGGGCAAACAGGTAGCGGCCGAAGACCACTTTTTCCCAGATGCAGCCCGTGATCATGATGGTGTAGAGCGTCAGCGTCTTGACCACCACCGACACCGAGGCGGCGGTCTGGCCTTCACCGGTGGCCAGAAAACGGAGCACCAGCCCAAGGCTGACCAGAAACACCAGGAATTGCACCGGCGCCAGAATCCCCTGCACCAGCGTCCACACCGAGGCGTCGCGCCGCACCCGCTCTTCTGGGGTGTACAGGGGACGGCTCGCAGGCCGCTGGCGTTCGGGGTGCATCTGTGGTGTCTCCATGGATCTCGCTTGGGTCCAATTTAGATGCTCCCGTCGATTGTGTCAACTTAACTTGACGTATTTTTTAGTTGACACCTGCAGTCCTCCCCGGTAAAGTTTTTTGTACGGTCTTTAGAAATGTTTTGACGCACCAGATTGACAGCAGTACAACGCGTTTCAGGGTTCTGAACCGGGCCGACCGGTCAGCCCCGCTGAACAGCATCCAGCAATTTCTGATCTCGTAAGACAAGCTCCGGCAAGCACCGTGGCCCCTGCGTATCGGCACAGCGCGCAAGCGCCAGGAGACAGGCACATGGGCTCTTATTTCAGGCAAACGTCGCCCACGGAGACCGAACTCTTTGGCACGCCACCCCTTGATGGCTGGCCAGATTCCGCCTGCAGTCCTTCAGGAGCGCCGGGCATCGATGACCTCCTGCGCACGGATCCGCAGGAAGCCTCCAACGACGACGGGCTGCGCTCGGTCCTGCTGGCCAAGGCGGTCGAATACGAAATCATCCCCCGGCTGATGCTGGCGCACCGCGTCCCCCGCGAGGGCACGGCCCAACCGCTGTCCGAAGGCCTGCACGTGGCCCCCGAAGACGTGATCCCGTTTGCCGAGTTGGTGCTGCACGAAGATGATGCGACCTTGCGTGGTTTTGTGGCGGCACTGCGCGATCGGGGCGTGGCCACCGAGTCCGTGTTTCTGGACCTGCTCGCACCCGTGGCCCGCTACCTGGGCGAGCTGTGGGAACGCGATCTGTGCAGCTTCACCGAGGTCACCGTGGCCTTGGGCCGCTTGCAGCAACTGCTGCGGGAAAACAGCGCCGCCTTCGCCCAGTTCGACCGCGACGGCGCGCCCGTGGAGGCGCGGCGGGTGCTGCTCATCCCCTGCCCCGGCGAACAGCACACCTTCGGCCTCTCGCTGGTGGGCGAGTTCTTTCACCGTGCCGGCTGGGAGGTGGTCACCAGTTTTGTGGCGTCAGAGGGTGCGCCCGCCATGGTGCAGAAAGACTGGTACGACGTGGTGGGCTTTTCGCTGGCCTGCGAGACCGGCATCGAGCGCCTGAGCGATGCGATGGGCCAGGTTCGCAAGAAAAGTCTCAACCCCGCCGTCTCTATAATTGCCGGAGGCGCAATCTTTGGTTTGCACCCGGAGTTCGGCCATCAAATACCCGCCGATGCCATCATCACCGATGGCCCCGCTGCACCGGCCCTTGCTGAAAAATTGCTGGCCGACAGACTCGCGCGAAGTCAGGTTTGATGCCCGTTCACCTCCATAGTGATTTTGCTAGAACCACGAAAGTCCAACATGTCGCAGGCGTCACAGGCCTATGTCCACAGACCGTTTGACAAGGCAGACCCGTTCCTCGCCGGTCTGGACGCTGACGCCGCCGCGGAGCTGGTGACGGCCTCTGCCGACGTGGTGCTCATCCTGGACAACGATGGCGTGATCCGGGACCTGGCCCTGATGGGCAAAGACATGATGGGCCTGGGCTGCCAGGAATGGATCGGCAAGCCCTGGTCGCAGACGGTCACGGTCGAGAGCAAGCCCAAGATCGAAGACCTGCTGGGCCACAACGACAAGGCCGGCGCCGACAACGTCCGCTGGCGCCATGTGAACCACCCCATGAGCGACCGGGCCGATCTGCCTTTGTCGTATTCGGTGGTGCAGGTTCATCGCAAAAGCCAAGGCAAAGCCGACGAGCTCTCGCACAGCGTGGCGTTTGGTCGCGACCTGCGCGGCCAGGTGGCGCTGCAGCAGCGCCTGGTCACGGCCCAGCAGTCCATGGAGCGCGACTACTGGCGCCTGCGCCAGGTGGAAACGCGCTACCGCCTGCTGTTCCAGATGGCTTCGGAGCCGGTGCTCATCCTTGAAGGCTCGATCGACAAGCTCGAAGAAGCCAACCCCGCCGCCCACGAGCTGTTTGGCGAACCGTCCCGCCTGCCCGGCTGGACACTGCTCAGCAGTCTCGACGAAGCCAGCCAGACTGCCGTTCGCGAGATGCTGGAGCGCCTGCGCGCCAGCGGCCGCGCCGACCCCTGCACGATCCGCCTGGTCGACTCCAACCAGGACATGGTGGTGGCGGCCTCGCAGTTCCGGCAGGAAAACACCCTGCACTTCCTGTTGCGCTTCACGCGCCCCATGGACATGGCTGCGCCCAGCCTGTCGGCCAGCAAGCGCCAGCTGCTGCAAGTCATGGAAAGCGCGCCCGACGCGCTGGTGGTCACCGATCTCGACGGCCGCATCCTGAGCGCCAACCGCGCCTTTCTCGAACTCGGCCAGCTCGGCAGCGAAGACCAGGCCCGCGGCGAAGTGCTTGAAAAATGGCTGGGCCGCACGGGTGTGGACTTCCGCGTGCTGCTCACCAACCTGCGTCAGCACGGCAGCGTGCGCCTGTTTGCCACGCAGCTGCGCGGCGAATACGGCTCCACCTCCGAGGTGGAAATTTCGGCCGTGGCGGTCAACGCTGGTTCGCAGCGCTGCCTGGGTTTCACGATCCGCGACGTGGGCCGGCGCCTGGGCACCGAGACCCGCGCCAGCAAAGAGCTGCCGCGCTCGGCGAGCCAGATGACCGAACTGGTCGGCCGACTGCCGCTCAAGGACATCGTGCGCGAGACCACCGACCTGATCGAGCAGCTCTGCATTGAGGCCGCGCTGGAGCTCACCGGCGACAACCGGGCTTCGGCCGCCGAAATGCTGGGCCTGTCGCGCCAGAGCCTCTACATCAAGCTGCGCCGCTTCGGCATTCTCGAAGGCGTGAGCGAAGACACGCACTGAACGAATCACCCCCCGCGCCGCTTTGCGGCTCCCCCCTCTCTCGCCTGCGGCGGGAGGGGGGCGGCAGCTGGGACCGGCGGAGCCGGATCCGCGCTGCCCCTGGGTGAAAACCAGCCTCTTCTCCGGCTGGTTTTTTTTCGTCTGGACGGCTGTATTGCCCGCTCCTTTCCACTCGGGATTTCCCTTGGTTTACACCTTCAGTGTCATTTTTCTTTGACACTTTTCGATGGGAGAGGTACAACCTTTTCCATGCAACTCCCCGCGCTCTCGGCTGTCACGGAACTGTTCAAACCAATCACCTGGTTCCCGCCCATGTGGGCGTTTGCCTGCGGGGTGGTGGCCTCGGGTGTGTCGATGGACGGGCGCTGGTTGCTGGCTGTTGTGGGAGTGGCGCTGGCCGGGCCGCTGGTGTGTGCCACCAGCCAGGCGGTGAACGACTGGTACGACCGCCACGTGGACGCCATCAACGAACCGCAGCGGCCGATTCCCTCCGGGCGCATTCCCGGCCAATGGGGTCTGTACCTCGCCATTCTCTGGACCGGCGTATCGCTGGCGGTGGCGACCTTGCTCGGCCCGTGGGGCTTTGGCGCGGCCGCACTCGGCCTGCTGCTGGCCTGGGCTTACAGCGCGCCACCGGTGCGCCTGAAGGAAAACGGCTGGTGGGGCAACGCGGCCTGCGGCATCAGCTACGAAGGCATTGCATGGATCACCGGTGCTGCGGTGATGGCCGGGGGCGCCATGCCCGGCGGTGAGTCGCTGGTGCTGGCCGCGCTGTACAGCGCAGGGACCCACGGCATCATGACCCTCAACGATTTCAAGGCCGTGGCCGGTGACCGCCAGATGGGCGTGCGCTCGCTGCCGGTTCAGCTCGGTGTGGACCGGGCCGCTCGCGTGGCCTGCTGGTTCATGGCGGTGCCGCAGGTGGTGGTGATTGCGCTGCTGCTGGCCTGGGGCCAGCCCTGGCACGCGGCCGGTGTCACCGGGCTGCTGCTGGCGCAAGGCGTCATGATGCGCCGGTTCCTGGCCGACCCGACGCCGCGGGCGCTCTGGTACAGCGGCTTCGGTGTGCCGCTGTTCGTGTCGGGAATGATGGTCAGCGCCTTCGCACTGCGGTCCATGGCGGGAGCGGGCGCATGACACCGTTTGGCTGGGGCAGCATCGCGCGCCTCGGCCTGGTGCAGATGGCGCTGGGGGCCATCGTGGTGCTGACGACCTCCACGCTCAACCGCGTGATGGTGGTCGAGCTGGCACTGCCCGCGCTGCTGCCGGGCATGTTGGTCGCCCTGCACTACCTCGTTCAAATCGCGCGGCCTCGCATGGGCCACGGCTCCGACGTGGGCGGGCGCCGTACGCCCTGGATCGTGGGTGGCATGGCGGTGCTGGGCATCGGCGGTGTGGTGGCTGCGCTGGGCACGGTCTGGATGGCCACCGACCGCAGCGCCGGCATCGCGCTGGCCGTCCTCGGCTTTGCGCTGGTAGGCCTGGGCGTGAGCGCCAGCGGCACATCGCTGCTGGTGATGCTGGCCAAACGCGTACCGGCCGGGCGTCGGGCGGGCGCGGCCACGCTGGTCTGGATGATGATGATCGCGGGCTTCGCGCTGACCGCGGGCCTCGCTGGGCATTTTCTGGAGCCCTACTCGCCCGAACGCCTGCTGGCGGTGACCGCGGGCGTTTCACTGATCGCCTTTGCGCTCGCTCTGGTGGCGCTGCGCGGACTGGAAGGCGAGCAGGCGCACTACGAGCGTCCCAATGGCGACGCACCGCGTTTCAAGGAAGCGCTCAACCAGGTTTGGAGCGAGCCGGTCGCGCGGCGCTTCACCATCTTCGTGTTCGTCTCCATGCTGGCCTACAGCGCGCAAGACCTGATCCTGGAGCCCTTTGCCGGCACGGTGTTTGGCTACACGCCGGGCGCTTCGACCCAACTCTCGGGTGTGCAGCACGGCGGGGTGCTGGTGGGCATGTTGCTGGTGGCGTTCTCGGGTGCGCTGGCAGCGCGCTTTCCGGTGCACCCGGTGCTGGGCCGCATCGGCTCGCTGCGTGCCTGGACCATCGGCGGCTGCATCGCCTCGGCGCTGGCCTTGTTCGGCCTCACGCTGGCCGGTCTGAACGGCGAAGGCTCGCCGCTCAAGGCCACGGTGTTTGCCCTGGGCCTGGCCAACGGTGCGTTTTCCATCGGCGCCATCGGTTCGATGATGCGGCTGGCCAGCGAGGGCCGGCAGGCGCGCGAAGGCGTTCGCATGGGCCTGTGGGGCGCGGCACAGGCCGTGGCCTTCGGCCTGGGTGGGCTGGTGGGCACGGGCGCGAGCGATCTGGCGCGCTGGCTGATCGCCACACCAGGATCGGCCTACGCCGTTGTATTCGCGCTTGAAGGCTTGCTATTCCTGCTGTCAGCCATGCTGGCCTGGCGCATCTCTGCACCCGTCCCTCGAACCCAGGTCCGCACCTCCCCTTTCCCCAACGCCGGTGACGCTTTTGCAGCTGGCCCCAACCCCAGGCAACTGTCATGAACTCAGACGAAACCTTTGACGTGGTGGTGATCGGTGGCGGCCCCGCCGGCGCCACCGCAGCGCACGAACTCGCCCGCCAGGGCCGATCGGTGTTGCTGCTCGACCGGGCCGGGCGCATCAAGCCCTGCGGCGGCGCCATTCCACCACGCCTCATCAAGGACTTCGAGATTCCCGACGAACTGCTGGTGGCCAAGGCGCAGTGCGCGCGCATGATCGCGCCGTCCAACAAACACGTCGACATTCCGATCGACAACGGCTTTGTCGGCATGGTCAACCGCGAGTCGTTCGACGAATGGCTGCGGGCCCGGGCCGCCACGGCGGGTGCCGTGCGCCGCACCGGTTTGTTTGAAAAACTCAGCCGCGACGCGGATGGCACGAGCGTCGTGCACTACACCGCGCGCGATCGCCACCAGCGCGGCGAAGGCACACCGGCCCAGGTGCGCGCCCGCGTGATCGTGGGTGCAGATGGCGCCAAGTCGCAGGTGGCGCGCCAGGGCCGCGTGCCCGGTGTGGAAGACACGCAGTACGTGTTCGCGTACCACGAGATCGTGCGCGCCCCCGCACAAGAGGCCCAGCCCGCCGGCTATGACGGCACACGCTGCGACGTGTATTACCAAGGGCGCTTCTCACCCGACTTCTACGGCTGGGTGTTCCCGCACGGCGACACGATGAGCATCGGCACCGGCAGTGCCGACAAGGGATTTTCCCTGCGCGGCTCGGTGCAGAAGATGCGCGAAGCCAGCGGCCTGGCCGGCTGCGAAACGCTGCGCCGCGAAGGCGCACCCCTGCCCATGAAACCACTGAAACGCTGGGACAACGGGCGTGACGTGGTGCTGGCCGGCGACGCCGCCGGCGTGGTGGCGCCCGCCTCGGGCGAAGGCATCTACTACGCCATGCTCGGAGGTGAACTGGCCGCGCAGGCGGCGCACGAAATGCTGGCCACCGGCAACGCGGCCGCGCTCAAGCTGGCACGCAAGCGCTTCATGAAGCTGCACGGCACGGTGTTTCTGGTGCTCGGGATCATGCAGTGGTTCTGGTATGTGAACGAAAAACGCCGCGAGCGTTTCGTGAAGATCTGCGAAGACCGCGACGTGCAGCAACTCACCTTCGAGTCCTACATGAACAAGCAGCTCACACGCAAAAAGCCCATGGCGCACGTGCGCATTTTCCTGAAGGACGTGAGCCACCTGCTGGGCTTCGCGCGGGTGTGACGGACCTCTGGCAGATCCGCTGGCTGCTCGACGCGGTGATCGTGTTCACCGTGCTGGAAGGGGTGGGACTGTGGCTGTACCACCGGCTCACGGGCCAAGGGCTGGCCCCGGGTGAATACGCCTTGAACATGCTCTCAGGCCTGTGCCTGATGCTCGCCGTGCGCGCCGCTGTCAGCGGACTGGCCTGGCCCTGGGTCGCCGTGTGCCTGAGCGCTTCAGGCCTGGCACACGGCTGGGATATGTCGAGACGCTGGCGTCGCCAACGTCTCGGGGCATGAAGCGCTGGCACCTCCAGCGCTTCATGCAAGCGGTGGTCAGCCGGCTTTCTTGACCCAGGCGCTGCACCAGCCTTTGCCAGCCACCAGCTTGCCGGGGAACAGGGCGCATGGGCCAGCTGGATCGGTTGCTTTCGCGGCATAAAGTTGGCAGTTGTTGCACAGCTGCGTGGCGGCGTGCTTGGGGAACTTCTTGGCGTCCACCTTGGTGGTGTCGGCCGCATAGCCCAGGGCTGCGGCTTGTGCGTCTTTCTCGTTGACCATGGCGGGCTGCGCCTGGGCGTTGGCTGCCAGCAGGGCAGTGCCGCTGGCGGCAGCGACCTGCATCATGAAAACGCGACGATTGGAACCGTTCATTTGTGACCTCGTGGGAATTGCAAGATTGCTTGCGCATGCTACGCCGCCCCGACTTAAACCGGGCTGACATTCCCGAGCGCTTGAGTGCGGCAATGGCCCATTGCCCTGCCGGGCTTTTCGGACCATGGCCGGCGGGATGCCCGGCGCGGACCCCGGCAGCGCCGGGTCGGGCAGGTGGTACGTACACTTGTCGAAAAACGCGCCCATGACCCCACAAGACTACGTCCAGCAAAAAGCCGCGGCCTCGGGCAGCAGCTTCTACTATGCCTTCCTGTTCCTGCCCGCCGAACGGCGCGCCGCCATCACAGCCTTTTATGCGTTTTGCCGCGAGGTGGACGATGTGGTGGACGAGGTGAGCGACCCGGCCGTGGCGCAAACCAAGCTGGCCTGGTGGCGGCGCGAGGTCGCGCAATCGTTTGCCGGCTCCCCCACGCACCCGGTGATGCGCGCCCTCATGCCGCTGAGCGCCGCCTACGCCATCGA
>NZ_JALHLX010000141.1 GCF_022844385.1 Hydrogenophaga sp. | reverse complement strand
GCCTGCATGGGCGGCGTGGCGTCCAGGCCGCGGGCCTCCATGGTGCGCGGCACCAGGGCCATGCGCGCGGTCACGTCGTGTTGCGTGCGCAGGCACATCTCCCACAGGCTGTTGTGCGCGGCGAAATCGCCGTAGTCGTGGCCCAGGCTCTGCAAGTGGGCGCGCAGCAGCCCGAAGTGGATGGCCTCTTCGTGTGCCACGCCCATCCAGTCGGTGTAGTAGTCGGACGGCATGTCGGGGAAGCGCCAGATCGCATCCAGCGCCAGATCGATCGCGTTGAATTCGATGTGCGCCACCGCGTGCAGCAGCATGGCAAGGCCCTCTGGCGTGAATGCCGAACGCTTGGGCACGTCGACCGGCGCGATGAGCACGGGCAGCGCCGGCCGTCCAGGCAGGGGTGTGTGGGTGTCAGGTGTCAGGCGCTCGGCCGTGTCCAGGTGCGTCAGGCCCGCCTGTCGGGCTGCAAAGAGCGCGTGGGTGGCGGCGACTTTCCGGGCCGGATCGCTGGTGCACAGCGCCTGCAGGGCCTGCGCACGAAGGGAAACGGAAGGCGATGGCGACAGGTCGGCGGGGGCTTGCATCCCTACAATTCTAGGTTTCGCCACAGGAGACAACACACATGGCCCTTTACGAACTCGACGGTTTGACCCCCCAGGTGGCCGCTTCGGCCTGGGTGGCCGACAACGCACAGGTCATCGGCGACGTGGTGCTGGGCGAAGACAGCAGTGTCTGGTTTGGCGCCACGCTGCGTGGCGACACCGAAACCATCACGGTCGGGCGAGGCAGCAACATTCAGGACGGCAGCGTGCTGCACGCCGATGTGGGGTTTCCCATGACCTTGGGCGAGAACGTGACGGTGGGTCACCAGGTGATGCTGCACGGCTGCACCATCGGCGAGGGCTCGCTCATCGGCATCGGCGCGGTGGTGCTCAACGGCGCGAAGATCGGCAAACACTGCCTCGTGGGCGCCGGCGCCCTCGTCACAGAAGGCAAGGAGTTCCCTGACGGCAGCATGATCCTGGGCAGCCCGGCGCGCGTGGCCAAAACGCTCACGCCCGAGCAGATCGAAGGCCTGCGCATGAGCGCGAAGCACTACACCGACAATGCCGCACGCTACCGCAAGACCTTGAAAAAGATCGCCTGAACCCGATCTGCCACGATTGCGTTTTTTCGAACGTTCCCTGAAAGCTCCGTTTGTCCGAACTCCACAAATTCGTCTTTGAAGGCCTGCCGGTGCGCGGCATGCTCGTGCGCCTGACCGATGCCTGGCAAGAAATTTTGCAACGCCACAAAGACGGCGGCGGCTACCCCGTGGCCGTGACCGAGCTGCTGGGCGAGATGACGGCCGCGGCCACGCTGATGCAGGCCAACATCAAGTTCAACGGCGCGCTCATCATGCAGATCATGGGCGACGGGCCGGTGAAACTCGCCGTGGCCGAGGTTCAGCCCGACCTGAGCCTGCGCGCCACCGCCACCGTGATTGGAGAAGTGGCTGAAGACGCACCGCTATCCCACATGGTCAACGTCACCAACCAGGGCCGCTGTGCCATCACGCTCGATCCCAAGGATCGCTTGCCCGGCCAGGCGCCTTACCAGGGGGTGGTGCCGCTGTTTGGCGACCGGCGCGAGAAGCTGGAGAAGCTCAGCGAGGTGATCGAGCACTACATGCTGCAAAGCGAGCAGCTCGACACGCGCCTGGTGCTGGCCGCCAACGAACACGTGGCCGCCGGCCTGCTGATCCAGCGCCTGCCGCTGCAGGGCGTGGGAAACCTCGCCGGCCAGTCGGGTGCGCGCGACGAAGACCAGATCGGCCTGAACGAGGACTACAACCGCATTGCCATCCTCGCATCGAGCCTCAAGCGCGAAGAGCTGTTGACCCTGGACGCCGACACCATCCTGCACCGCCTTTTCTGGGAAGAAGATGTGCGCCGCTTCGAGCCCATGGTGGGCGAAACCGGGCCGCGTTTTGCCTGCACCTGCTCGCGCGAGCGCGTGAGCAGCATGCTGCGCAGTCTGGGGCGTGACGAGATCGAGTCGATCCTGGCCGAGCAGGGGCAGGTGGAAGTGGGCTGCGAGTTTTGTGGCGCGCAGTACCGGTTTGATCCGGTGGACGCGGCGCAGGTGTTCCTGCAGCCCGACATCCAGCCGCCGGCCAGCGACCAGAAACACTGACCGGCCGTTCAGGCCGGGCGCTGGGACACCAGCCCGCTGAAAAGCCGACGTTCGCAGTCGGGGTCGCTGCAGTTCTCGCAGGTCCAGCGGCCGGTGCCGGCTTCCAGCATCGGGTCGTGCGCCACCAGCGGGCGACCCAGCAGCACACCCACTGCGCGCAGCGCGTGCTGCAAACGAGCCTCTGCGGAGCCATAGACGGTCTGGAACGGGATATCAGCCGACTGCAGCTCGCGGCGCAGCACGGCGTCGATGTCGGTCCGCATGCCGGGCCCGTCGCGAAACAGGCCATCGGCCTGCCAGGGCAGGTCCAGGCCCATCAGGAGGGTGAGGTGGAACTGCTGCTGCGCCTCGAGTGATGCGGGCAACAGCGAGCGGTCGTTGAACACGCTCACGCTGTACGCTGCGACCACCAGCGCCGTGGTGTCGGCCACCACCACCTGCTCACCGCTTTGGGTTGCAACGTCGATCTGTCGGGATTGCTCGTTGGCAATGGCCGCCTGCTCGTGCGCCAGCGGGGCGCGGCCTTCGCGTTCGCACCAGGCGCGAAGGTGTTCCGGCACCAGCGTGGCGCTCACGCCCAGGGCGTTGAGTTGTTGGGTGAGGGCCAGGCCCAGGGTGGTCTTGCCGCTGGACTCGCCGCCGAGCAGGGCGACGGTGATGGCCGCCATGGTGTCAGCGCTTGTTCTGCGCGATCTGCACGAAGATTTCGTTGGGCTTGACCATGCCCAGTTCGGCGCGGGCGAGTTCCTCGACCATGTCCAGACCCTCCTGCAGGTCGCGCACCTCACTCACCAACTGGTCGTTGCGCTGCTGCGCTTCGCGGTTCGCCAGCTCTTGCGCGGTCAGCTGCTGCTTCATGCTGGCCACCTTGGGCACGCTGCCCCGCCCGAACCACAGCTGCGCGTGCAGCACCAGCAGCAGCGCGATCAGCAGGGCAGGGATGAAGCGGCGGGCCATGGTGGCGGAGATTACCTGAGGTTGTAGAAGGCGGCGCGACCGGGGTACACCGCCACTTCGCCCAGGTCTTCCTCGATGCGGAGCAGCTGGTTGTACTTGGCCATGCGGTCCGAGCGCGAGAGCGAACCGGTCTTGATCTGGCCGGCGTTGGTGCCCACGGCGATGTCGGCGATGGTGCTGTCTTCGGTTTCGCCCGAGCGGTGCGAGATGACGGCGGTGTAGCCCGCGCGCTTGGCCATTTCGATGGCGGCGAAGGTTTCGGTCAGCGTGCCGATCTGGTTGATCTTGATCAGGATCGAGTTGCCGATGCGCTTGTCGATGCCTTCTTTCAGGATCTTGGTGTTGGTGACGAACAAATCATCGCCCACCAGCTGCACTTTGGTGCCCAGGCGCTCGGTCAGCACCTTCCAGCCGTCCCAGTCGCCTTCTGCCATGCCGTCTTCGATGCTGATGATCGGGTACTTGTCTACCCAGGTCGCCAGGATGTTGGTCCAGTCTTCGGCGCTCAGCACCAGCCCTTCGGCCTCCAGGTGGTAAGCTTTGGTGCCGTCGGGGCCGTCCTTGTAGAACTCGCTCGCAGCGCAGTCCAGACCCAGGGCGATCTGGTCGCCGGCGGTGTAGCCGGCGCTGTTGATCGCTTCCAGGATCATCTGGATCGCGGCTTCGTGGTTGGCCACGTTGGGCGCAAAGCCGCCCTCGTCGCCCACGGCAATGCTCATGCCCTTGTCGTGGATGATTTTCTTGAGCGCGTGGAACACCTCGGCGCCCCAGCGCAGGGCTTCGCGAAAGCTCGGTGCGCCCACGGGGATGATCATCAGCTCCTGCAGATCCAGGTTGTTGTTGGCATGCGCGCCGCCGTTGACCACGTTCATCATGGGCACGGGCATCTGCACCGCGCTCATGCCGCCGAAGTAGCGGTAGAGCGGAAGGCCGGCTTCTTCGGCCGCGGCGCGCGCCACGGCCATCGACACCGCCAGCATCGCGTTGGCACCCAGGCGGCCCTTGTTGTCGGTGCCGTCGAGGTCGATCAGCGTCTTGTCCAGAAAGGCCTGCTCGGAAGCGTCCAGGCCCAGCACGGCTTCAGAAATCTCGGTGTTGATGTGCTCCACCGCCTTGAGCACGCCCTTGCCGAGGTAACGGCTCTTGTCCCCGTCGCGCAGCTCGATGGCTTCGCGCGAGCCGGTGGACGCGCCTGAGGGAACGGCCGCGCGGCCCATCACGCCACTCTCCAGCAGCACGTCGCATTCGACGGTGGGATTGCCGCGGCTGTCCAGGATCTCGCGGCCAACGATGTCAACGATTGCGCTCATGGGGTCATTACCTCTGGGTCAAAAAACAAAAAAGTGAATGGGGTTCAGGCGTTGAAATGGTCTTCGAGAAAACCGTTCTTCTTGGTCACCGTGTCCAGCGCGAGCAGCGTTTCCAGCAGCGCCTTCATGTGTTTGAGCGGCACGGCGTTGGGGCCGTCGCTCATGGCCTTGTCCGGGTCGGGGTGGGTTTCCATGAAGAGGCCGGCCACGCCCACGGCCACCGCGGCGCGCGCCAGCACCGGCACCATCTCGCGCTGGCCGCCGCTGCTCGTGCCTTGCCCGCCGGGCAACTGCACGCTGTGGGTGGCGTCGAACACCACCGGCGCACCGGTCTCGCGCATGATGGCGAGCGACCGCATGTCGCTCACGAGGTTGTTGTAGCCGAAGCTCGCGCCGCGTTCGCATGCCATGAAGTTGTCTTCATTCAGACCCGCTTCTTTGGCTGCGGCACGCGCCTTGTCGATCACGTTCTTCATGTCGTGCGGCGCGAGGAACTGGCCCTTCTTGATGTTCACCGGTTTGCCGCTCTGCGCCACGGCGCGGATGAAGTCGGTCTGGCGGCACAGGAAGGCAGGTGTCTGCAACACGTCGCAGACCTTGGCCGCCTCGGCGATGTCGTCTTCGCTGTGCACGTCGGTGAGCACCGGCACGCCGAGTTCACGTTTGACCTTGGCCAGGATTTCCAGACCCTTCTCGCGGCCCGGGCCGCGGTAGGTGGTGCCGCTGCTGCGGTTGGCCTTGTCGAAACTGCTTTTGAAGATGAAGGGAATGCCCAGGCTGCCGGTGATTTCTTTCAGCTGCCCGGCCACGTCCATCTGCAACTGCTCGGACTCGATCACACAGGGGCCGGCGATCAGGAAGAAGGGCTGGTTCAGGCCGATGTCGAAGCCGCAGAGTTTCATGGGTTGTGCTCGTTCAGGCGGTGGCCGCTGCCGGGGTGGTCTGCGCCTGCTGGGCCAGCGCGGCCTTCACGTAGGCGTTGAACAGCGGGTGCCCGGCCCACGGCGTGGACTTGAACTCGGGGTGGAACTGCACGCCCACGTACCAGGGGTGCACGCTTTGGGGCAGCTCCACCATTTCGGTGAGTTGCTCGCGCTGGGTGAGCGCCGAGATCACCAGACCGGCCTTGCGCAGCTGGTCGAGATAGTTCACGTTGGCCTCGTAGCGGTGGCGGTGGCGCTCGGTGACCACCGGGCCGTAGATCTGGTGCGCCAGCGTGCCGGGGGCCACGTCGGAGCTTTGCGAGCCCAGACGCATGGTGCCGCCCAGATCGGATGTGGCCGTGCGTTGCTGGATGCTGCCGTCGGCGTCTTTCCACTCGGTGATGAGCGCAATGACGGGGTGCGGCGTGTCGGCTTCGAACTCGGTGCTGTTGGCGTCTTTGAGGCCGGCCACGTGGCGCGCGTATTCGATGGTGGCCACCTGCATGCCCAGGCAGATGCCCAGGTAGGGCACCTTGTGTTCGCGGGCGAAGCGGGCAGCGCAGATCTTGCCTTCAATGCCGCGCTTGCCGAAGCCGCCCGGCACCAGGATGGCGTCGAAATGGCCGAGTACCTTGGCCACGTTGGCGGGGCTCAGCGTTTCGGAGTCGATGTAGTCGATCTGCACCTTGGCGTGGTTTTTCATGCCGGCGTGGCGCAGCGCTTCGTTGAGCGATTTGTAGCTGTCCGACAGGTCGACGTATTTGCCCACCATGGCGATGTGCACCGTCGCCTTGGGGTGCTCCACTTCGTACACCAGATCGTCCCAGCGCTTGAGGCTGGCCGGTGGCGTGTTCAGGCGCAGCTTGTCGCAGATCAGGCCGTCCAGGCCCTGCTCGTGCAGGATGCGCGGCACCTTGTAGATGGTGTCCACGTCCCACATGGAGATCACGCCCCACTCGGGCACGTTGGAGAACAGGCTGATCTTGGCGCGCTCTTCGTCGGGAATGCGGCGGTCGGCGCGGCAGAGCAGGGCGTCGGCCTGGATGCCGATGGCGCGCAGTTCCTTGGCGGTGTGCTGCGTGGGCTTGGTTTTGAGTTCGCCGGCGGCAGCGATCCAGGGCACGTAGCTCAGGTGCACAAAAGCCGAGTTGTTCGGACCCATGCGCAGGCTCATCTGGCGCACGGCTTCCAGGAACGGCAGCGATTCGATGTCGCCCACGGTGCCGCCGATTTCCACAATGGCCACGTCCACCGCATCGGGCGTGCCGATGCCGGCGCCGCGCTGGATGAACTCCTGGATTTCGTTGGTCACGTGCGGGATCACCTGCACCGTCTTGCCGAGGTAGTCGCCCCGGCGCTCTTTTTCCAGCACCGACTGGTAGATCTTGCCGGTGGTGAAGTTGTTGGTCTTCTTCATCCGCGTTTCGATGAAACGCTCGTAGTGACCCAGGTCCAGGTCGGTTTCGGCGCCGTCGTCGGTGACGAAGACCTCGCCGTGCTGGAAGGGGGACATGGTGCCCGGATCCACGTTGATGTACGGGTCGAGCTTGATGAGGGTGACTTTGAGGCCGCGGGACTCAAGAATCGCGGCCAGGGATGCGGAGGCTATGCCTTTGCCCAGAGAGGACACCACACCGCCGGTAACGAACACAAATTTGGTCATGTCTCGGGCGAGCCAGATGCTCGCAGGAGGTGGAAATGGCGATTATAAATGCCGCCCTCAACAGCCCACCCGGTCGGGCACGTGGACAGGGCCCAACTGCTACATTGCGCGCATGAACGAACTCGCTGGAAAACACATCGTGCTGGGTCTCTCGGGCGGCATTGCCTGCTACAAGGCGGCCGAACTCTGCCGGGCTTTGGTGAAAGAGGGCGCCACGGTGCAGGTGGTCATGACCGAAGCGGCCGAGCAGTTCATGACCGCGGTGACGATGCAGGCGCTCTCGGGCCGCCCGGTCTTCACCTCGCAGTGGGACGCACGCACCTCGGGTGGCGCCGACAACAACATGCCCCACATCAACCTCAGCCGCGAAGCCGACGTCATCGTGGTGGCGCCCGCCAGTGCCGATTTCATGGCCAAGCTGGTGCACGGCCGGGCCGACGAGCTGCTCTCGCTGATGTGCCTGGCGCGCCCCATCGAGAGCGTGCCGCTGATCCTGGCGCCGGCCATGAACCGCGAGATGTGGTCGCACCCCGCCACGCAGCGCAACATCGAACAGTTGCGCGCCGACGGTACCACCGTGCTTGATGTGGGCGCGGGTGAGCAGGCCTGTGGCGAGACCGGTGACGGCCGCATGCTGGAGCCCGAAGAGCTCCTGTACGACCTGGTCCGCTTCTTCACGCCCAAGTTGCTCGCGGGCCAGCACGTGCTGGTGAGCGCCGGCCCTACGTTTGAGGCCATCGACCCCGTGCGGGGCCTGACCAACCTCTCCAGCGGCAAGATGGGTTTTGCCATCGCGCGCGCCGCGCACGAGGCCGGCGCCCAGGTGACGCTGGTGGCTGGTCCGGTGGGTCTGCCCACGCCGCGCGGCGTGGGGCGGGTCAACGTGAAGTCTGCGCTGAACATGCAGAAATCGCTGGACCACCTGGCCCAGGCTGCCACCGTGTTCGTGTCGGCCGCCGCCGTGGCCGACTGGCGCCCGGCGCAGATGCTGGACCAGAAGATCAAGAAAGA
>NZ_JALHLX010000140.1 GCF_022844385.1 Hydrogenophaga sp. | reverse complement strand
CAGTCCACCGACCATTTGCCGACACCGTAGACGGCCAGCGCGGCCAGCAGCACGCCCCATGTGATGTGCTGCTGCAGCGCGGCGGGTGCAATTTCGGCCAGGCTGACGACCGCCACCACATTCACCACCGACAGTCCCAGCGCCGAGAAGCGGCCTGCCAGCCCGAGCAGCAGGAGCACCGGCAACACCAGCTCACCCGCCGTGCCCGAGATGGCCGCGAGTTGCGGCGAGAGCAGCGGCACCTTGTACTCCTCGGTGAAGAGCAGGAGGGTCGTTTCCCAGTCGCGTATCTTGGTCAGGCCCGACAGGAAAAATACCTGGGCCAGGTACACGCGTGCAGCGAGCGCGGCCAGCGGCTGCGTTGCGTTGAGCGTTTGTGTGACGACAGACCAGAGCGCGTGGCCGCGCTGCAGCAGGGTGGGTGGGTTCATGGTTTTTCCTTGGCGTGGGGGGTGTTTGGGGGTTTGGGAGTGGCGTCGACCACGCCGAGCACCAGGCCGCTGTGCACGGCCTGGGTGAGCCAGTCGGAGAAATCGAAACCGTCGGTGGCCTGGCCCAGGGCCTCGGTCAGCGTCGCGCCAGCCAGCAGCGCCTGCAGCACGCCCAGCGCGTTGGCCGGGCAGGCCGCCACACATGGGCGCCAGCCCTGGCGCCAGACCACGGCGGTTTCGCCCGCGCGGTCGCGTACGCGCTGGCCCGCCTCGGCCAGGGTGGGTTCGCCGGCCGTGTGTGCGGTGACCACGCTGACCACCGGCCACGCGCTGGTGAGCATCACCGTGCCGGGGGCGAGTCGCAGCGTCAGGGCCTCGGGGTCTTCGCTGGACAGGCGCGCGAAGCTGGGCAGGTCGGTATCGTCGTCCGGGGCGTTGGCCGCGCGGTGCAGTGCCCACTCCACACGCGCCACGTCGGCCAGGTAGGGCACGTCGGCGAGTTGTTCATTGACGGCGAGAAAGGCGGGCAGGGCATCGCCCCACTGCGCCAGATCGCCGCACCGTGGCGGGTGCTTGTGCCAGAGGTCGCGTGCCAGGGCGTTGAAGCTCTCGGCGCCGATGAGTTGCGCGATCACCGGGTAGACGGCCAGCAAGCTGCGTTCGGCGAGCGCGTGGCCGTTGGCCTGGTAGGCCATGAGGCCACGAGAAGCGTGCATTTCAAGCTGCGTGTGCAGGTGGTGCAGGGCGCCGGTGGACTGGTTGTTGCCGGGCCGCGCGAACAACGCATCGAGCAGGCTTTGCTGCTGCAGCATCAGGGAGTTCATGCGGCTCCCGTGTCCAACGCGCGGTTGGCGTGTTCGCGGGCTGCGGTCACCTCGTCGAGCAGCACCTGCAACCCGGGCACATCGGTGTCCCATTCGATCAGCGAGGGCACGGCGCCAAACCGCTCCAGCGCGTGGCGGTACAGCGACCACACCTGGGGCACCACGCGGCTGCCGTGGTCGTCGATCACGATGTCGCCGCAATCCACATGACCCGCCAGGTGCAGCTCGGCCACATCTCCAGGGTCAATGGCGTCCAGCCAGTTTTTGCAAACAACCAGCGGGTCATGCATCGAGCCTTGCAGCTTGTCGTTGAGCGCGTTGACAAAGATGTTGTTCACGTCCACCAGCAGTTGGCAACCGGTGCGTTGGGCCAGCAAGTTGAGGAACTCGGGCTCGCCCAGTTCGTTGTGCCTCCAGCGCACGTAGGCCGACAGGTTTTCCACCGCGATCGGGCGGCGCAGGCGGTCCTGCACGCGCTGCACGTTGGCGCACATCGCGTCCAGCGCCTCGCGGGTGAAGGGGGTGGGCAGCAGGTCGGAGGCGTGTACCGCAGGTGCAGGACGGGAGGACAGGCTGCCGCGCGCAAAGCAGGCATGGTCGCTAACGCGCACCGGCTCGATCTCGGCCACCAGGGCCGCGAGCTGGTCAAGGTGTGCCCCGTCAATGCCGGCGGCCGAGCCCAGCGACAGGCCCACGCCGTGCAAGCTGACGGGATAGTGTTCACGCCCCTGGCGAAGCACCGCACGCGCGGCGCCACCGGGTGCGAAGAAGTTCTCGGAATGGACTTCAATGAAGTCCAGGGCCGGCTGCCGCTGCAGCAGCTCGGCGTGATGGGGGTGCCGCCAGCCGATGCCCACGGGTGCGACCGCTGAGGTCTGCATGGATGGCTCGGTGGCGGTCATGGCATTGGCCTTGAAAAAGAAGCGGCGATCAGGACTTCTTCATGTCCATCTTGGCCTGCTCCTGGCTCACGCCACCCATCTGTTTGCAGGTGCCGGCGGGCACGTATTTCCATTCGCCCTTGTCGTTGTCCACCTTGGCCTGACCGGCACACGAGTGGGTGCCGGCGAGGTTGGCGCAGTCGTTCTGGCCGGCCTTGGCAATGCCGAAGCATTTTTCCTTGGCGGCGTTTTGTGCGAAGGCGGGCGAGGAGAGCAGGGCCAGCGACATCAGCGAAGTGGCAGCGGCGGCGATCATGGTGCGTTGGTTCATGGGAAGCTCCTGAAGGATGGAACAGGGTTGAGGGACAACCCGCCTCGGTGTGCCGTTTGACGGTCACAGCACCAGCGGGTTGGAGGTTGGTCTGGCGCCGGACGGCTTTCTTACGTCACCTTGAAAAGAAATCCTCAGAGCAGGTCGGCGATGCGATCCCAGGCTTCAGGGGGAATGCGGCCGTGGTACTGCTCCACCAGCGCGCCGGACTTGTCGAGCAAGAAGGCGGCTGGCAGTTGCCCCGGGACGCCAAAGCTGTCGCGGTACTGCGGCTCGCCGCTCCACAGCGTGGTGAAGCGCTGGCTGGTGGGCACGGTCGCATTGACCAGTTGCTGGTAGTTCACGGCGTTGCTGCGCAGGCGGTCGGTGCTCACGCCGACCAGTTCGAATGGTTGACCCACCCAGCCTTTCACGTTGGCCCGCAGCTCGGGCATCTTGTCGCGGCAGACCGCGCAGTCGGTCGACCAGAAGACCACCATCACCACCTTGCCGCGCAGGGCTTGCAGGTCGAAGGCCTTGCCCTCGAGCGTGCTGCCGCGCAACACGGGCGGGGTGCCCGGAGCTGGGACGGTTTGCGCCATGAGCGCCAGCGGGCCCAAGGCGGCGGCGATCAACCAGGCTTTGAAATGGGTGGTGAAACGGGCGTGAAACAGTGACATGGGAACCTCCTGTGAGGCCTTTCGTCGTCCTGCAAACCGTTTCATTACACTCAGCCCCCATGTCGCAGCCCAACAACCCGTCATTCGAGCAACAAGTGGCGGATTTGCGTGCGTATTTGCTCAAATTTGCGCGTTTGCAGCTGCGCAACGACGCCTGGGCCGAAGACGCGGTGTCCGAAACCATGCTGGCCGCGATCTCACGCCCGCAGGGATTTGAGCAGCGCTCCCAGCTCAAGACCTGGCTGGTGGGCATACTCAAGCACAAGATCATTGACACCCTGCGGCTGAACAGCCGCGAGGTATGCCTGTCCAGCGGCAATGATGACGAAGGCACCGACCCACTGGAGCACATAGCCTTCAAGACCGACGGACACTACGCCGAGAAGCCCGCCGAGTGGGGCAATCCTGAGCAGGACCTGAACAGCCGGCAGTTCTTCGAGGTGCTGGAAGCCTGCACCGACAAGCTGCCTGCCGTGCAGGGGCGGCTGTTCCTGATGCGCGAATGGCTGGAGCTCTCCAGCGAGGAGATCTGTAAGGAACTGTCGCTCACCCCGACCAACCTCTACGTTCAGCTGCACCGGGCCCGGTTGCGGTTGCGAGAATGTCTTGAACTCAACTGGTTTGCCCGACCGTCAACGAAATGAAGCCCGCCTATCCGCTGCGCCGCACCTGCAAGGAAGTCTCTGCACTTCTCATTGCGCAGGAAGACCGCTCCTTGCCGCTGGTCGAGCGCATGGCCTTGCGCCTGCACATGGCCATGTGCCAGGCGTGCCCGCGTTTTGAGCGCCAGTTGCTGACCATGCGCAACGCCATGGGCCAGTGGCGCAACTACTCCGACAACGAAAACTGAGCGTTCAGGACAGCAGTGCCTGCGCGAACTCGCGCGCGTTGAAGGTCTCCAGGTCTTCGAGCTTTTCACCCACGCCGATGAAATAGATCGGCACCGGCTTCTCGCGCGCGATGGCGCAGATGACGCCGCCCTTGGCCGTGCCGTCGAGCTTGGT
Source organism: Hydrogenophaga sp. (assembly GCF_022844385.1). Taxonomy (GTDB): domain Bacteria; phylum Pseudomonadota; class Gammaproteobacteria; order Burkholderiales; family Burkholderiaceae_C; genus Hydrogenophaga. The sequence goes on along the minus strand of NZ_JALHLX010000140.1, from coordinate 3,933 downwards.
GATGATGAGACCGGTGAGGCCGAGCGTGTCGTCGAAGGCCTTCACCTGCATCAGGGCGTTCTGCCCGGTGTTGCCATCGATCACCAGCAGCACTTCGTGCGGTGAGGTGGGGTCGGCCTTCTGCACCACGCGCTTGATCTTGCGCAGCTCTTCCATCAGGTGCAGCTGGGTCGGCAGGCGCCCGGCGGTATCCACCAGCACCACGTCGCGTCCGCGCGCGCGCCCGGCGGTCACCGCGTCAAAGCTCACGGCGGCCGGATCGCCGCCTTGCTGCGTGATGATTTCCACCGTGTTCCGGTTGGCCCACACCGCGAGCTGCTCGCGCGCGGCGGCGCGGAAGGTGTCGGCCGCGGCCAGCAGCACCGTGGCGCCGCCCTGCGCCAGATGCCGCGTGAGTTTCCCGATCGACGTGGTCTTGCCCGCGCCATTCACGCCGGCCACCATGATCACGGTGGGCTTGTGTTCGCCAATGACCAGCGGTTTTTGCAGCGGCATCAACAGCTCGGTGATGGCATCGGCCAGCAGACCCTTCACGGCGGCGGGGTCGGTGGTCTTGCTCTCTTTCACCCGCCGTTTCAGGTCTGCCAGCAGGTGGGTGGTGGCCTTCACGCCGGTGTCGGCCATCAGCAGCGCGGCTTCGAGCTCCTCGTACAGCGCGTCGTCGATCTGCGTGCCGGTGAAGACCGTGGTGATGCTCGATCCGGTCTTGCGCAGGCCGGTCTTGAGCTTGTCCAGCCAGCCCTGGCGCACGGGTGCGGCAGCGGGTGGCGCGGGAGCCAGTTCGACGGGGGGAGCCGCCGCAGGCGTGACTGCGGGGGGTGCTGGGGTGGCCGGTGAGGGCTCGGTGGGGGCTTTTTTGCGAAAGAACGAGAACATTTGTCCATCTCTAGAATCCATTGCATTCTATGAAACGCACTCTGAACCTGCCGGACGGGCGCCGCGCCGCACTGTCCATCGCACTGGCTTTCGTGGCCCTCGGGTCGTCAGCACAGTCTTCAACCCCTTCGCCCGCCACCCCGGTGGCCCAGAGTTTCACGCTGTCCAACGGCATGACGCTGATCGTGCGGCCCGACCGGCGCGCGCCCACCGTGGCCCACATGCTGTGGGTGCGGGTGGGCTCCATCGACGAGGTGGACGGCACTTCGGGCGTGGCCCACGTGCTCGAACACATGATGTTCAAAGGCACTCGCGACCTCAAGCCGGGTGAGTATTCGCGCCGCATTGCGGCCCTGGGCGGGCGCGACAACGCCTTCACCAGCCGCGACGCCACGGCCTACCACCAGCAGGTGCCGGCGCAGGCACTCGAAGCGGTGATGAAGCTCGAAGCCGACCGTTTCGCCAACAACCAGTGGAGCGACGACGAGTTCAAGCGCGAGATCGAGGTGGTGAAGGAAGAGCGCCGCCAGCGCACCGAAGAATCGCCGCGCGCGCGCATGTTCGAAGCCATGAATGCGATGGTCTACCAGGCCAGCCCCTACCGCCGGCCCATCATCGGCTGGATGAGCGACATCGAGGCGATGACACCGAACGATGCGCGCGAGTTCCACCAGCGCTGGTACACGCCGGCCAACGCTGCGGTGGTGATTGCAGGCGACGTGGACGTGGAGAAGACCAGGGCGCTGGCAGAGAAACATTTCGGTCCCATCCCGGCCCGCGCCTTGCCCGAACGCAAGCCGCGCGAAGAGCCGCTGCAATCCGGCCCGCGCCGCATGGAGTTTCGCGCTGTGGCGGACCAGGCCGTGGTCGCCCTGGCCTACAAGGTGCCGCGCTGGAGCGGTGCCATCCAGGAAGACGCGGCCAGCCAGGACGCGCTGGCCTTGACCGTGCTCTCGGCCGTGCTGAGCGGTTACAGCGGCGCACGGCTGGACCGCGCACTGGTGCAAGGCCAGGGCACCGCAGGCAAACGCATCGCCGACAGCGCGGGCGCCTCCTACGGCCTGATGGGTCGGGGGCCACAGCTTTTTTCGCTGAGTGCGGTGCCCGCCCGGGGAGTGACGCCCGAGATGGCCGCCGCCGCCTTGAAGTCCGAGGTCGAGCGCATCGCCCGAGAGGGCATCAGCGAAGCCGAATTGCGCCGCGTCAAGACGCAGTGGACGGCCGGTGAAACCTACAAGCTCGACTCGGTGTTCAACCAGGCGCAGGAGCTGGGCAGCTACTGGGCCAATGGCATGGACATCAACACCGGAGACCGACTGATGGGTCGTCTGAAGGCGGTGACCGCCGCACAGGTGCAGTCGGTCGCGCAGCGGTATTTCTCCGATCAACAGCTCACCACCGCGGTGCTGGTGCCCCAGGGGAGTTCAAAATGAGCGCGCGCCTGAAACCTTCCATTCGCCGTGCTGCCTTGTCGGTGTTGCTCGCCGGCGTGTTCAGTACCGCCCAGGCGGCCATTCCCATCGAACACTGGACCCACGCCAGCGGCGCGCGCGTGTACCTGGTGGCCAGCCCGTCCATTCCCATGCTGGACGTGCAGCTCGACTTTGACGGCGGCAGCCGGCGCGATCCGGCGGCCCAAGCCGGGCTGGCTGGCGCAACGGCGGGTTTGCTGTCGGACGGCGTGGCCGCACAGCCGGGCCTGCCTGCGCTGGACGAAAACCAGCTCAGCGAAGCCTGGCTGGACCTCGGCGCGCAGTTCGGCGCCCAGGCCAGCGCCGACCGCTTCACGCTGTCGCTGCGCACGCTGACCGAGCCCGATCTGTTGCAACGCGCTGTGGCGCTGGCCGCCCGCCAGATCTCGGCACCCGCCTGGCCGCAAGCCGTGTGGCAACGCGATCGGGAACGCATCCTGGCCTCGCTCAAGGAAGCCGAAAACCGGCCGGGCACGCATGCGAACCGAGCGTTCGCGCGGGCAGTGTATGGCCAGCACCCGTATGGTTTTCAGCCCGACGCCGCCACCTTCAACGCGATCAACGTGGCCGACATGCAGGCCTTCTACCGCCGCCATGTGGTGGCCTGCCGCGCGCAGGTGACGCTGGTGGGTGCGATCGACCGCGCGCAGGCCGACGCCATCGTTGGCCAGTTCATGGCACCGCTGGCATCGCACGGTTGCGACCCGCTGCCGGCGGTACCTCAGGTGCAGGCGCTGGAGCGTGCGATCGACGAGCGCCTGCCGTTCGCTGCCGCGCAGGCCCAGGTGTCGATCGGCCAGCCCGGCATTGCCCGCAGCGACCCGGACTTCTTTCCGCTCTTCGTGGGCAACTACATCCTGGGTGGCGGTGGCTTCGTCTCGCGCCTGACCACTGAGGTGCGCGAGAAGCGGGGCCTCTCCTACAGTGTGTTCAGCTACTTCGCGCCGGGCCGCCATGCCGGCGCCTTCCAGATCGGTCTGACCACGCGCCCCGACCAGGCCGCCCAAGCCGTGGAGGTGTCGCGCAACGTGGTCAAGCAGTTCGTGGAGCAGGGGCCGACCGAGGACGAACTCAAGGCGGCCAAGGCGTTTCTGGTGAACGGGTTTTCGCTGCGCATCGACAGCAACCGCAAGCTGCTCGACAACGTGGCCAACATCGGCTGGAATGGCCTGCCGCTGGACTACCTGGACACCTGGACCCAGCAGATCGAGCGCGTGAGCGTGGCCGACATCCGGCGCTCGTTTGCTCGCGTGCTGCAGCCCGAACGGATGGTCACCGTTGTTGTTGGAGCTCAGCCTTGAACGCGATGCGCGTTTGGGTCGCGTAAGCTCGACGGCATGAAAAAACCTCCCGTTTCAGCCGCACGCGCCGCGGCCAGCGCCCCGCATGAAATCCGCATCATCGGCGGCCTCTGGAAGCGCACCCTGCTGCCCGTGGCCGACCGCCCTGGCCTGCGTCCCACCCCCTCGCGCGTGCGCGAAACCTTGTTCAACTGGCTGGGCCAGGATCTCACCGGCCTGCGCTGTGTGGACGCCTTTGCCGGTACCGGGGCGCTGGGCCTGGAAGCCGCTTCGCGCGGTGCGGT
>NZ_JALHLX010000139.1:3123-8099 GCF_022844385.1 Hydrogenophaga sp. | reverse complement strand
CCGTTTGAAGAGGCCGGCATTGCGCACGTGACCATGTTCAAACGCCTTTGAGGCTCACCACACCAGGGTCTCTGTGCGCGCGTTTTCGGGCGCGAGGCGAGCCACCGGCAAGGCAGGGTCGTGCGTCCATTCGTGCACGGTCACGGCAAAGCCCTGCGTCTGGCTTCGCACACTGACCACCTGGCTGGTGCGCGTGCCGTAGGCCCGGTCGGCCATGCGCACAAAGGGGCTGGAAAGCGCTCGCTCCAGATCGGCGGGCACGCCGGTGCGCGGCAGATCCAGTTCCTGCACCATCTGGTCGTGGGTGAGGGCTTGGGACAAGGGCGACAGCCAGTCCGTTGGCGTGTGCAGCGATGTGCCAAGTGCCGCCTTGAGGTGCTGTGTCTTGGGCCATGGGGTATCCAGACTCGCGTTGGACAGACCATAGATGCCGGGACCGAGTGCGCGCTGGTGCAACACAGTTGATGCAGTGCTGTGTGGCGCCTCGGGGTCGCGGTTGCCCAGCCAGTGCCAGACACGCGCATGGAAGTCGCCCACCACCAGATTGAAGGCACCGTACTCGGCGGGTGCAATGCCGGCCGCAAACCGATCCACATCGCCATCGCTCTGCAGCCAGCGGGTGACCAGTTCGCCTCGGCTGCGCTGTGCTGGCTTCAGTTCGGACTGGCGCACATTGGTCAGCATGGCGACACGGCCATCCGGGTCCAGGCCCAGCCAGGTCCCACCATCGCGCAGGTCGCGGCCACCCACCACGTCGGTGCCATCCTCCAGCCGCCATCGGTGCAGCGGCGCGGTGGGCCGGTCAAAGAACTCGTCGCGGTTGGCTGCGATGAGCAGCGGCCGGGCCGGATCGGCGTTGAGCGCAAAAGCGATCAGGCACATGACCTGGTCCGTGTCAGATGTCGTCGAGCAAAGGGTAGGGCAGGGGCTGCAAGGTGAGCACCGCGCCGCTGGCGCTGCCGGCGTGCAGGCTGCCATCGGCTGCCGCACTGGTCTGCATGGAGACGATGGCGTCGAACCCACCAGCCGGGTGGGCGGCGGCCTGCACCACGGTTCCGCAGGGTTGTTCCGCATCGCTGCTGTGGAACACCTCCTGGCCAACCGTCAAAGGTGCGTCACTGTGCACAACATAGGCCCGCCGCTTCAGCGTGCCGCGGAACTGGCTGCGCGCCACCACCTCCTGGCCGGGGTAGCAGCCTTTCTTGAAGTTCACACCGCCGACCGACTCGTAGTTGAGCATCTGCGGCACGAAGGCCTCGAACACCGGCTGGCTGAGGGTGGCCACAGCACTCTTCACGTCCAGCCAGTTCCACAGGTCTTCGGTCATGAGGTCTCCCGCAGGTGCCGGTGTGTCGGCCGGGGCAACCCAAAGAGCCCGCACGGTGCCGTCCGCGGGGTACAGGCGCACCACGCTGGCATCACCCTCACGCAACTGCGACCACGGCGCGGCAGGCAGCGCGGCGGGCACGGCACTGCCGGCCAGGCCCAGGATGGCGAACGCATCGCTGGCATCGCTCAATTTGGCCTTGGCGCGCAACACAAACATCGACAGGCGTTTGAGTGTTGCGGGCAACAGGTCGCGGCTGCAGACCAGCAGGATCTGGTCGTGGCTGCGTTTGAAACCCACAAAGCTGGCCTGCATGCGGCCCTTGGCCGAGCAGAAGGCGGCCAGCCGCGCCTCGGACAAACCCAGCAGCGCGAAGTCGTGCGTGAGCTGGCCGTGGAGGAATTTCGCCGCCTCTTCGCCATCCACCTGGATCACCCCCAGGTGGGTCAATCGTGCGACGCCATGGTCAACCGGCGTGTCTGCGGTGGATGGAAGAGGGGTCATGGGTGATACGGAAGTGTTCATGTCGGGCGCTGCGAGGGATGCAAGGCACCGGCGGCCGAGCGAGCGGCAGGCAGCGCCTGAAGAGTGCCCGATTATCATCGGCTGCACCCTTCCGGACCGGCCGTCCGGCCCTTCACCCTGCTGAGCACATCCCCTTGCTGCGTCTTCTCAAACTCCTGTTCGTGCTGCCGCTGGTCGCCCTGCTGATCACGGCCGCCTTCGGTGTGTGGTGGGTCGACCAACCCCTGCGATTTCCCGCCCGCGTGAGCGAACAACAACCCCTGGACGTGGAAATCGCACCGGGTCAGTCGGCACGTGGCGTGGCTGAGAAGCTGTCCGCTTCGGGCGTGCAGACGCCCTGGGTCCTGCTCTACGCCTGGTTCCGCGTTTCTGGCGGCTCACGCGACATCAAGGCAGGCAGCTACGAGTTCATCCCCGGCACGACGCCGCGCACCCTGCTTTCCAAGCTCGTTCGGGGCGAGCAGGCGGTTCGCAACATCACGCTGGTGGAAGGTTGGAACCACCGTCAGGTGTTCGAACTGTTGCGCGCTTCGCCCGACCTGACACAAGACCTCGAAGGCCTGAGTTCGGCCGACATCATGGCGCTCATCGGCTACCCCGGGCGCCACCCCGAAGGCCGCTTTTTTCCCGACACCTACCGCGTGGCCAAACGCGCCACCGCGTCCAGCGTGCTGCGGCAGGCCGCACAAGCCATGGACAAGCGCGTGGCCGACGCCTGGGCGCAGCGCGACGCTGCTGTGCCCCTGCGCACACCCGAAGAAGCGCTGATCCTGGCCAGCATCATTGAAAAGGAAACCGGTCTGGAGAGCGACCGCCGGCGCATTGGCGGCGTGTTTGCCAACCGGTTGCGCATCGGCATGCGCCTGCAAACCGACCCCACCGTCATCTACGGACTGGGGGAGCGCTTCGACGGCAACCTGCGCCGCGACGATCTGCAAACCGACACGCCCTACAACACCTACACCCGAGCGGGTCTGCCTCCCACGCCGATCGCCATGCCGGGTGCGGCCTCGTTGCGCGCCGCCGTGCAGCCGGGCGAGACCAACGCCATCTACTTCGTCGCACGCGGCGACGGCTCCAGCCAGTTCAGCGCAACGCTCGAAGAGCACAATGCCGCAGTGCGACGCTACATCCTGCGTCGCTGAACCGCCGATCCTTCCCTCTTTCATGCAGACCGCCGGACTTTTCATCACTTTTGAAGGCATCGACGGCGCGGGCAAATCCACCCACATCGCCGGCCTTGCCGAGGCGTTCCGAGCGCAGGGCCGCACCGTCGAACTCACGCGCGAACCCGGTGGCACCCCGCTGGCCGAAAAGCTGCGCGAACTCGTGCTCAACGATCCCATGGATCCACTGTGCGAGGCGCTGCTGATGTTTGCCGCGCGGCGTGACCACCTTCAACAAGTGATCGAGCCCGCACTGGCGCGCGGTGAGGTGGTGCTATGCGACCGTTTCACCGACGCCACCTTTGCCTACCAGGGCGCTGGGCGCGGTTTTGATCTGGAGGTGTTGCGCCAGCTCGAACGCTGGGTGCAGGCCCTGCCCGAGCAGGGCGGGCGGTTGCGCCAGCCCGACCTCACGGTGTGGTTCGATCTGCCGCCTACTGTGGCCGCCGAACGGCTGGCTGGCGCCCGTTTGCCCGACCGTTTCGAATCCCAGCCGCTGGCGTTCTTTGAGCGTGTCGCCGCTGGTTATGGCGATCGTTTGCAGCAAGACCCGGCGCGTTTTGCCCGTGTGCCCTCAGCCCAGCCCAAAGACGCCGTGTGGCGCGATGTGCGACGAGCCTTCGAGCAACGCGGTTGGCTGCGTGCCGAGGTGGGCGCATGAGCGCAGCGCTGGCCCCGTGGCTGCAAGCCCAGCTGACTGGATTGCTGGACCAACGCGGCCACGCCTTGTTGCTCGCCGGGCCGTCCGGGCTTGGCCAATACGACCTGGCTTTGGCACTGGCACGCGCATGGTTGTGTGAGCGACCCACAGGGCAGGGCGCCTGCGGCGAATGCGGCAGTTGCCATGCCATCGACGTGCGCACCCACGCCGACCTGTGCGCGCTCATGCCCGAGGTGCTCAGTCTGGCGCTGGGCTGGCCGCTGGATGAGGGCGCACAAAAAGAGATCGACGACAAAAAGCGCAAACCCAGCAAGTTGATTCGTGTGGAAGCCGCACGCGATGCCGTGGCCTTCACCCAGACCACCCGCTCGCGTGGCAACACCAAGGTGATCCTGGTGTACCCGGCCGAGCGCATGAACATGGAGTCGGCCAACACCTTGCTCAAGACGCTGGAAGAGCCGGTGGGCGAGGTCCGTTTCATCCTGGCCAGCGAGTCGGCCCACCAGTTGCTGCCCACCATCCGCAGCCGTTGTCAGACCCACGCGATGGTCTGGCCCCAGGAGCAAGAGGCTCTGGGCTGGCTGGTCAATGAAGTGACGGCCGCCCAGACGGGGGGCAAGTCTGCTGCGCCTGCGCCCACCCCGGCCCAAGCCGCGGTCTGGCTGCAGGCGGCCGGTGGTCGCCCCGACGACGCCCTGGCCTGGGCCGCGGGTGGCTTGAACGCACAAGCCTGGTCGGGTTTGCCCAAGGCGCTGGCGCGGGGCGACTGGTCGGTGCTGGCCGACTGGCCCGCGGCCCAGCAGCTCGCCGTGTTGCAGAAGCTGTGTCACGACCTCATGGCCAAGGCCTGTGGTGCCCCCGCCCGGTTTTTCCCGGCTGCCGAGTTGCCCGCCGCGCCGCGCTGGACGGCACTGGCCGCCTGGTCACGCGAACTGATGCAGGCCGCGCGCTCGGTGGAGCACCCCTACAACGCGGGCCTCATGCAGGAAGCCTGGGCGGCGCGCACCCGCCAGGTGCTGGCGGCACAGGCTCGCTGATCTTTCCCTGGTGAGCAGGCAAGGTGCCCTTGCGCAAGCATTTGCAGTGCTGCAACAGGGCGCATATCGCAGGTGAATGCCGCTAAACTCAACCCGATGAGCACAAACCCTTCTCCCTCGGCAGCCGCAGCGCGCCCGAGCGTGATCCAGCTCTCCATCAAGGAGAAGGCTGCGCTCTACGCGGCCTACATCCCCTTGTTTGCCGACGGTGGCATCTTCATTCCCTCGTCACGCGAGTACCGGCTCGGCGACGATGTGTA
>NZ_JALHLX010000139.1:0-3023 GCF_022844385.1 Hydrogenophaga sp. | reverse complement strand
CGAGGGCCCGGCCGGACCCCGGCCGGTGGCACGGGGCGTGTTTCACTGCTTCACCGAGACCATCGAGGTGGCGCGCGCCGCGCTGGATCTGGGCTTCTACATCTCGTTCTCCGGCATCATCACCTTCCGCAGCGCCAGCGACATCCGCGAGGTGGCGGCCTTTGTGCCCCTGGAGCGCATGTTGATCGAGACCGACAGCCCCTATCTGGCGCCGGTGCCGCACCGTGGCAAGACCAACTCGCCGGCGTTTGTGCCCTGGGTGGCCGAGCAGATTGCCCAGATCAAGGGCTTGTCGGTGGCCGAGGTGGCACAAGCCACCAGTGTCAACTTCGACACCTTGTTCGACCGCGTGTTGTCACCACCAGCGATCAAAACTCTTGATAAATCACATGAAGAAGCCTGAAAAGAATATTGTTTTCAAGGGATTGTTGGCTTTTCTGATGATGATCTCCACCACCGTGTGGGCCAACTCGTTCGATGACTTCTTTTCGGCCGTCAAGCGCGATGACGTGAGCGCGGTTCGACAGCTCGCGCAGCGCGGGTTTGACCTGAACACGCGCAACGAGGCGGGCGAACATGCACTTTTCCTGTCCCTGCGCGACGACGCACCCGCGGTGTCCAGCTTCCTGCTCGGACAGGACAAGGTACAGGTCGAAGCGCGCACCGGCCAGGACGAAAGCCCCTTGATGATGGCCGCGCTCAAGGGCCGGCTGGAGGCAGCCCGGCGCCTGATCGCACGCAAGGCCGAGGTGAACAAGCCCGGCTGGGCCCCGCTTCACTATGCCGCCACCAACCCCGACGCAGAGGCTTTGCCCATGGTGCGCCTGCTGCTGGAGCACCATGCCTACATTGACGCCGAATCACCCAACGGCACCACACCCTTGATGATGGCCGCCCACTATGGGCACCCGAGCGTGGTGAAGCTGTTGCTGGAAGAGGGCGCCGATCCCATGCTGAAGAACCAGCAAGGCCTGTCGGCGATCGACTTTGCCAACCGGGCCCAGCGCGCCGAGTCGGCCGAGATCATTGCGGCCTCTGTGCGTGCCAGACAACCCAGAGGTCGGTGGTAGTCCTGTCGCGCAGGCGATCGGCAACCCAAGCCATCCCTCCCGTTGTAGGTGTAACCCACATGCGGCGAATGCCTTGACCGGATCAGAATCGCCACACCCAATATTTGGAGGAGACACTGTGAAGCTGGCAAGTCAAAAAGACTTTTTCTCTGGTTTGATGTTCACCATCGTGGGCATCTCGTTCGCTGTGGGTGCAACGAACTTCGACGTGGGCAACGCAGCCCGCATGGGCCCGGGGTACTTCCCGCTGCTGCTCGGCATCTTGCTCACGGTCCTCGGGATTCTGATCACGGTCCAGTCTTTTCGCAGCAAGGCACCCGACGGTGACCCCATCGGAAAGATCGCGTGGCGCCCCTTGGGCTTCGTGCTTGGCGCAAACCTGGCCTTTGGCGCGCTGCTGGTGGGATTGCCTTCGCTGGGCATTCCTGCCATGGGCTTCATCGTCGCCATCTATGGCCTCGTGCTCATCTCTGGCTTCGCGCGTCCGAACTGCAGCATCAAGGAGTCCTTGTTTCTGGCAACCTTGCTCGCCGTCGGCAGTTACGTCGCTTTCGTCTACATGCTCAATCTGCAGTTCCCGGTGTGGCCTGCCTTCCTGACAGCCTGACCGGAGACAACCCAAATGGAACTCTTTGACAACCTCGCACTGGGCTTCAGTGTCGCTTTCACTTTCCAGAACCTGCTGTACGCATTTGTAGGCTGCCTGCTGGGCACGCTCATCGGCGTGCTGCCCGGCATCGGCCCGCTGGCCACCATCGCCATGTTGCTGCCCGTGACCTATGGGCTTGAGCCCGTGGCCGCGCTGATCATGCTGGCCGGCATTTACTACGGCGCGCAGTACGGTGGATCGACCACCGCCATCCTGGTCAACCTGCCGGGCGAATCGTCGTCGGTCGTGACCGTGATCGACGGCTACCAGATGGCGCGCAAGGGCAGGGCAGGTCCTGCACTCGCGGCCGCAGGTCTCGGCTCGTTCTTTGCAGGTTGCGTGGGCACCCTTGTGCTGGCCGCATTCGCACCACCACTGACCGAGGTCGCGCTGAGCTTCGGACCTTCCGAGTACTTCGCGCTCATGGTGCTGGGCCTCATCGGTGCCGTGGTGCTGGCCTCGGGCTCGCTGCTCAAGGCGCTGGCCATGATCGTGCTGGGTCTTCTGATCGGTCTGGTGGGCACCGACGTGAATTCGGGCGTGGCCCGTTTCAGCTTCGACATCCCCGAGTTGACCGACGGCATCAACTTTGTCGTGATCGCCATGGGTATCTTCGGTTACGGCGAGATCATCAGCAACCTGTCGCAAGACGAAAGCAAGCGCGAAGTGTTCACCGGCAAGGTGCAGGGCCTCATGCCCACGAAGGAAGACTTCAAGCGCATGTTGCCTGCCGTTATCCGCGGCACGGCCCTGGGTTCGGTGCTGGGCATCCTGCCCGGTGGTGGTGCTTTGCTGTCGTCGTTTGCCGCCTACACCATCGAGAAGAAGACCAAACTCAAGCCGGGTGAAGTGCCTTTCGGCCAGGGCAACATCCGCGGTGTGGCGGCGCCCGAGTCGGCCAACAACGCGGGGTCGCAAACCTCATTCATCCCGTTGCTCACCCTGGGCATCCCGCCCAACGCCGTGATGGCGCTGATGGTGGGTGCGATGACCATTCACAACATCCAGCCTGGCCCCCAGGTCATGACGTCCAATCCCGAGCTGTTCTGGGGACTGATCGCCTCGATGTGGATTGGAAACCTGATGCTCGTGGTGCTGAACCTTCCGCTCATTGGCGTGTGGGTGAAGCTGCTTTCCGTGCCTTACCGCTGGTTGTTTCCGGCCATCCTGCTGTTCTGTGCGATCGGCGTCTATTCGACCAACAACAACAGCTTCGACATCTGGATGGTGGCCATCTTTGGTTTGATCGGATACAGCTTCATCAAGCTCGGTTGCGAGCCGGCGCCGTTGTTGTTGGGTCTGAT
>NZ_JALHLX010000138.1 GCF_022844385.1 Hydrogenophaga sp. | reverse complement strand
ACCCGCATGATCTTCAGGCGCGTGGCGCGCGCGTCGCCCCAGCGCTGCGTGGGGTGGTGGGCCAGGCGGTCGGCCAGCAGGCCGGCGGGCAGCATCATGATGGCGCTGCCCAGGCCGCTGGCCGAGACCAGCAGGGCGGCTGCGGTGGCGCCCAGGCCCAGCGCCAGGCCGTACAGCGGCAGGATGGAGGTGAGGCCGCTTTCGAAAAAGCCGCCGACAAAACCCACCGTCATGATCAGGGGGTGCAGGCGCAGCGCATGCCACACGCCCGAGAGGCCGACCTTGGCGTCGTGCGCATCGGCGGCGGCGGGCAGGCGTGGAATGAGCAGGCTCCAGCCGAGACCGAACACGGTGAGTGCCAGCGCCAGCCACAGCGCCGCATCGCTCTGCGCGCCGAACCACACCAGCACCAGCGGACCGAGCACGAAGGTGGTGCCGACCATGGTCTCGAAGATGCCGACGTTGCGTCCTCGCTGGTGCGCCGGGGAGAACTCGGCCACGATGGCTTCGGCCAGCACCCAGCGCAGGCCGGCGGCCATGCCCTCGATGAGGATGCAGACGAACCACAACACCAGCGAGTTGCTGAACAGGAAGCCGGTGATGGCGATCACCGGCACGAAGGCTGCGAGCCACAGCGACGGCCGGCGGCCCAGGCGCTGCGTGATGGCCGAGGCGAAGGGTGTCATGGCAAACACGCCGAGCCAGCCGGTGGCCACGAACACACCCGCCAGTGCGGTGGACACGCCGTCGCCCTTGAGCCTGAGCAGCAACAGCGGCATGAGCATGAAGTAGCCCACCAGCTGGAAAAAGGTGGAGCCGAAGATGGCCACCAGCCCGAGCCGCGCTTGCGCCGGCACGAGCGCGGGCAGCGAGGTGCCGGTGAGGGCCTGGCTGTGCTGGGGTGGCAGTGGGTGCTCGGTCATGAGGACCTGGCCGACAGCACCGCGTCGGCCACCTCCGTGAAGCCGGCGCCGCGCTCAGCCTGCGCCACAAAGCGAGGGTGGTGGCTGAGCGCGGCCCAGAAGCGCGCCACGTTGGCCACGCCCACGCTGTGCGGGAAGTGGCCGAACATGCGGGCGTCGTTGGTCGAGTCGCCCACGTAGACCCAGCGGTCGAGTTCGGTATCAAGGTCCCGGCCCAGGCGCGTGCGCACGATCCAGCGCGCGCCGGCCAGCTTGTCGTGATCGCCGATCCAGCCGTTGATGTGGATCGAGCTCACGGTGGCGCTCAGGCCGTCACCGCGCATGAGTGCCACCACCTGCGCGATCTCCGTTTCATTCAAGTGCGCGAACTCGCTGTGGTCGATGGCGATGTCGGTCTCGCGCCCGGGGCTGTCGGTGGCCAGGCGCGCTTGTGGCAGTTCGCGCAACACGCGTTGTGCCGTGATCTGGAGCCGCGTGAAGTTGGCGGTTCGCGTTGTCGCGTCTTGCAAGTAGTCCCGGCAAAGCAGGCCGTCATCACCGCGCCACAGCGCCACAGCACCGTTCTCAGCCACGATCGCGTCCACCGGCCAGGCCAGGGCAAAGGCTTCGCTCCAGCCCGCTGGGCGGCCCGTGATGGCCAGCACCGGCAGACCGGCGGTGCGCAGGCGCTGCAGTGCGTCGAGTGCGTCGGGCGTGATGGCGCCGTCGGTCGTCAGGGTGTCGTCGATGTCGGTGAGCACGCCGCGGATTCGACTGCGCTCCGAGGTGGGCCACAGGGCGAGCGGGGAGGGCGTGGGCAGGGTTGGCATGGGGCCGGCAGTGTCGCACAGGCGTGCAGGAAGTCCGGGATGGAGACCCCACAAACACCCACCCGGGGGCATGCTGGGCTAAAATCCCTCATCCGAGGAGCGTTGCAGCGTCCCCACTGACCAGGTCAGCAGCGGGGCGTGAGGCTCGGACCATCCATGCAACGACGCTCATCCACATCCCGTGCGATGAGCTTTTTTTCGCCCGCCGATGTGGTTCATCCATCCTTACCGGAGCGAACCATGAATGCACGTCTGAACAACCCCACCTTCACCGATTGCGCGATCGCCGACATTGCCCTGGCCGAATGGGGCCGCAAGGAAGTCAAGATCGCCGAGACCGAAATGCCCGGCCTGATGGCCATCCGCGAAGAGTTCGCGAAGGCGCAGCCGCTCAAGGGCGCGCGCATCACCGGCAGCATCCACATGACGATCCAGACCGCCGTGCTGGTCGAGACCCTGCAGGCGCTGGGTGCCAGCGTGCGCTGGGCGTCGTGCAACATCTTCTCCACGCAGGACCACGCCGCCGCCGCGCTGGTGGCCAATGGCACGCCGGTGTTCGCGCACAAGGGCGAGTCGCTGGACGAGTACTGGGCCTTCACCCACCGCATCTTTGAATTCGGCGCCGCCGGCACCGAAGGCGAAGGCCCCAACATGATCCTGGACGACGGCGGCGACGCCACGCTGCTCATGCACCTGGGCCAGCGCGCCGAGAAGGACGCCTCCGTCCTGAACAACCCGCAGAGCGAAGAAGAGATCTGCCTGTACAACTCGATCAAGGCCAAGCTGGCCGAAGACAAGACCTGGTACACCCGCAAGGCGGCCCAGATCATCGGCGTGACCGAAGAGACCACCACCGGCGTGCTGCGCCTGAACGAGATGTCGGCCAAGGGCGCGCTGCAGTTCCGCGCGATCAACGTGAACGACAGCGTGACCAAGAGCAAGTTCGACAACCTGTACGGCTGCCGCGAGTCGCTGGTCGACTCCATCAAGCGCGCCACCGACGTGATGATCGCCGGCAAGGTCTGCGTGGTTGCCGGCTACGGTGACGTGGGCAAAGGTTCGGCCCAGGCCCTGCGCGCCCTGAGCGCCCAGGTGTGGGTGACCGAGATCGACCCCATCAACGCCTTGCAGGCCGCGATGGAAGGCTTCAAGGTCGTGACCATGGAATACGCTGCCGACAAGTGCGACATCTTCGTGTCCGCCACCGGCAACAAAAACGTGATCCGCTACGAGCACATGGCCGCCATGAAGGACGAAGCCATCGTCTGCAACATCGGTCACTTCGACAACGAGATCGACGTGGCAGCGCTCGAGAAGTGCGAGTGGGACGAGATCAAGCCCCAGGTCGACCACATCACTTTCCCCGACGGCAAGAAGATCACCCTGCTGGCCAAGGGCCGCCTGGTGAACCTGGGTTGCGCCACCGGCCATCCCAGCTTCGTGATGTCGTCGAGCTTCGCCAACCAGACCATCGCGCAGATCGAGCTCTTCACCAAGCAGGACCAGTACGAAGCCGGCAAGGTCTATGTGCTGCCCAAGCACCTGGACGAAAAAGTCGCGCGTCTGCACCTCAAGAAAGTCGGCGCCATGCTGACCGAACTGAGCGACGAGCAGGCCGCCTACATTGGCGTGTCCAAGCAAGGTCCTTACAAGGCCGACACGTACCGCTATTGATCCGCATGCGTGCGGACCAACTGCTCGTCGAGCGCGGGCTGGCGGCGTCCAAGTCGCAAGCGCAGCGCCTGATTGCATCGGGCGTGCGCTGGCGGCTGTTGCCGGGCGACTGGACCACTGTCTCAAAGAACGGCCAGGAGCTGCGCGAGACGGTGGAGCTGCAGGCGGTGGACAACGCCGAGACGCGTTTTGTCTCGCGCGGTGGCCTCAAGCTCGACGGTGCGCTGCAACGCGTGGAGCTCGACGTGCGCGGCCTGCGCTGCCTCGATGTGGGGCAGAGCAGCGGGGGATTCACCGACTGCCTGCTGCAACGCGGTGCGTTGCAGGTGGTGGGTGTGGACGTGGGCCAGGGCCAGTTGCATCCGCGCCTGCGTGATGACGCGCGGGTCGTCTGCATCGAACGCTGCAATGCGCGCGATCTCACTGCCGAAGCTTTGGTGGATGGCGGTGGAGAGGCTGCCGCCGCACCGTTCGACCTCATCGTCGGTGACCTGTCGTTCATTTCGCAGACGCTGGTGTGGCCAGCGCTCGTGCCCTTGCTCAAAGCGGGTGGCCATGTGCTCATGCTGGTCAAGCCGCAGTTCGAACTGCAGCCCGAGCACATCGGCAAGGGCGGTCTGGTCAAGAGCGACGCGAGCTACCCGCTGGTGCGCCAGCGCATCGAGCAGGTGGTCAAAGACAGTGGCCTCGCGCTGCTCGACTATGTCGAAAGCCCGATCACCGGTGGTGACGGCAACCGCGAATTTCTGGTGTTCGCCCGCCTGCCGGCCTGAGGCCCGCGGCGGTGTTGAACCCGCACATTTCTGCCTGTTTCTGGAGATGTCCCCATGGGCCTGCCCGTGAGTTTTGAATTTTTTCCACCCAAGACACCGGAAGGCGTGGAGAAGCTGCGCGCGGTGCGCCAGCAGCTCTACCCGCTGAAGCCCGAGTTCTGCTCGGTCACTTATGGCGCGGGCGGTTCCACGCAGGAAGGCACCTTCAACACGGTGCGCGACATCCTGGCCGAGTCGGTGCCGGCGGCCTCGCACTTCTCGTGCATCGGCGCCACCAAGGCCTCGGTGCGCGAACAGCTCGCCACGCTCAAGGCCATGGGCGTGAAGCGGCTGGTGGCGCTGCGCGGCGACCTGCCCAGCGGTTATGGCGCGGGCGGTGAGTTCCACTACGCCAGCGACCTGGTGACGTTCATCCGCAGCGAAACCGGTGACGACTTCCACATCGAGGTCGCGGCCTATCCCGAAGTACACCCGCAGGCGAAGTCACCCGATTCCGACTTGAATGCCTACGTGACCAAGGTGCGCGCAGGCGCGCATTCGGCCATCACCCAGTACTTCTACAACAGCGACGCTTATTTCCGTTTCGTGGACGACGCCTGGAAGCTCGGCGCCGACGTGCCGGTGGTGCCCGGCATCATGCCCATCACCAGTTCCACGCAGCTCATGCGCTTCTCCGATGCGAGTGGCGCCGAGATCCCGCGATGGATCCGGCTGCGCCTGCAAGCCTTTGGTGACGACACCGCTTCCATCAAGGCCTTCGGACTGGACGTGGTGACCGACCTGTGCGACCAGCTGCGCAACGGCGGCGTGCCGGCGCTGCACTTCTACACCATGAACCAGAGCGTGGCGACGCTGGAAATCGCCAAGCGGCTGCAGTTGTCATGAGCTTCAAGTCCGCGTTCACGCTCGCCCTGGCCACCGTGTTGTGGCTGGGCGGCTGTGCGACGCAGGCGCCCCCGACGCTGCCCACGCCCGATGGAGAAGAGCCCGCTGCGGTGCTGGATGCCCGCGAGATCGAGCGCGGCCGGGCCTCGTGGTACGGCGAACCCTTTCATGGCCGACGCACCGCCAGCGGCGAGGTCTTCAACATGAACGAACTCACCGCAGCGCACAAGACGCTGCCCTTCGGCACGCGCGTGCGGGTGCGCAATCTGATCACCGGGCAGGACGTGGTGGTGCGCATCAACGACCGCGGACCGTTCACCAAAGGTCGTGTGATTGATCTCAGCCGCACAGCGGCCGAGCAGATCGGCTTGATCCGGTACGGCGTGGCACCGGTCGTGGTGCTGCGCGACTGAAGCCTTGATCTGCATCAAGGGCGGGTGGTGTGGCCGCTTGGGTGTGCGTCTGCATTGATGCACCGCAACATGAAGAGGACCGGTGTCTTCTGTAATCGAGGTCGGGAATGTTCCCGTCTCGATCACTGAACACCATGAAAAAAACCACTCTGGCCATTGCCTCCCTCGCGCTGCTGGCATCGGGTGCTGCCATTGCGCAAGACTTCACCGCCGGCTCGTTGCTGGTGCGCGCGCGCGTCGTTCACCTCGACAGCGCCAACAAGGATTACACCGGCCTCGACCTGTCGATCAACAACAAGACGCTGCCCGAAGTCGACTTCACCTACTTCTTCAGCCCCAACCTGGCGGCCGAACTGGTGCTGACCGTGCCGCAGAAGCAGCGCGTGTACGCCGGCGCCACGCAGATCGGCTCGCTGAAGCACCTGCCGCCCACCCTCACGCTGCAGTACCACTTCAACCACGCCAGCGGCATCAAGCCCTACGTGGGTGCCGGTGTGAACTACACGCGCTTCAGCTCGGTGGACCTGCTCGGCGGTGCGGCCGACCTCAAGCGCAACAGCTACGGCATGGCGTTCCAGGCGGGCGTGGACTTCCCGCTGTCCAAGAACCTGTACCTGAACGTCGACGTGAAGAAGGTCTACATCAAGACCGACGTGATCTCCGGCGGCAACAACATCGGCACCTTCAAGGTGGACCCGGTGCTGGTCGGTGTCGGTCTGGGCTGGCGCTTCTGAGTCGGCGCTGGGGCAAGCGCCTCAGCGTTCATCAAAGCTGATGACCAGGTGGTCGCTCGTGGGGCGCGCCTGGCAGCTCAGCACAAAACCCTTGTCGGTTTCCCAGGGCTCCAGCGTGTAGTTCTTCTCCATCGCCACCGAGCCCTGCATCACCTTGGCGCGGCAGGTGCAGCACACACCGCCGCGGCAGGACCACGGCAAATCCAGACCCGCGTTGAGCGCCACGTCGAGCACACGCTCGTCGCGGTTCATGCGCAGTTCGTGCGGCTTGCCGTCGAGCATCACCGTGAGTGCCACCTCACCGTCGGTGCGCACGGCCGGATCGGCGTGGCCGAGCACCACCGCCTTGCGCGCTTCAGCGGGCAGGGCGTCGAGCGTGGGCGAGGTGAAGCGTTCGGTGTGCACTCGGTCGGGTCGCACGCCGGCATCGAGCAAGGCCTTCTCGGTCGCGTCGATCATGGCCTCGGGTCCGCAGATGAAGACCTCGTCCATGCTGCCCACGGGCAGCAGAGTGGCGATCAGCGCGCGCACCTTGTCGCCGTCAATGCGGCCTTCGAGCAACGGCACCTCTTGCGCCTGGCGCGAGAGGATGTGGATCAGCGTGAGCCGGCCTGCGTAGCGGTCTTTCAGGTCCTGCAGCGCTTCGTTGAACATCACGCTGTCCATGCGGCGGTTGCCATAGACCAGGGTGAACTTGGCCTCGGGCGATTCTTCCAGCGTGCTGGCCATGAGCGAGAGGATGGGCGTGATGCCCGAGCCCGCGGCGAAGCCCACGCGGTGCAATGCGCGGGGTTTGTGCACGGTGAAGCGGCCGTCGGGTGGCATCACCTTCAGCGTGTCGCCGGCCTTGAGTTCGCTCGTGGCCCAGTTGGAGAACACGCCGCCGTCCACCGGCCGTATGCCCAGCGTGAGTTCGCCCCGTTGTGTGAGCAGGCTGCGCGGGCTGCTGATGGAGTAGCTGCGCCGCACATCTTGTCCGCCGATGGTGGCGCGCACGGTGAGGAACTGGCCCGGCTCGAACGCAAACGCCGTGCGCTGCTCGACCGGAATGGCCAATGTGATGGCCACTGCGCCCGCGGCCTCGGGGCTGATGCGCGCGATGGGCAGCTCGTGGAAGCGGGGTGCGGTGCTCATGGCATCAATAGGGTTTGAAGTAGTCGAAGGGCTCAAGACAGTCAAGGCAGCGGTACATGGCTTTGCACGCGGTGGAGCCGAAGGGCGAGGTCTCGGTGGTGTGGGTCGAGCCGCATTGCGGGCAGGGCACCAGCTCGCGTTGCAAGGCCTGGCGCGAAAACTTCAGCACGTTGGTGCCCGCGTTGGCGCTGCTGCCGCACTGTGGCGGCGCGATGCCGTACGCACGCAGCTTCTCGCGCGCCGCCTCGCTCATCCAGTCGGTGGTCCAGGCCGGAGCGAGCTGCGTGACCACGCGGGCGCCGATGCCCGCGTTGGTCAGTGCGGCGCGCACGTCGTCCTCGATCTGCCCCATGGCCGGGCAGCCGCTGTAGGTGGGCGTGATCACCACCTCGGGCGTGCCGTCGGCGCCGGTGCGAACCCCGCGCAAGATGCCGAGTTCGTTCAGGCTGACCACCGGTATTTCGGGGTCGCTCAGGTCGGCAAGCGCGGCCCAGATGGCGGCGTGGTCCTGCTCCGTGACGGTTTGCATGGCGTGGCTCACCAAACCGCTTGCGGGTGCGTGCGCGCCAGGCTCTGCATCTCGGCCAGCAGAAAACCCATGTGTTCCGAATGCACACCCAGCTTGCCCTGAGGCACGTAGCCCTGCACAGCCGGGCGCTGTAGCGTGGCCTCTTGAACAGTGTCGTCCACCAGCGCATCCCAATCGGCCTTGAGGCTGGCGAGATCGGCGCCGGTGCTGCTTTGCACCGCCTGCGTTTCGGCGTCGCTGCCGATCCAGAACTCCTGGCAATACGGCAGCAGGTGGTTGAGTGCGGCTTGCGCGCGGGCGTGCGATTCGTCGGTGCCGTCACCGAAGCGCACCAGCCAGTCGCTGGCGTGGCGCAGGTGGTAACGCACCTCCTTCAGCGACTTGGCCGCGATGGC
>NZ_JALHLX010000137.1 GCF_022844385.1 Hydrogenophaga sp. | reverse complement strand
AGCCAGCGCGCCGGCAGGCCGCCGGATGGGCAGGCCTACATCGACCAGGTGCGCCGGCGCGCAACACAAGACTGAACAGATACGAAAAAGCCGCTCAGTGAGCGGCTTTTTTGCGGGGCAGTCGGTGCTTACTTGAAGCGCGGCTGCGACACCACCTTCATCTCACCTTCCAGCGAACCCAGGTACTTGGCGATTTCGCGCATCTCGGCGGTGGAGTACTGCTTGGCGATGCCGGCCATGATGCCGTTGGAGCGACCCACCACCGCGTTGCCTTCGACCGTGTAGGCCTTGAGCGCGAAGAAGAGGTAGTCCGCGTGCTGACCGGCCAGCTTGGGGTAGCTCGGGTCGATCGGCTTGCTGAAGTTGGCGCCGTGGCAGGAGGCGCAGGCGCCTTTTTCGATCAGGGCGGCGGCCGTGGTGCTGGCGGTGCGGGGCGCTTCAGGCGCCGTCTTGTCGGCGTGTGAGGCGTAGTAAGCGCCCAGATCGGCCATGTCCTGCTCGCTCAGCGAACCGGCGATGCCACGCATGGTGGGGTGTTTGCGGTCGCCTTTTTTGTAGGCGTTGAGGGCAGCCACGATGTAGGCACCCGTCTGGCCCGAGATCAGCGGTACCTTGTGGATTTCCGGAAAGCTGTTCTGGTAGCCCGAAATGCCGTGGCAGCCGATGCACATCTCGGCTTTCTTCTGACCGGCCGCCACATCACCGGTGACACCCTGGGCGTGAACCGAAAAAGCGGCTGCGGAAAGCGTCGCAGCGGCGACAAGGGTGCGGGTGATCGTGGACAACAGTGAGGTCATTTTGCAAGCACAATGAATGAGTCAGCGGGGGAAAATCAACCACTGATTATATAGACCGGTCGAGACGCCCCCGTCCTCAAAACCCCCGACGGTGCGGGCCTTGTCAGCCTGCCCCCAGCAGCCGGGGGGCCGGATCACCCAGGATTCCGTCACCCGTTCAACCTTCCAGCAGACCAACCCATGAAATTCCAAGGCTCCGAGAACTACGTCGCCACGCAGGACCTGATGCTGGCTGTGAACGCCGCGATCACGCTCAAACGCCCGCTGCTGGTGAAGGGCGAGCCGGGCACCGGCAAGACCATGCTGGCCGAAGAAGTGGCCACCGCGCTCAAGCTGCCGCTGCTGCAATGGCACATCAAAAGCACCACCAAGGCGCAGCAGGGCCTGTACGAATACGACGCGGTGAGCCGCCTGCGCGACAGCCAGCTCGGTGAGGAGAAGGTCAAGGACATCCACAACTACATCTTGAAAGGTGTGCTGTGGCAGGCCTTCACGGCGGATGCGCCAGTGGCGCTGCTGATCGACGAGATCGACAAGGCCGACATCGAATTCCCGAACGACCTGCTGCGAGAACTCGACCGCATGGAGTTCTACTGCTACGAGACGCGCGAGCTGGTGCGCGCCAAACACCGCCCGCTGGTGTTCATCACCTCCAACAACGAGAAGGAGCTGCCCGACGCGTTTCTGCGCCGGTGCTTCTTCCACTACATCAAGTTCCCGGACGCGGAGACCATGCAGCGCATCGTCGACGTGCACTTCCCCACGCTCAAGAAAGAGCTGCTGGCCGCGGCGATGAAGACCTTCTATGACGTGCGCAACCTGCCCGGCCTGAAAAAGAAGCCCAGCACTTCCGAGCTGCTCGACTGGCTCAAGCTGCTGATGGCCGAAGACATCCCGCTTGAAGCCCTGCAAAGCGCCGACAGCAAGGTCAGCATCCCGCCACTGGTGGGTGCGCTGCTCAAGAACGAGCAGGACACGACCCTGTTTGAAAAACTCGTCTTCATGAACCAGCGAAACCGTTGAACGGATTGGCCATGGCTTTCGTTCAACCCGTCACCCTCCGCTCCAACGGCATTGCCCTGGTTCCGCTGTCGCTGGACCACGAGGACGGCCTGCGTGCGGCTGCAGCCGACGGTGAGCTGTGGAAGCTTCGCATCACCTCGGTGCCCGAGCCTCACGAGACGCGTGGCTACATCGAAACGGCGCTGAAGATGCGTGAGGAGGGCCACCGCTTTGCCTTTGCCGTGACCGACGAGGCCTCCGGCAAAGTGCTCGGGAGCACCAGCTTCCACGACATCCTGCCGGCGGTGAAGCGGGTGGAGATCGGCTACACGTGGTATGCGAAAAGTGTGCAGCGCAGCCACGTCAACACCACCTGCAAGCTGCTCATGATGGGCCACGCCTTCGACACCCTGGGCTGCCACGTGGTGGGCTGGCGCACGGACAACTACAACTTCGCGTCCCAACAGGCCATTGAGCGGCTGGGCGCGAAAAAAGACGGGGTCATCCGCGGCCACGCCCTGCGCCGCGACGGCACCATCCGAGACACGGTGATGTACAGCATGCGTGCGGGTGAGTGGCCGGAAGCGAAAGCCCAGCTGCTCTACCTGCGGGCCCTTCACGCCTGAACCCGGGAGATCACCATGCTGATCGACTTCTTCTACACCCTGCGTTCGGCCAAGCTGCCGGTCTCCGTCAAGGAATACCTGATGCTGCTGGAGGCGCTGCAGGCCGACGTGGTCGGGCCGCGCAACCCCGACGCCTGCAGCATGGACGACTTCTACTTCCTGGCGCGCACCGCGCTGGTGAAGGACGAGAAGCACTACGACAAGTTCGACCGCGCCTTCGCCGCCTACTTCAAGGGCGTGGAGATGATCGCGGACTTCACCAAGCCGATTCCGGCGGACTGGTTGCGCCAGGAGATGGAGCGCATCCTCTCCGACGAGCAGAAGGCCAACGCGCCCAAGATGGACTGGGACGAGCTCATGGAGACGCTCAAGAAGCGGCTGGAAGAGCAAAAGGAACGTCACGAAGGCGGCAGCAAGTGGATCGGCACCGGTGGCACCTCGCCGTTCGGCAACAGCGGGCAGAACCCGCAGGGCGTGCGGATCGGTGGCAAGGGCGGCAACAAGAGCGGTGTGAAGGTGTGGGAACAGCGCGCCTACCGCGACTACGACGACACACAGGAGCTGGGCACGCGCAACATCAAGGTGGCGCTGCGCCGCCTGCGCAAGTTCGCGCGCGAGGGCAACGAGTTCGAGCTGGACCTGCCAGACACCATCCGCGCCACCGCAGCCAACGCCGGCTACCTGGACATCAAGATGATCCCGGAGCGGCACAACAACGTGAAGGTGCTGCTGCTCATGGACGTGGGCGGCACCATGGACGAGCACATCCAGCGGGTGGAGGAGCTGTTCTCGGCCGTCAAGGGCGAGTTCAAGCACCTGGACTTCTACTACTTCCACAACTGCGTCTACGACTTCATGTGGAAGAACAACCGCCGCCGCTACGCCGAGAAGTTCCCCACCTGGGACATCATCCGCAAGTACAACAAGGACTACAAACTCATCTTCGTGGGCGACGCGACCATGAGTCCTTACGAAATATTGCAACCTGGCGGCAGCGTGGAATACAACAACGAAGAGGCCGGCGCCGAGTGGCTGCAGCGCCTCACGCACGCTTTTCCCAAGTATGCGTGGATCAATCCGGAACCTCAGGGCGTGTGGCAGTATCGACAGAGCATCAGCGTGATCCAGCAACTCATGAGCCAGCGCATGTACCCGCTGACCTTGAAGGGGCTGGAAGACACGATGAGGTTGCTCTCCAAATAGCCGCATGACCTGTTTTGTTCCGGACTCCGCCCGCTGGGCGGGGTCTCTTCTGCTTTGTGCCGCCATGTTGTGCCCACCGGCCGCACGGGCGCAAGCCGTGGAGGCGCCTGTCGCACCGGCGGCCAGCGCCCTGCAGGACGCGGTGGACGCGGCCGATGCCGATGCGCCGGAAGCGTCCACCAGCCGGGACCGCACCACCCCCCGAACACCACGTCCACCGGCCGAGCCCCGCTTCGAAATCGACCTGCAGGCGCCCGACGAGGTGCGTGAGTTTTTGCTGCGCCATCTCGAACTGCAGCGCTTTCGCCTGCTGCGCAACCTCGATGCCAACGAACTCACCCGCCTGCTGGCCGCAGCGCCCGCCAACCTGCGCGAACTGCTCGCCACACTGGGTTACTTCTCGCCGGTGGTGGACGTGGTCGGGCCGCCCGCCCTCACGGAGGCTGCCGACGCCGCTGCGGGCAATGGGTCCAGCGCTCGACCACTGGGCACGGTGACCATCCGCGTCTCGCCCGGCCCCATCACCCGGGTGGCTTCGGTGAACGTGTCCTTCGTGGGCGACATCGCGACCGCGCCCGAAGCGGGCGAGCAGCGCGACACCATCCAGCGCGAGGTGCAGGTGATGCAGGGCCTGCCGTTTTCGCAAAGCGACTGGGACCGCACCAAGGACGCGGCCCTGCGCGCACTCATCGCGCGGCGCTACCCCGCTGGCCGCGTGCAGAACAGCCTGGCCGACATCGACGCCGACAACCGCCAGGCCAACCTCTACATCGAGCTCGACTCCGGCCGCGCCTTTCAAATGGGCGAAGTGGTGGTGGAAGGCGCAGAGCGCTATGACAAGGTCACGGTGGAGCGCCTGGTGCGCCTCTCGGGCGTGGTGCCCGGCAGCGACTACGACCTGGCCCGGCTGCAGGCCGCGCAACAGCGCCTGATCGAGAGCGGCTACTACGACTCGGCCTTTGTGTTCGTGGAGCCCACCCTGGACGGCGAGTCCCTGCCGGTGAAGGTGCAACTGCGCGAGAGCCTGCGCCAGAAGCTGGTGTTGGGCGTGGGTGGCAGCACCGACAGCGGCGCGCGGCTGTCGATCGAACACACGCACCACAGCGTGCCGGGCATCGGCTGGCGGGCGGTGAGTGCGCTCAAGTTCGAACGCGTGGACCAGCTCGCCAGCACCGACTGGAGCTCACCGCCCAGCAACGACGGCTGGCGCTGGATTGCGGGCGGGCGCCTGCTGCAGGAGCAGGACGACTTCAACATCACCACCAGCCAGCGACTGCGCGCCGGCCAGTCGCAAGACGGCATCGAGTACGACCGCAGCTTCTATCTGCAGTACGACCGCGCGAGTGTCTTCAACGAAGCCACGCAGACCCTGCGCACCGCAGAGGCCAACTCGTCGGTCACCGCCAACTACGCCTGGACGCGCCGCCGCTTCGACGACCCGATCTCGCCCAACGCGGGTTATGGCCTGGCGGTGGAGCTGGGTGTGGGCTACACGCTGGGCACCACGCGCCTGCCCTTCACGCGCACGCAGGCGCGCTGGCTGGGTTACTGGCCGCTGGGCGACCGCTCGCCGCCGCCCGAGGCCAAGGCGGGTGAAGCGCGCGAACTGAAGGTGTCCAACACCCGCACCAACCAGGGCCGCCTGGCATTGCGTGTGGAGGGTGGCGCGGTGCTGGCCAAACGCAGCGCTGCCATTCCCGACACGCAGCTGTTCCTGACCGGTGGCGACGCCACCGTGCGCGGCTACGGCCTGCGCGACATCGGCGTGCGCCAGGCCGACGGCAGCGTGCTGCCCGGGCGCTACAAGGGCGTGGTCAGCCTGGAATGGCAGCGCCCGATCTTCAACGCCAACGGCCGCTCGCCGGTGGAGAGCGTGCTGTTCATCGACGGCGGCGCCGTGGCCGACCGCGCGGGCGACCTCAAGCCCTTGTGGGGCGTGGGCACGGGCGTGCGCTACAACAGCCCGGTGGGCCCGCTGCAGCTGGATCTGGCCTACGGCCTGGAAACCCGGCGCTTGCGGCTGCACCTCAACGTGGGCTTCACGTTTTGAGCGAAGCACCCGCTCAACCAACCAGGACGCGGCGCGCGCTCGGCGGACTCGGCTGGTTCGTGCTCTGGCTGCCCGGCGCCTTGCTCGGGCTGGTGCTGGCAGCGGCCGTCGCGGCCTGGGTGTGGGCCGGCACCTCAGGCTCGCTGGCGCAGGCCATTGGCTGGGGCCAGTCCTACATGGCCGACCAGGGCGCGAGCGCGGGCACGCTCAGCGTGGCCGAGGTGCAGGGCAGCCTGCGCAACGGCGGCGAGATCGGGCGGCTGCAGTGGCAGCGCGATGAACTGACCGTGCAGGCCACCAGCGTGCGCATCGCGCTGGACAACCGCTTCTGGTTCGATGCCCTGCTCGCGCGCGGCCTGCGCCTGTCGCAGTTCGACATTGGCCGCTTGCAGATCACCGACCGACGCCCACCCACACCGGTGGAGCCGCTGCAGCCCATCACCCTGCCCATGGCCATCACGCTGCCGTGGTCGGTGGGTGAACTGGTGCTCGACGGCAAACAGGAGGTCTCGCTCAGCGGCCTGAAGGGGCAGTACCGTTACCGCCCGGCCGACAGCCTGTGGAACCTCGGCGTGGCCGACGCGCACCAGCTCGATCTGGAGAACCTGCAGGTGGCCGGCGGGCTGTACCAGATCCAGGCGGTGCTGGGTGCGCAAGCGCCCATGCCGCTGCGGGTGGACGCGCAGGGCGAGGTGAAGGCCACCGTGCCCGGCGGCGAAGACCTGGTGCTCAAGGCCATTGCCAAAGTGACTGGCCAGCTCGCCGAGTCCGACGCTGCGCTGGACGCCACCGCCAGCATCACCACCAGCACAGCAAGTGCCACAGATACGCCGGTGCTCGACGCCTCCGCGCGCATCCGTCCCTGGAAGACCCAGCCGATTGAGGCGGCCAACGCGCGCATGAACCGGCTCAACCTCGCCGCGCTCTGGCCGCAAGCCCCGGTGACCGAACTCAGCGGCACGGTGGTGGCGCAACCCGATGGCGACGCCTGGCGCGCCCAGGTGCGCGTGACCAACGCCGTGCCCGGCCCGGCAGACAAGCAACGCCTGCCGCTGCAAAGCCTGCAGGCCGATCTGGAACAGCGTGGGGCGCGCTGGACGCTCTCCAACCTGGACGCCCAGCTCGGCGGTGGTCGTGTTCAGGGCGAGGGTTGGCGTCAGACGGCAGCCTCGCCCCTGGGCGACTTTCAGGGCGAGCTCAAGGCCAGCCGCATCAACCCGGCCGCACTCTGGAGCAGCATCGCGCCAGCCGCACTTGACGGCACGCTCTCCGCCCGCGCGGTCAACGCCGAATCGGCCAACCCGGCGATCGACCTGAACGCCGTGGTGAAACCCTCGGGCACGCAGCCCAAGGCCGGCCAGCTCGCCGGCCTGCGCCTGCGCGACCTGAACCTGCAAGGCCGATGGACGCCGCAGCCCGACAACGCCGCGCTCGGCGTGCTCGACCTGCGCACCCTCAGCGCCGGCGTGGCCGACGCCACGCTGGACGGCCAGGGCCAGCTCGACGTGGGCGCGCGCCGTTTTGACGGGCGCCTGGCGCTCAAGCTGCCCGGCGCCCAAGGCGACTGGCAAGGCCGCGTGGCCCACGCCCAGGGCAAGGGCGAATTCAACCTGGCGCTGGACGACGCGGCTCGTGTGCTCGCCTGGGTGAAGAGCCTGCAGACGCTGCCAGTGGTGGGTCCGCTGCTGCGCGCGCAGCTCGAAGCCATGCCGGGCCTGCAGGCCCAAGGCAATGCCCGCCTCACCGCCAGCTGGGACGGCGGTCTGGGTGTGCTCGGTTACCCCGCGCCTGTGACGGGTGCCACCACCGCCGCACCACCGCGCGTGCAAGCCCGCCTGCAGGCACCGCGACTGGTCATCACACGCGGCACCGCGGCGCGCGCGGCCGACCCGGCCACCGGCACCGACGCCGTGGTGGGCACGCTGCAAACGCTGAGCCTCGCCAACCTGAACCTGCAGGCCAGCGGCTTGCCCCACCAGCTCGACATCACCGCCACCGGCCAGGCCGAGCAAGGGCCCTGGCGCGCCACGCTGGACACCCAGGGCCGTTTGCAAATGGGCAGCGCGCAACGGCCCGACATCGACAGCGGACGTCTGGACCTCACCCGCCTGCAACTGCGTGCCACCGACAGCGCGCGCAAGGACCGTGTGGTGGACTGGACGCTGCAAAGCGTGGCCGCACTCGGCCTGCGTTGGCAGGACGCGCGCAGCGCCATCAACCTGCAGGCCGACGCCGGCCTGCTGCGTCTGCAACCCACGTTCAGCAACCGGGCAGCCGGCGCGCCGGCTGCCACCACCAGTCCCATGACCCTCGCCTGGGACCAGCTCAGCTGGCAGAAGGGTGCGCTGGCAACACGCGGCCAGCTCACCGGCCTGCCGCTCTCATGGGTCGACGCCTTCACCACCGCCGAGGGCGCGAAAAGCGGTCCGCTGAGCCAGGCCGGCCTGGGCGGCGACGTGGTGTTTGACGGCAGCTGGGACTTCCTGTTGCCTGCGGATGCCGCCACGCCCCCCCGCCTCACAGCCCAACTGCAGCGCCGCAGCGGCGACCTGTCGGTGCAGACCGATGGTGCGTTTGACGAAAACACCACCTCCACCCAGCGCCTGCAGTCCGGCATCAAGGAAGCGCGCCTGA
>NZ_JALHLX010000136.1 GCF_022844385.1 Hydrogenophaga sp. | reverse complement strand
CGCATGATCTTGCCGCTGCGGGTCTTGGGCAGGTTGTCGCCGAAACGGATGTCCTTGGGCTTGGCGATCGGGCCGATTTCCTTGCCCACCCAGTCGCGCAGGATCTTGGCGATGGCCTTGGCCTCTTCGCCGGTGGGGCGCGAGCGCTTGAGCACCACAAAGGCCACGATGGCCTCGCCCGTCAGATCGTCGGGGCGGCCCACCACGGCGGCTTCGGCCACCAGATCGGTCTTGCTCACCAGGGCCGACTCGATCTCCATCGTGCCCATGCGGTGACCCGAGACGTTGAGCACGTCGTCGATCCGCCCGGTGATGCGGAAGTAGCCACGATCGGCGCTGCGCACCGCGCCGTCGCCGGCCAGGTAGTAGCCCTTGAGTTCTTCGGGGAAATAGCTTTTCTTGAAGCGCTCCGGATCACCGTAGATGGTGCGGATCATCGAAGGCCAGGGCTTCTTCACCACCAGGATGCCGCCCGAACCGTGGGGCACGTCCAGACCGGCTTCGTCCACGATGGCCGCGGCGATGCCAGGGAGCGGCAGCGTGCACGAGCCCGGTACCAGTGGCGTGGCGCCCGGCAGCGGCGTGATCATGTGGCCGCCGGTCTCGGTCTGCCAGAAGGTGTCCACGATCGGGCAACGCTCGCCGCCCACGTGTTTGTAGTACCACATCCAGGCTTCGGGGTTGATGGGTTCACCCACCGAACCGAGCAGGCGCAGGCTCGACAGATCGGAGCGAGCGGGATGCACCTTTTCGTCGCCCTCGGCCGCCTTGATCAGCGAACGGATCGCCGTGGGCGCGGTGTAGAAGATGGTGCACTTGTGCTTCTCGATCATCTGCCAGAAGCGGCCGGCGTTCGGGTACGTGGGCACGCCTTCGAACACGATCTGCGTGGCGCCTGCGGCCAGCGGGCCGTAGGTGACGTAGGTGTGGCCAGTGATCCAGCCGATGTCGGCGGTGCACCAGAAGATGTCGTCGGCCTTCAGGTCGAAGGTCCAGTTCATGGTGAGGTTGGCCCACAGCAGATAGCCGCCGGTGCTGTGTTGCACACCCTTGGGCTTGCCGGTGGAGCCGGAGGTGTAGAGCACGAACAGCGGGTGCTCAGCGCTCACCATTTCGGCCGGGCACACGTCGGACTCGGTGGCCATCACGTCGTGCATGAAGCTGTCGCGCCCTGCAACCATGTTGCAGGCGGTGGGCGTGCGCTGGAACACGATCACGTTCTTGATGCACTCGCAGCCGCCCATGGCAATGCCGTCATCGACGATGGACTTGAGCGGCAGCTCCTTGCCACCGCGCAGCTGGTAGTTGGCGGTGATCACGGCCACGGCGCCCGCGTCCTGGATGCGCTCTTGCAGCGCCTTGGCCGAGAAGCCGCCGAACACCACGCTGTGGGTGGCGCCGATGCGCGCGCAGGCCTGCATGGCCACCACGCCTTCAACCGTCATGGGCATGTAGATGACGACGCGGTCGCCCTTTTTCACGCCGCGCGCCTTGAGCGCGTTGGCAAAGCGCGAGACCTTGGCCAGCAGCTCCTTGTAGGTGACCTTGGTGACCTCGCCGCCGTCGGCTTCAAAGATGATGGCGGTCTTGTTCTCGACCGGCGTGCCCATGTGGCGGTCCAGGCAGTTGTACGAGGCGTTGAGCTCACCATCCTCGAACCACTTGTAGAACGGCGCGTTCGACGAATCCAGCGTTTTGGTGAAAGGCTTGTGCCAGGTCAGCGTCTCGCGGGCCAGACGGGCCCAGAAGCCTTCGAAGTCCTTGTCGGCCTCGTCGCACAGTGCCTGGTAGGCCGCCATGCCCGAGACCCGGGCAGCCTGGACTGTGGCTGCGGAGGGTTCAAAAACACGGTTTTCGACCAGGGTGGATTGGATGGACGTCGACGGTGTGGACATGGGCAGTCTCCTCAGATGTTGTGGATTCGGGTCAGCCATTGACTGTGGGCACAGGCTCTTACGAGCCACTTACATGACACGCAGACTCCCATTGGGACAGCCTCCCACGGCGGCAGGACATCGGTACAAACCCGGGTGCGACTGCCTTGCCAACCTGCAAGACGCCGTCCTTGCCGCCGCCCGCCCCGGGCGCACAGCGCATCGCCCTCCCTCATGACCGACCCTGTCAAAACCCCCGCCCCGATCCGCGCCCTGCCCAACCTGATCTGTGCCAGTCGCTGGCTGCAGTTGCCGCTCTACATCGGTCTGATCGCGGCCAAATGTGTCTACGTCTTTCACTTCTGGGTGGAGTTGGTGCACCTGCAGGAAGCCGCCTTCGGCAGCCAGATCGCACTCGACAAACTCATCAGCAGCATCCGCTACAAGCCCGATGTGCAACTGACCGGCCTCAACGGAACGGTGATCATCGGCGGGTACGAGACCTTCGTGAGCCGCATGCACCTGGAGAACCACCCCGACCAGCCCGAATGGCTGAGCCATGTGAACGCGTCGTTGCTCAAGGTGAAACTGGCCACCGCCATCATCGGCATCAGCTCCATCCACCTGCTCAAGACCTTCATCAACGCCGCCAATTACACCGAGCAGGTGCTGATGTGGCAGACCATCATCCACGTGGTCTTCCTGCTCAGCGCCATGGCGATTGCCATGACGGACAAGCTGATGCAGCCCCCGCCGGGCAGCAAGCACTGAGAGCTGCAGCAGCCGGAAAGAGCGGCCTTCACGGTCGCCCTTTTTCGCCTGTGCGTCAGCGCCCGACCATGTCCTCAGGGCGCACCCACAGGTCGAACTGTTCGGCCGTGACATGCCCGGAAGCGAGGGCCGCTTCGCGCAAGCTGGAGCCTTCCATGTGCGCCCGCTTGGCAATCTGCGCGGCCTTGTCGTAGCCGATGTGCGGGTTGAGCGCAGTCACCAGCATCAGCGAGCGCTCCACCAGTTCCTTGATGCGTTCGCGGTTGGGCGTGATCCCCACGGCACAGTGGTCATTGAAGCTCTTCATGCCGTCGGCCAGCAGGCGCACGCTCTGCAGGAAGTTGTGCGCCACCATGGGACGGAACACATTGAGCTCGAAGTTGCCCGACGCGCCCCCGATGTTGATGGCGACGTCGTTGCCCATGACCTGGGCGCAGAGCATGGTCACGGCTTCGCTCTGTGTGGGGTTGACCTTGCCCGGCATGATGGACGAGCCCGGCTCGTTCTCGGGAATGCTGAGCTCACCAATGCCGCTGCGCGGTCCGCTGGCCAGCCAGCGCACATCGTTGGCGATCTTGTTCAAGCTGGCGGCCAGGGTCTTGAGGGCGCCGTGGGCGTGCACCAGGGCATCGACACTGGCCATGTTTTCGAACTTGTTGGGCGCGGTCACGAAAGGCAGGCCGGTGAGACGCGCCAGCTCGGCTGCAACGGCCACCGCGTAACCAGGAGATGCGTTCAGCCCGGTGCCCACCGCCGTGCCACCCAGCGCTAGCTCGCACAGGTGCGGCAAGGCATCGCGCACATGCCTTTCGCTGTTCGCGAGCTGCGCCACCCACCCTGACATCTCCTGACCCAGTGTCAGGGGCGTGGCGTCCTGCAGGTGCGTGCGGCCGATCTTCACGATGTCGGTGAACTCGGCGGCCTTCAGCGCCAGGGTGGTTCGCAGCAATGCCAGCGAAGGCAGCAGCCGGTGCACGATCGCGTCCACCGACGCCACGTGCATGGCGGTGGGAAACACGTCGTTGCTTGACTGGCTGCGGTTCACATCGTCGTTGGGGTGCACCAACCGGCCCTCGCCGCGCTCCCCGCCCAGCAGTTCGCTGGCCCGGTTGGCCAGCACCTCGTTGAGGTTCATGTTGGTCTGAGTACCAGAACCGGTTTGCCACACCACCAGCGGGAACTCGGCTTGGTGCTGCCCGGCAATCACCTCGTCGGCCGCGGTCACGATGGCTCCGGTCTTGTTCTCGTCCTGCAGGCCCAGTGCGTGATTCACCACGGCCGACGCACGTTTGACCTGCGCCAGCGCCCGGATCAATTCGCGCGGCTGGCGCTCGCCCGAGATGTCGAAGTTCTGCAGCGAGCGCTGCGTCTGCGCGCCCCACAGCCGCTCGGCGGGCACGGCGACCTCGCCCATGGTGTCGCGTTCTATCCGGGTCTTCATGGCGCTCTCCTGTGTCAGCCGGCGTTGGGACGACCTGTCAAAATACCGGCTGGCCCACCGTAGCAGACTGTGCACCCGTGCGGCCCCCGGCAACAGACCCCAGACACCAACTCCCCCACCGCCATGACCACGAGCATCCGCCAGAACGACCTGATCGAATCCGTCGCCGCCGCCCTGCAGTACATCAGCTACTACCACCCGGCCGACTACATCGCCCACCTCGCCCGCGCCTACGAGCGTGAGCAAAGCGCCGCCGCCAAGGACGCCATTGCGCAGATCCTGACCAACAGCAAGATGAGCGCCACCGGCCACCGTCCGATCTGCCAGGACACCGGCATCGTCAACGTGTTCCTCAAGGTCGGCATGAACGTGCGGCTTGACGGGTTCACCGGCAGCCTGGAAGACGCCATCAACGAAGGCGTGCGCCAGGGCTACAACCACCCCGACAACCAGCTGCGCGCCTCGGTCGTGGCCGACCCGCAGTTCGCCCGCAAGAACACCAAGGACAACACCCCCGCCGTGATCTTCACCGAGCTCGTGCCCGGCGACACCGTGGAAGTGACCGTGGCGGCCAAGGGCGGCGGCAGCGAGAACAAAAGCAAGATGATCATGCTCAACCCCGGCGACTCGGTGGTTGACTGGGTGATGAAAACCGTGCCCACCATGGGCGCGGGCTGGTGCCCGCCGGGCATGCTGGGCATCGGCATCGGCGGCACCGCCGAGAAGGCCGTGCTGATGGCCAAAGAGAGCCTGATGGACGACATCGACATGTACGAGCTGCAGGCCAAGGCGTCCAAGGGCGAGAAGCTCACGCAGGTGGAAGAACTGCGCCTGGAGCTCTACGAGAAGGTCAACGCCCTGGGCATCGGCGCGCAGGGGCTGGGTGGCCTCACCACCGTGCTCGACATCAAGATCAAGATGTACCCCACACACGCGGCCAGCAAGCCCGTGGCCATGATCCCCAACTGCGCCGCCACGCGCCACGCGCACTTCGTGCTCGACGGCAGCGGCCCGGTGTACCTGGAAGCGCCCAGCCTGGACCTGTGGCCGAACGTGAACTGGGTGCCCGATACCCAGAAAAGCCAGCGCGTGGACCTGAACAAGCTGACCAAGGCCGAGGTGGCGAGCTGGAAGCCCGGCCAGACGCTGCTGCTCAACGGCAAGATGCTCACCGGCCGCGACGCCGCGCACAAACGGATCCAGACCATGCTCGCCCAGGGCGAGAAGCTGCCGGTGGATTTCACCAACCGCGTCATCTACTACGTGGGCCCGGTCGACCCGGTGCGCGATGAGGCCGTGGGCCCGGCCGGTCCCACCACCGCCACCCGCATGGACGGCTTCACCGACATGATGCTGGAGCAGACGGGCCTGATCGCCATGATCGGCAAGGCCGAGCGCGGTCCGGTCGCCATCGAATCCATCAAGCAGCACAAGAGCGCCTACCTGATGGCCGTGGGCGGCGCCGCCTACCTCGTGTCCAAGGCCATCAAGCACGCCAAGGTGGTGGGCTTCGAAGACCTGGGCATGGAAGCCATCTACGAATTCGACGTGGTCGACATGCCGGTGACGGTGGCGGTGGATTCGGGCGGCACCAGCGCCCACATCACTGGCCCGGCCGAGTGGCAGAAGCGCATCGCCACTGGCGAATTCAAGGGCATCAGCGTCGCCGCCGCTTGAATACCGTCGGGGTGTTCGACAGCGGGGTCGGCGGCCTGAGCGTGCTGCGCGCCCTGCTGGCCGAGCTGCCCGGGGTGCGCTTTGTCTATGTGGCCGACAGCGCGTATGCGCCCTACGGCGAGCGCACCGTCGCCGAGGTCACCGAACGATCGGAACGCATCACCACCTGGCTGCGCCACACCCACCACATCGATGCGCTGGTGGTGGCCTGCAACACCGCCACCGCGCTGGCCATCGACAGCCTGCGCGCCACCCACCCCGACCTCCCCATCGTGGGCGTGGAGCCGGCGCTCAAGCCCGCCGCTGCGATGAGCCACACGCGCCACATCGGCGTGCTGGCCACGCGCGGCACGCTCAACAGCGAGCGGTTCGCGCGCCTGCGCGCGCAGCTGGAAAGCGTGGCCTCCAGCCCTCTGCATTTCATCTGCCAGCCTTGCGACGGCCTGGCCGACGCCATCGAACGCGACGACCTGCAGACTCAGCAGGCATTGTGTGAACGCTACGTGACAGCACTGCGCGACAAGGCCCCAGGCGACATGGACACCGTGGTGCTGGGGTGCACGCACTACCCTTTTGCAGCCGACGCCATGGCGCAGTTGCTGGGGCCGGGCGTGGCGTTGATCGACACCGGCGAAGCGGTGGCACGCCGCACGCGCGACGTTCTGAACATGTCCGGAACGAATGACACCGCCGCAAGAGCACCGGTACTGGTGTCCACCGGCGATCCCACCACGCTCTCGTTGGCCGCCCGGCGATGGCTCGGCCTGCCAACCTGCGCAGAAAAACTAGTGACCTGAAGCGTTCGCCGGCTGAAGCGCCGCCTCCCGACCCCGCTTCATGTTGACCGGGATCAGCAACAACAACCCGATCACGAACAGCACGGCGGTGGACCCGATGGCCAGGCGCTGGTTGCCCCCGGTCATCCAGGTGATGGCTCCGTAGCTCAGCGGTCCGATGATGCTGGCCACGCGGGTGGCGAACGTCCAAAGGCCAAAGAACTCGGCCAGCTGCGCCGGCGGCGCCAGCATGCCGGCCATGGCGCGACCCGACGACTGGCTCGACCCCATGCACACGCCAGCAATGGCGGCGGCGTACCAGAAGCCGCCCTTGGTCGTGGTGATGGCCGCGATGACGCAGGTGGCGACCCAGCCCACCAGTGTGATGCCCAGCGCCAGCTTGTGGCCCAGGCGGTCCTGCCAGTAGCCGAAAGCAAACGCGCCCACCATGGCCGCGATGTTGAGCACGAAGATCAGCACCATGGTTTCCTGCTGAGCGAAGCCGATCACCTGCTCGGCGTAAATCGCCGCCAGCGTGATCGCCACCGCCACGCCACCCTGGTAGGCCGTGGCGCAGGCCAGCAGCCACATGAAGTCCTGGTAACGCCTGGCCTGCTGAAACGTGCTGCGCAGTTGCCTGAACGACTGGCGCCATGCGGAACCTGTCTTCAAGCTGGTCTGAGGCTTTGCGCGTTCACGCAGCAGAACCAATGTGAACAAGGACGCCAGCGCAAACACCGCCGCAGTGATCAGCATGGTCACCGGCACAAACTCGGCCGCCTTCTGCCCTTGCGCTTGCGCCCACAACACATAAGCCAAGCTCAGGCCCAGCGCCAGCATGCCGCCGCAATAGCCCAGGCTCCAGCCCCAGCCGCTGACCCGCCCCATGGCTTGAGGACGCGCAAGTTCGGGCAGGAAGGCCGCCACCAGGGACTCGCCCCAGGCAAAAAACACGTTGGACACCACGATGAGCAGCATGGCCAGCACGACCGCACCCGGCCCCACCAGCGCCAGAGCCGCCGTGGCCAGCACGCAGCCTGCGGTTGTGAACATCAGGAGCCGCTTCTTCGCAGCATGCTGGTCGGCCCAGGCGCCCATGGCCGGAATGGTGAACATCACGATCAGGTGCGACAGGCTCAAGGCCGCAGTCCAGGCGAACGCGGCCCACTCGGCACCATCGGCCACGGCACCCACAAAGTAGGCGGCAAACACCGCGGTCAACACCACGGTGGTGTAGCCCGAGTTCGCAAAGTCGAACATCGCCCAGCCGAACACCTCGCGCTTGCGCACACCAGGGTTCAGGGCATCGGTGGAAAAGAGGGACATGAGCGCTCCGGGCAGCGGAAGCAGGTGTCCGCCGAGAAGCGCAGTCTAGGGCCTGGGCAAGTCAGGGCAGGGAAAGGCCCAGCCGGATCTCAGTGCAAATGACGCGGCTTGCGCGGCCCACCATGGCCCGACTGGCCGCCGTATCCACGCGGAGGTTTACCCAACTGCATGGAATTCACCAGCGCGTCGAAGCGCTGGGTGAAGAGCTTGTCGATTGAGCTCACCACGTCGCCCAACTCGGATGCGTCGAAGTGACGCTCCATGATGTGCAGCACATCCTGCACCAGCAGGTCGCGCTGGACCTGCATGATGGCCGCAGGCGTGGGACCCACAAAGCACATCAGGAAGTCGTCGCGCGCTTCCTCCTCGGAGGACTCATCTTCCTCATCGAACTCGGCGTCGTAGAACGAAACCTCCAGCGGCGCGCCGGTGGACGCAATGTCGTTGAGGCCCATGCAGGCTTCTTCAATCACCTGTCGGAAATCCTCATCACCGGGAACAGTCCAGCAGATCTGCAAGACATGGGATTCGGCATCAAAACGGATACCCGGCTCGTCTTCATAACTGCTCTCGGCCGCCGCCGCCAACGACTTGGCGCCAGCGTAGACCCACAAAGGTTTGAGTGCGTCCTGGATCTGGGCAAAGACCACGTCTTCGCGCAGAGGCACATCTCCATGCACGTGGATTTCGAAGGGCGCGTTGTATCGGGTCATGAAAACTCACTGTACCGGCGAAACCGGAAAAAACCTAGCCTGGTGCCTCGAACCGGGGTCGAACCGGTACGCTCCCTTTCGGGATGGCGGCGG
>NZ_JALHLX010000135.1 GCF_022844385.1 Hydrogenophaga sp. | reverse complement strand
TCAAACGTCGCTGGTCACACCGCCCACGCGGCGTTGCAAGCGGTAAGGCGGCAGCCCCTGCAGCATGCGCCGGCCGTAGCTCTGGCGCAGCAGGCGCGCGTCGTAGCAGACCACCACGGCCTCATCCGTTTCGCTGCGCAGGGCGCGGCCGGTCCACTGCAAGAGGCGTGCGCCGGTGGCGGGCACCACCAGTTCGCTGAACGGGTCGCGGCCCTGGCTCTTGAGCCAGTCGGCGCGCGCCTGACCCACCGGGTCGCTGGGCGAGGCAAACGGCAGCTTGGTGATGAACACCCATTCGCACAGCTCACCGGGCAAATCGAGCCCTTCGCCGAACGACTGCAGGCCGAACAGGATGGAGGCCCCACCCTCGGCCACGCGCTCGGCGTGGCGGCGCAGCAGCACGGTGCGCGAAGCTTCGCCCTGCACCAGCACCCGATCGCGCAGCGCGCCGTGTTCGCCGCGCTCCAGCAGGCCCTGCGCCTGGCGCATCTGGGCGCGCGAGGTGAACAACACCAGGGCGCCACGTTGCACTTCGCGCAGGTCTTCCATGAGCGAGGCCAACATTTCGCGCGTGTAGCCGTCCACGTCTTTCGGGTCGGCCACGGTCTGCACCACCACCAGGCGGCCCTGACGTTGGTGGTCGAACGGGCTTTGCACCTCGCGCGTGGCCACCGCATCGTCGTACGCCAGCCCCGACTCGTGCAGGAAATGGTCGAAATTGCCGCAGGTCACGAGCGAGGCCGAAGTGACCACCGCCGCACGCACCTTGTTCCAAAGATGGTTGCGCAGCAGACTGCCGGGCTGCAGCGGGCAGGCGTGTGCGGTGAGCGTCACCAGTCCGTGGTGGATACCAGCCTCCAGCCACTTGGCCAGCGGCGGCTGGCCGTCGGTGGGTGCCTGCATCCACAGCGTGGCGGTTTCCTGCGCGCTCTGCAGGCGCGGCGCGAGCACGCCCAGGCGGCTGTAGAGCTTGGCGCAGCGCGCAGCGTCGCCCGGGTTCTCGCGCGCGTTCGCCTTGAGCTGCGTGGCCAGGGCTTCGAACACCTTGAGCAGCGCGCTGGCATTGGCATGCATCTGCGCCACCACCTCGGCCCATTCGGGCGGCAGCGCGCCGCCATCAAAACGGTCGACGATGGGCGGGGCGTTGTCGTTGAAGCCGCTGCGCGCAGGCGCGCGGCCTGGCGTGCGGCCGGTGAGGTCGAGCCACGCCGGCAGCGCACCGATGCGCTGCATGGCCAGGCGCGCGAGTTCCCCTTGCGCTGTCTTCAGATCCTTGGCGAGCTGCGCCACGTCGGACGTCGGTCGCGCGTCCAGCGCGCCGGCCACCTCGTCCACCGCGCGTGGCAGTTTGTCGAGCCAGTTGCTGCGCATGAGGTCCATGGACGCGGTGAACTGGCCCTGCGCGACCGAACCGAGGTGGTGCGCTTCGTCGAACACCACGTAGCAATCTTGCGGCGCGGGCAGCGCGTGCAGGCCGAGCGTGGAGAGCAGCAGGTCGTGGTTGACCACGATCACCTGCGCCTGCGCCAGCCTGGCGCGCGCCTGGTAGTAGCTGCAGCTGTTGTAGCTCGGGCAATGGCGTGCGGTGCAGGTGTGGCGCTCGGCGGCCACGGGGCCCCACAGGCTGCCCTCGGGTGGCTCGTCGAGCCGGTCGCGGTCGCCGTCCCAGCTGCCGCCATCCAGCGCGTTGGCCCAGGCGGTGTACTGCACGCCGCGTTCCTGCCAGCGCGCGGCCGCCGAGGCCGAAGCCACGGCGCGCGCGGCCACGCCGGAGGCGCTGGTGTCGGTCGGGGCGTCGTCGCTCTCGAACAAATCGGCGCTGGCTGCGTCGCCGCCGCTGAGCTGGTCCAGCTTCAGGCGGCACACATAACGCCCACGCCCCTTGGCCAGCGCAAAGCTGAACGGTTGCGGCAGCGTGGCGGCCAGGGCCGGCAGGTCTTTCGCAATCAGCTGCTCCTGCAGCGCCACGGTAGCGGTGGAGATGATCACGCGCTTCTGCTGGGCCAGCGCCAGCGGGATCACGGTGGACGCATACGCCGCCGACTTGCCCACGCCGGTGCCGGCCTGCACCACCGCGATGCCGCGCGCGGGCAGGGCCGCGTCGCTGGCCACCGAATCGTCGCCCGGCGTCACGCCCGAGAGCGTGTGTGCGATGTGTGCGGCCATCTCGCGCTGGCCAGGCCGGGCGCGGTAGCCGCTGGCGTGGGCCACCACGTGATCGAAAGCCGCCAGGGCCAGGGCCTCGCGCGCCAGCGGGCCGGTGGGCAGCGTCGGCGCTTCGTCGGCGGTGGGCTCAAAGGTGGTGGTGGACATGCAGGGCAGTTGAGCCAAGGGCAAACCGCGATTGTCCCAGACGCCCGGGGCGGCATCGGGAACATGGTGCAATGCACCACACAGAACGCGCCAGATCGACCTCGAATGCAGACCATGACCACCCGACCCCGCACGAAACGCAAGTCCGCCCCCCGCACCGCCAGCGGCAAGCTCCCGATCGACCTCGCCCTGCAGGGCGGCGGATCGCACGGCGCCTTCACCTGGGGCGTGCTCGACCGCCTGCTGGAAGAAGAGTGGCTGGAGATCGCGGCCATCAGCGGCACCAGCGCCGGCGCCATGAACGCGGTGGCCCTCGCCGCCGGTCTCATGGACGGCGGGCGCGACGGTGCGCGGCGCGTGTTGCGCCAGTTCTGGACGCGCGTGGCGGAAATCTCGCCCTTCCACAAACTGCAGAGCAGCCCGCTGGGCGCGGCGTTCGGGCCGGTGCAGGCGCTCATGGCGCCGTGGCTGGCCCCCTACAAACAGTTCAACACGGCGTTGGGCAGCCAGCTCTCGCCCTACCAGCTCAACCCGCTCAACCTCAACCCGCTGCGCGATGTGTTGCTGGACACGGTGGACTTCAAACGTGTGTGCGCCTGCCACAAGACGCAGCTGTTCATTGCGGCCACGCAAGTGCGCACCGGCCAGTTGAGGGTGTTCGGCCAGCACGAGCTCACCGCCGACATGGTGATGGCCTCGGCCTGCCTGCCGCTGATGTTCCAGGCGGTGGAGATCGACGGTGAGGCCTACTGGGACGGTGGCTATGCCGGAAACCCCTCGCTGCTGCCGCTGATCACCGACAGCCCGGCCGACGATTTGCTGCTGGTGCAGATCAACCCGGTGCAACGCGACACCGTGCCGAAGAAGGCCAGCGACATCCTGGACCGCATCAACGAAGTGACCTTCAACGCCAGCCTGCTCAAGGAAATGCGAACGCTCGCGCTGATGCAGCAGTTGGTGGGCACTGCCCCGCTCAAGGGCGGCCCACCCCTGTTCCAGCGCGTGCAGGACCTGCGCGTGCACATGATCGACGGCGGTGAATCGCTCGCGCCGCTGGGAGCCGACAGCAAGACCAACACGCAGTGGGCGTTTCTGTCGCAGCTTCACGACCTCGGCCGCGACGCGGCCGGGCGCTGGCTGGATGCCAACCGGCAGCACGTGGGCCAGCGCAGCAGCTTCGACCTCTCCAGCGTGCTGCAGGCATGACCAGCATCGCCGGCATCGTGATCGCGCTGGTGC
This sequence comes from Hydrogenophaga sp., assembly GCF_022844385.1. Lineage (GTDB taxonomy): Bacteria > Pseudomonadota > Gammaproteobacteria > Burkholderiales > Burkholderiaceae_C > Hydrogenophaga. Next base: position 5,326 of record NZ_JALHLX010000135.1, on the reverse strand, counting down.
TGCTGATGGCGCTGGCCTGGCGCGGTGTGAGCGTGCTGCTGCTGGCCCCGCTGATGGCCTTGCTGGCGGTGCTGTTCAGCCCCGACACACCCCTGCTCGCCAGCTACACGCAGGTGTTCATGAAGGCGCTGGGCGGCTTTGTGGTGGCGTTCTTCCCGCTGTTCCTGCTGGGCGCGGTGTTCGGCAAGCTCATGGAAGACTCGGGCGCGGCGCGCGTGATTGCCCACGGCATCGTGCGCGGGCTCGGCAGTTCGCGCGCGGTGCTGGCGATCGTGCTGGCCTGCGCGGTGCTCACCTACGGCGGCGTGTCGCTGTTCGTGGTGGCGTTTGCGGTCTACCCCATCGCGGCGGCGTTGTTCCGCCAGGCCAACCTGCCCAAACGGCTGATCCCCGGCACCATCGCACTGGGGGCGTTCACCTTCACCATGACGGCCCTGCCCGGCACGCCGGCGATCCAGAACGCGATCCCCATGCCCTACTTCGGCACCACGCCGTTCGCCGCGCCCGGGCTGGGCCTGATCGGCGGCGCCGTGATGCTGGTGCTGGGCGTGCTGTGGCTCACGCGCCGCGCCGCGAGTGCCCGATCGCGAGGTGAAGGCTACGGCGACAGCGATGACGAACCCGTACCCACCGCCTCCGCCGACTTCAGCAGCGGCGCGTTTGTCCGCGCCATCGCCCCGGTGGTGCTGGTGATCGCGCTCAACTACCTGCTGGCCACCTGGCTGCTGCCGGCGATGGACACCCGTTACCTCGCGCAGGCCGTGTACGGCGCCACCAGCATCGACGCGGTGCGCGGCATCTGGGCGGTGATCGTCGCGCTCGCGGCAGCCACCGTGCTGCTGGTGATACTGCAACGACATGCCCTCACAGGACTGGCCAGGACGCTGGACCAGGGCGCCAGCAGCTCGGTGCTGCCGCTGCTCAACACGGCATCGCAGGTCGGCTTTGGGGCCGTCATCGCGTCACTCGCGGGGTTTGCGCTGCTGCGCGACGCGGTGCTGGCCATCGCCCCCGACAACCCGCTGGTGTCGATGTCGATCGCGGTCAACATCCTGGCCGGCATCACCGGCTCGGCCTCGGGCGGCATGAGCATCGCGCTGCAAACGCTGGGCGACACCTGGCTGGCCATGGGCCAGGCCGCCGGCATTTCGCCGGAACTGTTGCACCGCGTCACCGCCATCGCCACCGGCGGGCTCGACGCCTTGCCGCACAACGGCGCGGTGATCACGCTGCTGTCCATCTGCGGCCTCACGCACCGCCAGTCGTATCTGGACATCCTGGTGGTCGCGGTGCTGTTTCCGCTGCTGGCGCTGGCGGTGGTGGTGACGCTGGGCAGTGCCTTCGGTTCGTTCTGACGCGCGGCATCAGGGCTGGGCTTTCAAGCGCTGGTCGTAGCCCCGGCGCGCGGAGTGTTCAATGTGTTCCAGAAACACCGCGGCCACCGGCGACAGGCGCTTGCCGCGCGGGTAGAGCGTCCACCAGTTGGACTGCACCGGGAAACCCGCCACGGGCAGTTCCACCAGCCGCTGATCTGCCAGGGGAGCAGCCAGCGCATGGCGCGAGACCACCGCCAGTCCCATGCCGGCGGCCACCGCTTCCTTGATGGCTTCGTTGCTGCCCAGCTCCAGCCTCACACGGGGCACAAAACCCTGGGCGACAAAATGGGCGTCGCAGGCCAGGCGCGTGCCCGAGCCCCGCTCACGCATGATGAAACGCTCCGCCGTCAGATCCGCCAGAGCCAACTCGCGCCGCTGGGCCAACCGGTGCGAGGCCGGGGCAATCACCACCAGCGGATTGGGCAAAAAGGCGTGTTTGTCCAGGTCGATGTCCTTGGGCGGCATGGACATGATGTAGAGGTCGTCGCGGTTGTGCCGCAGCCGCTCCACCACCGCATCGCGGTTGAGCAGTTCCAGCGCGATGTCGATCTCGGGGTGCGCGTCGCAGAAGCTGCCCAGCAGGCTGGGCACAAAGTACTTGGCCGTGCTCACCACCGCCAGCCGCAGGCGCCCGCGCGTGAGGCCTTTCATGGCGTCGATGCGCTGCTCGAACGCGGCCCAGTCGTCTTCCATCAGGCGCGCCGTCTCCACCAGCGCCTCACCGGCTTCGGTGAGGAACAGGCGTTTGCCGATCTGCTCGTACAGCGGCAGGCCCACGGCCTCGGCCAGTTCCTTGAGCTGCATGGACACCGTGGGCTGGGTGACATGGCAGGCCCGAGCGGCCGCCGTGATGCTCTTGTGCTCGGCCAGCGCGAGAAAGAGCCGCAGCTGCCTGAAGGTGAAGTTCATAGTCTTTGATCGATGGAAACAATCAGATTAATTGATTTTCAATTATTGATCAGCACACCTAGCATCGCGGCCATGCCCAACCTGCTCGACCCCGCCATCCTGTTCTTCGTCTTCGGCCTGCTCGCCGGCACCGTCAAATCCAACCTGGAGATCCCGCCCCAGATCTCGCGCTTCCTGTCGCTGTACCTGCTGATGGCGCTGGGGCTGAAAGGCGGTTTTTCGCTGGCGGAATCGGGACTCACCGCCGAGGTGGCCACCACGCTGGGGCTGGCCGTGCTGCTGGCGGTGGTGGTTCCCGCCATCAGCTACCAGCTGCTCAAGCGGCGCCTGGGCGGGTTCGACGCCGCCGCGATTGCCGCCACCTACGGATCGGTCAGCGCGGTGACCTTCATCACCGCCGTGCAATTTCTGGAGAACCAGGGCACTGCGTTCGGCGGCCACATGGCCGCCGCCATGGCGCTGATGGAGTCGCCCGCCATCATCATGGCCGTGCTGTTCGCCAACAGCCTGCGCCAGCAAGCAGCGGCCGGCTCAGCCGGTGGCGGCACGCTCGCCCTGGGCGCGGGCTCTGGCGCACCGATCCGGCTGGGAAAGATCCTGCACGAGTCGTTCACCGACGGCGCCCAGCTGCTGCTGCTGGGTGCCATGGTGATCGGCATGGTCACCGGCGTGGCTGGCGAAGCGGTGATGGCGCCGTTTTCCACCGACCTGTTCAAGGGCATGCTGGCCTTCTTCCTGCTCGACATGGGCCTGCTCGCCGCGCGCAACCTGGGGGAACTCAAGGGCAAGCCGTTGTGGCTGCTCGGCTATGCACTGCTGGCGCCGCTGGCGCATGCCGCGCTGGCGCTGGGCCTGGCCCTGGTGGCCGGCGTGAGCCCGGGCAACGGGGCGCTGCTGATGGTGCTGGCCGCCAGCGCCTCCTACATCGCCGTGCCCGCCGTGCTGCGCCACGCCATCCCCGAAGCGCAGCCCGCCCTGTACTTCGGCATGTCGCTGGGCATCACGTTTCCCTTCAACATCGTGGTGGGCATTCCGCTGTACGTCGGCCTGGCACATCGCGTCCTGGGCTAGAGCCTGCAGCGAGGCGTGCGTTTCGGTACACTCGCCGGCCCACACGAACACTGACCCGTCATGCCTTATTCCGTCTCCCACCACAAGCTCACCCAGATCCTCTCCGCCCACGGCCTCAAAACGGGCGACGCCGGGGGCATCGACAAACTCTTTGGCGGCAACGACGGCTACTACTGGTTCGGCACCGTGCGCGACCTCTGCCCACCCGGCAAGACCCTGGTGTGGGAGACGCAGTACGACATGGTCAACGCCATCCAGGCGCACGAGAACGCCACCGCCGCCGAGGACGAGGTGAAGCCGCAGGTGCCCAGCGCGGCCAACATCGCCGCCCTGTCCAAAGCCCTGCACGACCCGCTCTGAGTGAGCGCGCCCAAGTTGCAGGGGATCTGGCGGCGCGTCGTCTACATCAGCCTGTACGAGGTGCTCGCCATTGCGCTGGCGGGTCTGGGTTTGATGCTGATGTCCGGCGAAAGCCTGATGGCCAGCGGTGCACTGGCCACCGCCACCTCGGCGGTGGCCGTGGTGTGGAACCTGGTGTTCAACAGCCTGTTCGAACGCTGGGAGTCAGGTCAGCTGGTGAAGGGCCGCAGCGTCAAGCGCCGCGTGGCGCACGCCGTGATCTTCGAGGCCGGGTTGGTGCTCATGCTGGTGCCCCTGATCGCGTGGTGGCTGGGCATCGGTCTGTGGCAGGCGCTGGTGATGGACCTGGCCCTCGTGGTCTTCTTCCTCGTCTACACCTTCGCGTTCAACTGGGCGTTTGACGCTGTGTTCGGCCTGCCAGCCTCGGCCCGACCGGCCTAGGGAAGACTGAAGTAAAACGCGGCCCCGCGGCCGACCGATCCTTCGCCGCGCACCCGCCCGCCGTGCCGCTCGATCACGCGGTGCACGGTGGCCAGGCCCACGCCCGAGCCTTCAAATTCGTGGTGGGCGTGCAGGCGCTTGAAGGGCTCGAACAGCTGCTCGGCGTAGGCCATGTCGAAACCGGCGCCGTTGTCGCGCACACAAAACTCCACCGTGCCGTCGTCCAGGGTGGTGTGGCTGAAGCTGATCACCGCACTGGCCGTCTGCCCGGTGTATTTCCAGGCGTTGCCCAGCAGGTTCTGCAACACCACGCCCAGCAGCCCGGCGTCGGCCCACACCTGCATGCCTTCATCGATGCGCCACTGAACCGTGCGCGCCGGGTCGGTGCTGGCCAGTTCCCGGGCGATGGCGTGCGCCAAGCGCGTGAGATCGACCGGCTCGTACCGCAACTCGGCGCGGTTGAGGTGAGCCAGCGCCAGCAGGTCGGAGATGAGCCGGCCCATGCGCCTTGACGAGGTGCGGATGCGGTTCACGTAGGCCTTGCCGTCGTCGTTGAGCAGCACCCCACACTCTTCTTCCAGCAGGCTGGCATACCCGTCGATGCTGCGCAAAGGCGTCCGCAGATCGTGCGAGACGCTGTAGGCAAAGGCTTCCAGCTCGCGGTTGAGCACCGACATCTCTCGCGTGCGCTCGGCCACGCGTTGTTCCAGTTCTTCGTTCAGGCGCTTGAGCGCTTCTTCGGCCGTGTGCACCTCGGTGATGTCCTGCACCGTGCCCACGCTGCGCACCGCAAGGTCACCGTCGAACTCGGTGAAGCCCGCCACCCGCACATGTTTGACGCGTCCGTCGGGCATGAGGAGGCGGTGCACCCGTTCGTAGGGTTCGCGTGTGTCCACCGAGTGCTGGTAGGTGCTGGTCACCAGCGTGCGGTCTTCAGGGTGCACCCGGGTGATGAAGGCCTTGTAGCTGGGCTTGACCGAGGGGTCCACCTCGAAGATGCGGAAGATCTCGTCGGACCAGGTGAGTTCTTCGGTGGTGAGGTCGCGCTTCCAGTTGCCCACGCGGGCCATGCGCTGGGCTTCCTTCAGCCGGGCCTCGCTTTCCTGCAGGGCGGCCTCGGTGCGCTTGCGCAGGGTGATGTCCTGCATGGTGAACTGCACCAGCGACCG
>NZ_JALHLX010000134.1 GCF_022844385.1 Hydrogenophaga sp. | reverse complement strand
AGCTGCCCCTGGCGGATCGCCTCCACCATGTCCTGCAGCGGTTGTTCGGCCTCGGCGCTCCCGGGCTGGCGGCCCGGTGTGCCGGCGAGTGCGGCGGCGAACACCATGCCCCAGGGCTGGCCAAAGGCCTGGGCCTCCTGCACCAGCTGGTCGAACGAGTGCAGCTCGTCCAGCCCCTTGTCCACGCACATCTGCGGCACCAGCGCACCACCCTCGCCGCGCTCGAATTCGAGACGCTGGGCCGGTGTGGCGTCGTCCGGCAGCTCGACGCCGGCGAACACGAACAGCAGGCGCTGCGGCAGGGGTTGCAGGCGCGCCGCGCTCAGCAGGTCGTCGAAGGTTTGAATGTTCACGGGGTCTCCAGATTCAGTCGGTGTTGATCGGCGCAGGTCCGAGCGTGCTGCAGTAGTCGGCCACGGTGGGGCGCGTGCGCGCGGGCCGGCGTGCCGCCACCGTACCCACGCTCATGAAACACAGGGCCTGTTCGCCCACGCTCAGATGGAATCGCTGGCGCAGGGCCTGCGAGCCCAGCGCCTTGCCACTCGTGAGCGCCGAGCCATAGCCCATGGCGGTGGCCATGAGCAGCATGTTCTGCACCGCGCAGCCGGCCGAGAGGATGCGTTCGGACAAGTCCACGGCCGGATCGCCGCGCACGCCGTCCACCACCACCAGCAGCAGCAAGGGCGCGCGGTGCGCTTTCTCGCGCGCCTGATCCAGCTGCTCCGGCGTGGCGGTTGCGTCGCGCTCGCGCAAGGCCTGCGCGAACACCTCGGCCAGCGAGGCGCGTTCGCCGCGCGGCACGATCACGAAGCGCCAGGGCAGCAGCTGGCCGTGGTCGGGCGCAGCAGCGGCGGCACCCAGCAGGGCCTGCAGCTGGTCCGCATCGGGGCCGGGGGCCAGCAGGCGCTTGGGCAGCACGGTCTGGCGCGCGTGGATGAGGTCGGCGGCGGCGCGGGTGCACTCGCGCTCCACCGTCTCGGCCTCGCCAGCCAGCTGCGGCATTCGCGTGAGCTGCGCGGTGTTCATCCACACACCCCGAGGTGGCCACACTGCGTGCAGTAATCGCAGCCGTCCTTGCGGATCACCGCGTGCGCGCCGCACTCGCCGCACTTCTTGCCCGGCATCATGCCGGGCGTGGCCTGCACCACCACCGGTGAAGCTTGTCCCGACGCGGGTGTGACGCCGGCGCGTTGCGCGATCAGTGTCTGCACCGCGTAGGCGATGGCCGCCACCACCGAGTCGTGCCACATCGGCACATGCGTGCCGTCGGCCTTCTGGTGCGTGCCCATGCGCACGGGGCCACGGTCCCACACCACCTTGCGCATGTCGCGCAGGGCGCGCTCCAGGAAACCGCCGCGCGCGGCCAGCGAGAGCAGGCGCATGCTGGACGACACCCACTGCTGCGACTCGCCGCTCTGCCCCACCGGCATGAAAAATTCGATCGCGCGCTCCACCGTGCCCGCACCGTCGGCCGTGGGCACCGGCAGGAAGGACACCAGCAGGTACAGGGTCTGGTGGCCTTCCTGCGTCCAGTACTCGATCTTGTCGGCCACGGCTGGCAGCGCGCCTGGTGGCCGGCTCTCGATCACCGAGCGCATCGGGTCCACGGTGGTCACGCTCGCGGTGGTCTCCGGCGTGGGGCCGGTGTCCAGCACCGAACCCAGGATGGCGTTGGGCCGGTAGGTCGCCAGTCCTTTGAGCTGCGCGCGCCAGGCCTGCTGGTACAGGCCCTTGAAGTCGTCGTAGGGGTAGTCGGCCGGCACGTTCACCGTCTTGGAAATGGCGGTGTCCACGAAGGGCTGCACCGCTTCCATCATGGCCAGGTGGTCGGTCGCCGGCATGGCCAGTGCGTTCACAAAGTACTCGGGCAACTGCGCCATGTCGCCACCGAGTTCGCGGTAGAGCCGCCAGGCGTGGTCTTCCACCGCGTAGTCGGTGGTGCTGCCGTCGGCCTCGCGCTTCTTGCGCCGGTACATCCAGGAAAACGGCGGCTCGATGCCGTTGGACGCGTTGTCGGCAAAGGCCAGGCTCACCGTGCCGGTGGGCGCAATCGACAGCAGGTGGCTGTTGCGGATGCCGTGCGTGCGAATCGCATCCTGCAGCGCTTTCGGCAGGCGGCTGGCGAAGGTACCTTCGGCGAGGTAGCCGTCGGCATCGAACTTGGGGAACGCGCCTTTCTCCTGCGCCAGCGCCACCGAGGCCGCGTAGGCGGCATCGCGCATGCGCTCGGCGATCTGCGCGGCCAGCGCGCGGCCCTCGGCCCGGTCGTAACGCACGCACAGCATGGCCAGCGCATTGCCCATGCCGGTGAAACCCACACCGATGCGCCGCTTGGCCGCCGACTCCTCACGCTGCTGCGGCAGCGGCCAGAAGGTCACGTCGAGCACGTTGTCCAGCGCGCGCACCTGCAGCGCCACGGCCGCCTCGAAGGCCTCGAAGTCGAAGCTGGGCAGGCCCCCGAAGCCGAAGGGATGGCGCACAAAGCGCGGCAGGATCACCGGGCCGAGGTCGCAGCAGCCGTAGGGCGGAAGTGGCTGCTCACCGCATGGGTTCGTCGCCTCGATCGACTCGCAGTAGCGCAGGTTGTTGTCCTGCTGGATGTGGTCGAGGAACAGGATGCCGGGTTCGGCGAAATCGTAAGTGGAGCGCATCACCGTGTCCCACAACTCGCGCGCAGGCAGGCTGCGGTAGACCCACAGGCCGTCGGCGCGCTGGTGGGCACCCTGGGCCATCAACGCCGCGCCGGGGCGGGCGCGGTGCACCAGTTCCCAGGGCTGGTCGTCGGCCAGTGCGCGCATGAAGGCGTCGCTCACGCCCACCGACACGTTGAAGTTGTTCCAGCGCCCGGGTGTGCGCTTGGCGGTGATGAACTCCAGCACGTCGGGGTGGTCGATGCGCAGCACGCCCATCTGCGCGCCCCGCCGCGCGCCCGCACTCTCCACCGTGGCGCACGACTGGTCGAACACGTTGATGTAGCTGCACGGGCCCGAGGCCAGCGAAGCGGTGGCCTTGACTTCGGCGCCGCGCGGGCGGATGCGCGAGAAGTCGTAACCCACGCCGCCGCCGCGCCGCATGGTCTCGGCGGCCTCGCGCAGGGCTTCGTAAATGCCGGGGTAACCGCCGTCGTCCACACCCTGGATGCAGTCGCCCACGGGTTGCACGAAGCAGTTGATCAGCGTGGCCTGGATGGCGGTGCCGGCCGCGCTCATGATGCGGCCTGCGCCGATGGCGCCGGCCTGCAGGTTGTCGAAGAAGCGCTGCTCCCACTGGGCGCGGTCGGCCTCCTTCTCCACCGAGGCCAGCGCACGCGCCACGCGGCGGTAAATGTCCTGCTCGCTGGTCTCGCCGTCCTTGAGGTACTTCTCCTTCAGCACGTCCAGCGTGATGGGTTGTTGTCCGATGGCCGTGCTGGCCGATTTCAGAGCGTCACGTTTCATGTTCGGGTGTTCTTTCGTTAAACCAGCGCAGGGCGGACACCGCTCAGGAGCCACAACATCAGGTCCTGCACCGGACGGATCTGCTGGCCGAATGGCAGCACACCCGCACCCCGGAAAAACAGGCCCTTCTGCGCGTCGCCGTCGAGCGCGTGGCCGAGCTGCTGGTCGATGCAGAACTGCCCCATCTCGCCCTTGCCGTCGCGCAGGCCGCAATGGGCCAGGCAGTCAAACGCCATGTTGCACTTTTTCTTCACATGCGCAACCGCCTTCAGTCGCGGCTCCAGGCGCAGGTATTTGTCCAGCCAGGGGGTGCGCACGGCGCGCGCGGGCAGGCCGGCCACGCTGATGAACTCCACCAAATCCTCGGGTCGGGCCTCGGCCAGCACGCGCTTGAAGGCCGCGTCGGCGTCGCACTCGCGCGTGACGGCAAACGCCGTGCCCAGCTGCACCGCGCTGGCGCCCAGGGCCTGCAGGCGCAGGAGGTCGTCGCGGTTGCCGATGCCGCCGGCGGCGATGAGCGGTATCTCGCGCTCGATACCGGCAGTCTTGAAGAACTCGAGCACCTGCGGGATCACGACCTCGAAGTCGAAGCGGGTGTCCTGCAGATCAGCCACTTTGGCCGCGCCGAGGTGGCCACCGGCCAGGCGCGGGTGCTCGATCACGATGGCGTCGGGCAGCCGGCCCTTTTTCTCCCACTTGCGCACCAGCAGCTGCACGCCGCGCGCGTCCGACAGGATGGGGATGAGCGCGGTGTCGGGGTGGTCGCGCGCGAGCTCGGGCAGATCCAGCGGCAGGCCCGCGCCCACCACCACCGCGTCGGCGCCGCTCTCCAGCGCCTGGCGCACGTACTGTTCATAGGCGCTGAGCGCCTTCATCACGTTGACCGCGACCAGGCCACGGCCTTGTGCGATGTCCTTGGCACCCTGGATCTCGCGGTCCAGCGCCACCCGATTGGCCGCGTCGATGCGCTCGCGCGCGTCGGGCTCCTTGTCCAGGTGGGCGGTGACGGCCATCAGGTCGGGGTGGCGGCGGCGCAGATCCACCGCCGAGACCGTGCCCACGCCACCGAGGCCGGCCACGGTACCCGCCAGCGAAGCGGCCGACACACCCACGCCCATGCCGCCCTGCACCACCGGCAGCAGCTCGCGCCCGCGCAGGTGCCAGGTGCGCAAACCGCCCGTGCGGGCCAGGGTCTGGAGTTCGGCCGCCAGCGTGTCGCGAGCTTCAGTAGCTGATGACTTGTCCATCGTGTTCCACATAAGGTTGGTACGGCCCGGTGCCGCTGTTGGAGGCTACCGAGGCCGCGACGAAGTCACCTTGCTGTGCATCAAACACATGCACTTCGCCGTCTTCGATCACGTAGTGCCAGCCGTGCAGCGTGAGCCGGCCGGCCTCGACCTCGCGCCGCACCATGGGGTAGCCCATGAGGCGTTCGAGCTGCAGCACCACGGCGCGCTGTTCGGTGCGGCGCATCGATTCGGCGCAGGGTTGCACCGGCAGCAAGGCTTCGTCGATCAGCTTGAGCCACGCGGTGAGGGCCACGGCCTCGGCGGGCGCGCCTTCGTAGGCGGCGCGTATGGCGCCGCAGTGGCTGTGGCCGCAAACCACGATGCGCTCCACGTGCAGGCTGAGCACCGCGAACTCGATCGCGGCCATCGTTCCATGGAGGCCGTGCGACTGGTCGTGCGGTGGGACGAGGGCGCCCACGTTGCGCACGATGAAGAGTTCGCCCGGGCCGGCGCCGGTGAGCAGGTAGGGCACGAGGCGCGAGTCGGAGCAGCCGATGAACAGCGTCTTGGGGTGCTGGCCTTCGGCCACCAGGTCCTGAAAGCGCTGCTGGTGGCGCGGAAAGTAGTCGGAGCGGAAATGCCGCAAGCGCAACAGCAGCTCGTCCGCTGAAGCGCCCGCGGCGGGTTCGTTCATTGCACCAGCGGGGTGTCGGCCCCTTCCAGTTCCACACCTTCAACGTGGGCCTGACCCACCAGCAACTGCATGTACTGGCGCAACGCCGTGGCCTGCGACTGCAGGGCCAGGCGCGCGCCGATCTGCGCTTGCAGCTCGGCGAATTCGGGCAGGCGCCCCGGATCGCGTTCCAGCACCTCGACGATGTGCAGGCCGAAGCGGCTGTGCACCAGGCGCGGGTGCAAGCCGAGCGCCTGGATGGCGTCGTTCTGCAGGAACAGCGCCTTCGCCAGCTCGGGCGCGCAGTCCTGCGGCGTGATCCAGCCAAGGTCGCCCCCCTGGGTGCTCGACGGGCAGTTGGAGAGTTCGCTCGCGAGCTGCGCAAAGCGCTCGATGGAGACGCCCTGGCGCGAGAGCTCCAACAGGGCGGCCTCGGCGCGCTGGGCCAGCGCGTTCACCGGCACGCCCGGCGTGACCGCGAACAGGATGTGGCGCACGTGCAGTGCGTGGCCCACCACGAAGCGCGGCTTGTGGGCCTCGTAGTGGCGCCGGCACTCCTCGGGCCCCGGCTCGGGCGAGTGCACCTCGGCTTCGAGCAAGGCCTCGATGGCGGCACGCGTGTCGGCGTCGGGCTCGGGGGCATTCAGACCGGTGAAGCGCGGCAGCAAACCGGCGCTCACCGCCTGCTGGCGCAGCAGCTCGGTGCAGGCACGTTCGCGCAGAGCCTGCTCGCCCAGCACCTCCCCGGCTTCGTGCAACGCGATGCCGTTGATGCTGGCGATTGCTGCCGGGTTCGCCGCAGCTGCCTCCGGGCTTTTGCAGGCGCAGGCGCTGCTGCCGCAACCCGACGGGGAGGAAATGTCTTGATTCATGGGGGGCTCCCGTGGGTGGGGTGGATCAGCGGGGCTTGGCCGGGTGGGCCGGGTTGGTCGGGTTGGCGGGCACGCCCAGGCGGCGGCTGCGCACCACCTGGTACGGCCGCACCAGGTAGGCGAGGCTGCCGAAACCGCTCCACACATGCACCAGCCGCGAAAACGGGAACAGCAGGAAGATCGTCATGCCCAGCACCATGTGCACCTTGTAGGGCCAGTCCATGGCGACCAGGGCGGACGCTTCGGGGCGGAAGGTGACGATGCGCTGCGCCCATTCGGCCAGCACCAGCATGGCGCTGCCATCGGCGTGCGAGTACGAGTACGGCAGCGTGATCAGGCCCAGCACCAGTTGCACCCACAGGATGATCAGAATGGCCAGATCGGTGCGGTGGCTGGTGAGGCGGATGCGTGGGTCGAAGATTCGCCGGTGCAGCAGCATCGTCAGGCCCACGAAACAGATCACCCCGGCGGTGCCGCCCGCGTAGATGGCCAGCCGCTGTTTGGTCGCAGCCTCCATGAAACCTTCGTAGAAAAAGTGCGGCGTGAGCAGGCCCACGAAGTGGCCGAAGAACAGGAACAGGATGCCGATGTGGAACAGGTTGCTGCCCCAGCGCAGCTGACCCTTGCGCAGCATCTGCGACGAATCGCTTTTCCAGGTGTACTGGTCGCGGTCAAACCGGGCCAGGCTGCCCATGAAGAAGACGGCGAGGCAGATGTAGGGGTATACGCCGAAGAGGAAGTGGTGCAGTGAGGTCATGCCTGTGCTCCTGATGGGGATGAGGGGTGACGGCCGGTGGCCGCCTTCACGATGCGGATCGGTTGCGGCTGGCCGGGCTTGGCCTGGCCTTCGGTGGAGCAACCACCGAACACTTCGGGTTCGGCCCAGACCTCGTCGATGCCCGGGTCGGCCGCCACCGGCACCGGCTCGGCCTTCTCGCCGGCGATCTCCAGCACCGCGGCCAGCACGCTGGCGTACGGGCTCTCGCGCTTGAGCAGCGCGCTGAAGATCACACGCACGATGTGCGCGCTTTCCCCGAGGAATTCGCGCGCCACCGCAGCGGGCTGGGTGGAGGCGAACTCGAGCAACACGCTCAGGTGGTCGGGCAGCTCGGCCGGCCCGAAGAACAGACCAGCTTTCTCGTAGGTCTGGATCAGGTCGATCATGGCCGGCCCTCGGTCGCGCGAATCGCCGAGCACGTGTTCGAACAGGTGCAGCGCGGTGCTGCGCCCCCGGTCGAACAACTCCACGTAGTCGGCTTCGACATCGAGCGCCGGTTGCTGGCTCAGGTGCACCAGCAGCGCATCGAGCTCGGTCAGGCGCGCGGGCGGCAAGGCGGCCTCGGCACGCAACGCCTCACGCAACTCACCGGCGTGCTCGCGCAACTCGTTGGTGGGGTAACGCAGCAGGTGGGCGAGCACACGCAGGGTGTGCACGGCGGGCTTTTGGGGAGAAGAGAAAAAGCCCATGTCAGACCCCCGCCTTGATCGGAATGGTTCGTTTTTTCTCGCTGCCGAACAAGCTCGTTTCCGTCTGCCCTTCCGAGCAGCCGTTGCCGAAGGTGAAGCCGCAGCCGCCCTTGATGTTGAAGGTGTTCTCGGCGTATTCGCGGTGGGTGGTGGGAATCACGAAACGGTCCTCGTAGTTGGCAATCGCCATGGTCTGGTACATGTCTTCGACCTCGCGCACGCTCATGCCGACCTGGTCGAGCACATCCTGGTTGATCACGCCGTCCACGTGTTTGGCGCGCTGGTAGCTGCGCATGGCCAGCATGCGTTCGAGCGCTCGCACCACCGGCACGGTGTCACCGGCAGTCAGCAGGTTGGCGAGGTACTTCACCGGGATGCGCAGCTGGCTCACGTCCGGAATCTCGCCGTTGCCACCCAGGTGCCCGGCGTTGGCCGCGGCGGTGATGGGCGAGAGCGGCGGCACATACCAGACCATGGGCAGCGTGCGGTACTCGGGGTGCAGCGGCAGCGCCACCTTCCAGTCCACCGCCATCTTGTAGACCGGGCTGTGGCGCGCGGCCTCCAGCCAGTTCTCGGGGATGCCGTCGGCGCGCGCCTGCGCAATCACCGCCGGGTCGTGTGGGTCCATGAAGAGATCGATCTGGGCCTTGTAGAGGTCCATCTCGTTGGGCACGCTCGCGGCCTCCTGGATGCGGTCGGCGTCGTACAGCAGCACGCCCAGGTAGCGGATGCGGCCCACGCAGGTCTCGCTGCACACGGTGGGCTGGCCAGCCTCGATGCGCGGGTAGCAGAAGATGCACTTCTCGGCCTTGCCGCTTTTCCAGTTGTAGTAAATCTTCTTGTAGGGGCAGCCGCTCACGCACATGCGCCAGCCGCGGCACTTGTCCTGGTCGATCAGCACGATGCCGTCTTCCTCGCGCTTGTAGATCGAGCCCGATGGGCACGAGGCCACGCACGCCGGGTTGAGGCAGTGCTCGCACAGGCGCGGCAGGTACATCATGAAGGTGTTCTCGAACTCCCCCACCATGGCCTTCTGCGCGGCCTCGAAGCCGTTGAAGTTGGCGTCCTTGCTGCGCTTGGCGAACTCGCCGCCCAGGATCTCTTCCCAGTTCGGGCCCCACTCGATCTTCTCCATGCGCGCACCGGTGATCAGGCTGCGCGGGCGCGCGGTGGGGGTGTTCTTCATCTCGGGCGCCGACTGCAGGTGGTCGTAGTCGAAGGTGAAGGGCTCGTAGTAGTCGTCGATCTCCGGCAGGTGCGGGTTGGCGAAGATCTTCATCAGCAGCTGCCACTTGCCGCCCTGTTTGGGCACGATGGAGCCATCGGCACGGCGCGTCCAGCCGCCTTGCCACTTCTCCTGGTTCTCCCACTCTTTCGGGTAGCCGATGCCGGGCTTGCTCTCGACGTTGTTGAACCAGGCGTATTCCACCCCGGGGCGGTTGGTCCAGACGTTCTTGCAGGTGACCGAACA
>NZ_JALHLX010000133.1 GCF_022844385.1 Hydrogenophaga sp. | reverse complement strand
GTCCTGTTCGCGCACCAGCTCGCCCGCCATCCACAACCAGTGCAGGTGCGCCACCGCCTCGCCCATGGCGAAGGTGGTCTGGTGCAGGTCGAGCGCGCGGGGAAACAGCACCGGCAGGATGTCGGCGCCGCTGCAAGGTTTCTCGCGGCAGGCCGCGCGCACTTCGTCGAGCCGGTCGCGGTGGTGGTCCTGCAGCTGCTGGATGCGCTCGTGCAGGCCCGTGAAAGGCTTGCCGTGTGAAGGCAGCACCAGCGTGTCTGCTGGCAGGGGCAGGTATTTTTTGAGCGAGTCCAGAAACAGCGTGAGCGAATCGGCCTCGGGTTCCTGGTCGTAGACGCTGACGTTGGTGGAGATGCGTGGCAGCACCATGTCGCCGCTGATCAGCACACCGAGCGTTTCGCAATACAGCGCCATGTGTTCCGGCGCATGGCCGTAGCCGCTGATGCAGCGCCACAGTCGCCCGCCGACGGGCACCTGCAGGCCGTCGTACAGCCGGCGGTACTGCGCGGGCACGGACGGCACGAGGTTGGGGTAGTAGCTGGCGCGGCCGCGGATCTTCTCCAGGCTCTCGGGGTCGCTCAGACCTTGCGAGGCGAAGAAGGCCGCCGCCGCTTCGCCACCAAAACCGGTGGTGCTTTGTGAACCGATGCGCGCCATGGTGAAGTCCGTTGCACTCACCCAAAGACGGCAAACTGGTGCCCCCACGCTCGCGGCTTCGCCGTGTCGCTGCCCCCCAAGGGGGCTGGCCTCGCCTTGGGGCGGCCCGGCGGCGCGTCCGCTCCATCTCTCGCACAACCAGTCCGCCAGCCCGATGTGGTCGGGGTGCATGTGCGTGACGATCACGCGCAGCACCGGCAGGCCGTCGAGTTCGTTGGCGAAGATCGTTTCCCACTGTGCCCTGGCTGCGTCGTGCGAGATGCAGCAGTCCACCACCGTCCAGCCCTCGCGGCCGTCGAGTTGGTCGCGCAGCAGCCAGAGGTTGATGTGGTCCAGCGCGAAGGGCAGCGCCATGCGGATCCACTTCACGCCGGGTGCCACTTCCAGCGTGTGGCCGGGCTCGGGCAGGGTCGCTCCCAGGGGGTAGTGCAGACGCGCTTCGAGCTGTTCGCGGGTGGGGTTCATGCGGGTGGGATTCCGTTAAGATGCCGAGGCGATATTGACGTTGACGTAAACGTCAATACTGTGGGCATTCTACGGAGCGGCACCGCCGCGCACTGTCTGCAACCCGACACGGCCTGAAACGACAGCTCTGATCCCATGGCGACGAACCCGACCTACACCATCAGCGATCTGGCGCGCGAGTTCGACCTCACCACCCGCGCCATCCGCTTCTACGAAGACATGGGGCTGCTGGAGCCGCAGCGCGAAGGCCCGGGCGGGCGCAACCGGGTGTATTCGGCGCGCGACCGCACACGCCTCAAGCTCACGCTGCGCGCCAAGCGGCTGGGCCTCTCGCTGACAGAGGCCAAAGACATCATCGACACCTACGACAGCCCGCGCGACACCGGTCCGCAGCTGCGCAAATTCCTCACCGTGCTGGCCGACCACCGTCGCCAGCTCGAAGAGCAGATGGCCGACCTGGTGGCCAACCTCGACGAGGTGAAGGTGCATGAAAAAGAAGCCCGCGCACTGTTGGCCAGGCTGGACAAGAAGTCTTGAGGTTCTCGCTCGCAGAGGCCGCTTGATGTGTCAGCTGGCCCCGGCGCTGGCTGAGCCTTCGGCCGCTTCGACGTCATGCCACACCACCTGGCCGTGCCCGGCGTCGTTGATGCGCGCCACCAGAGCCGCAGCGCGCGACGCCGGCACACGCAGCGTGGCGTCCACCCCGTCCCCATGCTGCACTTCGGCCAGCGAGGCACCGAAGCTGTCGAGTTCACGCCGCAACCAGCCTTCCAGCGAATAGGGCAACACGCAGCGCAGCAGTTGCCAGCGGATCACCAGCACCTTGTCCGCCGACAACAGGGCCTGGGCCACGCTGTCGGTGTAGGCGCGCACCAAGCCGCCCGCGCCCAGCGGCGTGCCGCCGTAGTAGCGCACCACCGTGGCCAGCACCCCGTCCAGGTCCTGGTGGCGCAGCACCTCCAGCATCGGCCGCCCGGCGGTACCTCCGGGCTCACCGTCGTCGTTGGCCGCCGAATGCCCACCCGCCATGAGCGCCCAGCACACATGCGTGGCGCCGGGGTGTTCGGCGCGAAGCTGTGCCACGCGCGCCAGGGCCGCCACGCGGTCGGCCACCGGCTCCACGCAGCCAATGAAGCGGCTTTTCTTGAGGGTCTGGTCACTGTGGACCGGGGCGCTGAGGGTGAAGGGCATGGCGGGGTGAGCATAGCCCTGCACCAGTGGCCTTGAAATTGACGTTTACGTAAACGTCAACGTAGAATCCACGGCTACCCCCACGCACCGAACACGCCGTGACCCCAGCCACCTTCGAGCCCCGCAACCCCGACTTTGACGCCCGCGTGCGCGAGAGCTTTGCCCGCCAGGCCGCCATGCGCACCCTGGGCGCCACGCTCGCGGTGGTCAAGCCCGGGCGGGTGGAGATCACGCTGCCCTGGGCAGAGCCGCTCACGCAGCAACACGGCTTTCTGCACGCCGGCATGGTGGCCACCGGGCTCGACTCGGCTTGTGGCTACGCCGGGTTCACACTGATGGCAGCCGATGCGGCGGTGCTCACCATCGAGTTCAAGATCAACCTGCTGGCGCCCGCCCAAGGCCAGAGCTTCCGCATGGTCGGCACCGTGGTCAAACCCGGGCGCACTGTGACGGTGTGCGAAGGTCATGCGTACGCCATCGACGGCGGGCGCGAAAAGCTGGTCGCCACCATGGGCTGCACGCTCATGGCCGTGGTCGGCCGCGACAACATCCAGGGCTGAAGCCCGCTGAACCTTTTATTTGGAGACCCAACCCATGACCAACCTGCCCGGCCTCAATTTCCAGCTCGGTGAAGACATCGACGCGCTGCGCGACGCGGTGCGCGACTTTGCGCAGGCCGAGATCGCCCCCCGCGCGGCCGAGATCGACCAGAACGACCAGTTCCCCATGGACCTGTGGCGCAAGATGGGCGACCTCGGCGTGCTCGGTATCACCGTGGGCGAGGAGTACGGCGGCGCCGGCATGGGCTACCTGGCGCACATGATCGCCATGGAAGAGATCTCCCGTGCCTCGGCCAGCGTGGGCCTGTCGTACGGCGCGCACAGCAACCTGTGCGTGAACCAGATCAAGCGAAACGGCAGCGAAGCGCAGCGCGCGAAATACCTGCCCAAGCTGATCAGCGGTGAACACGTGGGCGCACTCGCCATGAGCGAACCCGGTGCGGGCAGCGACGTGATCAGCATGAAACTGAAAGCCGAAGACAAGGGCGGCTACTACCTGCTCAACGGCAGCAAGATGTGGATCACCAACGGACCGGACGCCGACACCATGGTGGTGTACGCCAAGTCGGAGCCCGAGATGGGCGCACGTGGCGTCACGGCCTTCCTCGTCGAAAAAGGCATGAAGGGTTTCAGCACCGCGCAGAAGCTGGACAAGCTCGGCATGCGCGGCAGCCACACCGGCGAGATGGTGTTCAACAACGTCGAGGTTCCGGTCGAGAACATCCTGGGTGGCCTCAACAACGGTGCCAAGGTGCTCATGAGCGGGCTGGACTACGAGCGCGCCGTGCTCACCGGCGGCCCACTGGGCATCATGCAGGCGGTCATGGACAACATCGTCCCGTATATCCACGACCGCAAGCAGTTCGGTCAGAGCATCGGCGAGTTCCAGCTCATCCAGGGCAAGGTCGCCGACATGTACACCGTGCTGCAGGCCGGACGCTCGTTCGCCTACACGGTCGCCAAGAACCTGGACCTGCTCGGCGCCGAGCACGTGCGCCAGGTGCGCAAGGACTGCGCTTCGGTCATCCTGTGGTGCGCTGAAGAGGCCACCAAGATGGCTGGCAACGGCATCCAGATCTTTGGCGGCAACGGCTACATCAACGAATACCCGCTGGGCCGACTGTGGCGCGATGCCAAGCTGTATGAAATCGGCGCCGGCACCAGCGAAATCCGCCGCATGCTGATCGGCCGCGAGCTGTTTGCCGAGACCTGCTAACGTCCGTGGCTTCCCAGCGCGAGCACGACCCGCTGGTCGAGCCGCCACTTCCTGAGAACACCGCATGACTTCGCACCTGCAGAACCTGTTTGACCACAACCGCGCCTGGGCCGCCGAGATGGTGGCCGAGCGCCCGACCTTCTTCACCGAACTGCTCAAGCAGCAGAGCCCGCGCTACATGTGGATCGGCTGCTCCGACAGCCGCGTGCCAGCCAACCAGATCACCGGCCTGGCGCCCGGTGAGGTGTTCGTGCACCGCAACGTGGCCAACGTGGTCGTGCCCACCGACCTCAATTGCCTTTCGACCATCCAGTACGCGGTGGACGTGCTCAAGGTCGAGCACCTGATGGTGGTGGGCCACTACGGCTGCGGCGGTGTGCAAGCCGCGCTTAACGATGTGCGCGTGGGCCTGGCCGACAACTGGCTGCGCCACATCAAGGACGTGCGCGACCGCCACGCCGGGCTGATCGACGGCCTGCCCGAACACCGGCGTGCCGACGCCCTGTGTGAACTCAATGCCATTGAACAGGTGATGAACGTGGCACAGACCACCGTGGTGCAGGATGCGTGGATGCGTGGCCAGATGCTCACGCTGCACGGCTGGGTGTATGGCCTGAGTGATGGTTTGCTGAAGGACCTGCTGATCACGGCCGAGGGCACGCAGGGGCTGGATGCCATCTACCGCGCGGCGGTGGATGGTGTGACCGCACGGCACTTCGGCTGAACACCCGCGGCGCCATGTTCCCCCAGCGCCTGGACTCCACCCTGGCCTACGCCATCGCCAAGGCCATGATGGACGGTTTCAACCGGCACTACCGCTTGTTCCGCACCGAGTCGGCGCGCGCCAAACACCGCTTCGAGACGCGCGACTGGCGTGGCCAGCAGCGCGCCCAGCGCGAGCGCATCGAGTTCTACGACCTGCGGGTCAAGGAATGCGTGATGCGGCTCATGAAGGAATTCGGTGCTGACGAGCAGCCGATGGAGGTGTGGGAGCAGGTCAAGCTGCACTACATCGGCCTGCTGGTGAACCACCACCAGCCCGAGCTGGCCGAGACCTTCTTCAACTCGGTCACCACCAAGATCCTGCAGCGCGCCTACTTCCAGAACGACTTCATCTTCGTGCGCCCGGCGGTCTCCACCGAGTACATCGAGAACGAAGAGCCTAGCGCCAGGCCCACCTACCGCTGCTACTACCCCACGGCCGAGACCATGCAGGCCGAGGCGCTGCTCATGCTGCAGGACTTCGACCTGCGTGTGCCGTTCGAAGACCTGGGGCGCGACGCCGAACTGGTGCTGAATGCCATGAAGCGGCATTTCGACCATGTGAAGCTGCGCGCGAATTTCCAGTTCCAGGTGCTCTCGGGGCTGTTCTTCCGCAACAAGGGCGCCTACGTGGTCGGCAAGATCATCAACGGCTTCCAGGAGGTGCCGTTCGCGCTGCCCATCCTGCACAACACCGACGGGAAACTGGTGGTGGACGCTGCGCTGTTTGGCGAAGACGACCTGCTGATCCTGTTCAGCTTCGCACGCGCCTACTTCATGGTCGACATGGAGATCCCCAGCGCCTACGTGCAGTTCCTGCGCAGCATGATGCCGCGCAAGCCGCGCGCCGAGTTCTACAACGCGCTCGGTCTGGCCAAGCAGGGCAAGACGCTGTTCTACCGCGACTTTCTCTTCCACATGCGGCACAGCACCGACAAGTTCCGCATCGCGCCCGGCATCAAGGGCATGGTCATGCTGGTATTTGATTTGCCCAGCTTCCCGTTCGTTTTCAAGGTCATCAAGGACTTCTACCCGCCGCAGAAGGAGACCACGCGCGAGCAGATCCGCGGCAAGTACCTGCTGGTCAAGCAGCACGACCGCGTGGGCCGCATGGCCGACACGCTGGAGTTCTCGGAAGTGGGTTTTCCGCGCGACCGTTTCACCGACGAGCTCATCGCCGAGATCCAGAAGTACGCGCCCAGCCAGCTGGAGATCAGCGACCGCGACGGCGATGGCACGACCGAGGTGGTCTTGAAACATTGCTACATCGAGCGCCGCATGATCCCGCTCAACATCTACCTGCAGGAGGCGTTTGACGCGCTGCAGACGCATGCCAAGGACCCCGCCGCCACCGCGCAGCTGGAGCGTGCCGTGGTCGAGTACGGCAACGCCATCAAGGATCTCGTGGCCGCCAACATCTTCCCCGGCGACATGCTGTGGAAAAACTTCGGCATCACGCGCCACGGCAAGGTGGTGTTCTACGATTACGACGAAATCGAGTACATCACCGACTGCCATTTCCGCCGCGTGCCCCAGCCGCGCAATGAGGAGGACGAGATGTCGGGCGAGGTCTGGTACACGGTGCACAAGCACGACGTGTTTCCCGAAACCTTCGGTCCGTTCCTGCTCGGCAACCCGGTGGTGCGCGAGGTGTTCATGAAGCACCACGCCGACCTGCTCGACGCCGCCTTCTGGCAGTCGCACAAGGAGCGCATTGCTGCCGGCCATGTGTTCGATGTTTTCCCCTATGAGAGCGAGCGGCGCTTCCTGTCGCACGCGCTCGCCTGACCCCTTTTCCATTCATCCCAGGAGATTCACCATGTCCCAAGACGCAATCGTCATCGTGGGCGCCGCCCGCACCCCCATGGGCTCGTTCCAGAGCGACTTCGCCAGCCTCTCGGCCCACGACCTCGGTGGGGCCGCCATCAAGGCCGCGGTGGAGCGCAGCGGTGTGAACCCGGAGCTCGTCGACGAGGTGCTGTTCGGCAACTGCCTGATGGCCGGCCAGGGCCAGGCGCCCGCGCGCCAGGCCGCGTTCAAGGGCGGGCTGCCCAAATCGGCGGGTGCGGTGACGCTCTCCAAGATGTGCGGATCCGGCATGAAGGCCACCATGCTGGCGCATGACATGCTCATGGCTGGCAGCGCCACCGTGATGGTGTCTGGCGGCATGGAGAGCATGACCAACGCCCCATATCTGCTGCAGAAAGGCCGCGGCGGCTACCGCATGGGCCACGACAAGATCTTCGACCACATGATGCTCGACGGCCTGGAAGACGCCTACGAAGCCGGCCGTTCCATGGGCACCTTCGGTGAAGACTGCGCCGCCAAGTACAGCTTCACCCGTGAGCAGCAGGACGCCTTCGCCATTGCCTCGGTGACGCGCGCCAAGGCCGCCACCGAAAGCGGCGCCTTTGCCGCCGAGATCACGCCCGTGACGGTGAAAGACCGCAGTGGCGAGCGTGTGGTGAGCACCGACGAAGGCCCGGGCAAGGTCAAGCTCGACAAGGTCACCAGCCTCAAGCCCGCGTTCAAGAAAGACGGCACCATCACCGCCGCCTCCAGTTCCTCCATCAACGATGGTGCTGCCGCGCTGGTGCTCATGCGTGAGTCCACCGCGAAGGCCCAGGGCCTCAAGCCGTTGGCCCGCATCGTGGCGCACAGCACGCACGCGCAGGAGCCCAACTGGTTCGCCACCGCCCCGGTGGGCGCCACGCAGAAGCTGCTGGCAAAAACTGGCTGGAGCGTGGAGGACGTGGACCTGTGGGAGATCAACGAAGCCTTCGCCGTGGTGCCCATGGCTCTGATGACCGAGCTGAGCATTCCGCACGAGAAGGTCAACGTCAACGGCGGCGCTTGCGCGTTGGGCCACCCCATCGGCGCCAGTGGTGCGCGCATCCTCGTCACGTTGCTGCACGCGCTGCAGGCGCATGGCAAGAAGAAGGGCGTGGCCACCTTGTGTATCGGCGGCGGCGAAGCCACGGCCATGGCCATTGAGCTGCTGTAACCCGGACACGACCTGGCCATGCTGAACCAAGACCAACTCATGATCCGCGACGCGGTGCGCAGCTTTGCCCAGGAGCAGCTCTGGCCGCACGCGGCGAAGTGGGACAAGGAGCACCACTTTCCGAAAGACGTGCACAAGGGCCTGGCCGAGCTCGGCGCCTACGGCATCTGTGTGCCCGAGGCGCTGGGGGGCGCGGGGCTGGACTATGTGACGCTGGCCGTGGTGCTGGAAGAAATCGCGGCCGGTGACGGCGGCACCAGCACCGCGATCTCGGTCACCAACTGCCCGGTGAATGCGATCCTGATGCGCTATGGCAATGCGCGACAACAGGAGCAATGGTTGCGTCCGTTGGCCGCGGGCCAGATGCTCGGCGTGTTCTGCCTGACGGAACCGCACGTGGGGTCGGACGCCTCGGCGCTGCGCACGACGGCCACCAAAGAGGGCGATGAATTCGTGCTCAACGGCGTCAAGCAGTTCATCACCAGCGGCAAGAACGGGCACCTGGCGATCGTGATCGCGGTCACCGACAAGGGCGCGGGCAAGAAGGGCATGAGCGCGTTCGTGGTGCCCACGAGCACGCCGGGTTATGTGGTCGCGCGGCTGGAAGACAAACTCGGCCAGCACAGCAGCGACACGGCGCAGATCAATTTCGACAACTGCCGCATCCCGGCCGAGAACCTGATCGGCGCCGAGGGCGAGGGTTACAAGATCGCGCTGTCTGCACTCGAAGGCGGTCGCATCGGCATTGCGGCGCAGAGCATCGGCATGGCGCGCAGTGCGTTCGACTGTGCGCTGGCCTATTCCAAAGACCGCTCCAGTTTTGGCCAACCTATCTTCAACCACCAGGCAGTGGGGTTTCGGCTGGCCGACATGGCCACGCAGATCGAGGCGGCGCGCGCACTCACGCACCACGCTGCGGCCTTGCGCGACGCGGGCCAGCCGTGTCTTAAAGAGGCGGCCATGGCCAAACTGTTTGCCAGCGAAATGGCCGAGGCGGTGTGCACGGCGGCCATTCAGGTGTTTGGCGGCTACGGCTACGTGAGCGACTTTCCGGTGGAGCGCATTTACCGGGACGTGCGGGTGTGCCAGATCTATGAAGGCACGTCGGATATTCAAAAGATCATCATCCAGCGGGCTTTGGCCTGAGGTTTGTCTCCGGCTGGTCCGGTCATCGGAGGCCATGGGGCACGGCTCCGCGAATGTCCTCCGGGGCCTGCGGCCCCTCCCCCTGATACTCTGATCCCGCTCTCCTTGCACCCAAGAGAGCCCGCCTCGTGACCCCGACCCTCCCCCTGGGATTCGATCCCGG
>NZ_JALHLX010000132.1 GCF_022844385.1 Hydrogenophaga sp. | reverse complement strand
CAGCAGCACCAACCGCAGGAACAGGCCCAGGCTTGATGCCCGGTGCGCGTTAACGTCAACGGGTGAACCAGACTCAATTGTCGGCCGTGGTGGTGCAGGTGCAGAGCCTGCGTTACACACCGGCAGGCATACCGGCCGTCAACCTCGTGCTCGAACACGAGTCACAGATCGTCGAACTGGACACCCCCAGGCAAGTGAAATTGCAACTCAGGGCCATCGCCTTCGGGTCGCACGCCGAAATCCTCTCCCGACAGGGACTCGACTCGGTCTGTGAGTTTCACGGCTTCCTGACCAACGCGCGCAATGGCAAAGGCGTGGTGTTCCACATCCAAGATTTCAGCAAGACATAGGAAGGCCCATCATGGCGTCACCCAAACGTTTCAACAAAGACAAGCGCCC
This sequence comes from Hydrogenophaga sp., assembly GCF_022844385.1. GTDB lineage: Bacteria > Pseudomonadota > Gammaproteobacteria > Burkholderiales > Burkholderiaceae_C > Hydrogenophaga. The sequence continues at coordinate 8,812 of NZ_JALHLX010000132.1, read as the reverse complement.
CAAGCGCAACACCCAATCGCTGCTGTTCAAGCGCAAGCGCTTCTGCCGCTTCACCGTGGCCAACGTCGAAGAAGTCGACTACAAGGACGTCGATGTCCTGCGCGACTTCATCGCCGAGAACGGCAAGATCATTCCCGCGCGCCTGACTGGCACGCGTGCCTTCTACCAGCGTCAGGTCAACACAGCCATCAAGCGCGCGCGCTTCCTCGGCATGTTGCCTTACAGCGACCAGCACCGCGTCTGAAAGAGAGCCTGACATGCAAATCATCCTGCTCGACAAAGTTGTCAATCTCGGCGCCCTCGGCGATGTGGTCAAGGTCAAGGACGGCTATGCCCGCAACTTCCTGATTCCCGCCGGCCGCGCCCGCCGCGCCACGCAAAACGCCATTGCCGAATTCGAAGCACGCCGCGTCGAACTCGAAAAAGTGGCTGCTGCCAAGCACGCCGAAGCCCAGGCTTTGGGCGAGAAGCTCGCCGCTGTGACGGTCAAGCTGTCGCAAAAAGCCGGTGTGGACGGTCGCCTGTTCGGCTCCGTCACCAACCACGACGTCTCCGAAGAGCTGAACAAGCAAGGCTTCAAGGTCGCGAAGTCGCAAGTCCGCATGCCGAACGGTCCCCTCAAGAACGTGGGCGACTACACGGTGAGCGTGAACCTGCACACCGACGTGACGGTTGAAGTCAACGTGACGGTGCTCGGCGAAACCGCCTGAGTTCCGCGCGGGCGCCCAGGCGCTTCGCTCGAAAGCCGCCGCCCTTTGGGCTGCGGCTTTTTTGTTTGTGGTGAGGGCAGCCCGGATGGCCGGCCAGGCCGTCCGTCATCCACCCGTTTTACCGGACTTGTCCACAGACTTGTCCCATGACTTCCCAGGGTCCTGCGCGTACGATGGCCCTTTACTTTTTGCACGCCGATGTCTGCCGTTTTTTCCAGCTCCTTCTCCTCTTTTGACGCCGGCCTGGACGAAGGCGGTGGCGGCGCTGACCGCCAGGTGGCCCAACTGCGTGTTCCACCGCACTCCATCGAGGCTGAATCCAGCGTACTCGGCGGGCTGCTGCTCGACAACGGTGCCTGGGACCGGGTGGCGGACCTCGTCAACGATTCCGACTTCTACCGCTACGAACACCGCCTGGCGTACTCGGCCATCGCCACGATGGTCAACGCCAGCAAACCTGCCGACGTGGTGACCGTGTTCGAGCATCTGCAGAACCTCGGCAAAGCCGAGGAGGCTGGCGGCCTGGCCTACCTGAACTCGCTGGCGCAGTACGTACCCAGCGCCGCCAACATCCGGCGTTACGCCGAGATCGTGCGCGAGCGCGCCATCCTGCGCAAACTGGTGGCCGCCAGCGACGAGATTGCCACCGCTGCCTTCAACACGCAGGGCAAGTCGGTCGACAAGATTCTGGACGAGGCCGAGCAAAAGATCTTCAACATCGGCGAAGAAGGCTCGCGGATGAAGGAGGGCTTTCAGGGCATGGACACGCTCGTGGTTGAACTGCTCGACCGCGTGCAGGAAATGGCCGACAACCCCAACGACATCACCGGTGTGCCCACTGGTTTTGTTGACCTGGATCGCATGACCTCGGGTCTGCAAGCCGGTGACCTGGTGGTGCTGGCCGCGCGTCCGTCCATGGGCAAGACCGCGTTTGCGATCAACATCGCCGAGCACGTGGCGCTCAACGAGGGCCTGCCGGTTGCAGTGTTTTCGATGGAAATGGGGGCCTCGCAGCTGGCCGTGCGTATCGTCGGCTCCATCGGCCGAATCAACCAGACCCACCTGCGCAACGGCAAGCTCACCGACGACGAATGGCCGCGCCTGACAGAAGCCATCGAGAAGCTGCGCAATGTCTCGCTGCACATCGACGAGACGCCCGGTCTCACAGCCAGCGTGCTCCGCGCCAACGCGCGGCGTCTCTCGCGTCAGTGCGGCAAGCTTGGCCTGATCGTGGTCGACTATTTGCAGCTCATGAGCGGCAGTGGCGGCGATGGTGACAACCGGGCCTCTGAACTGGGCGAGATTTCGCGTGGCCTGAAGATGCTGGCGAAAGAACTGCAGTGCCCTGTGATTGCGCTCTCGCAGCTGAACCGAAGCGTGGAGACCCGAACCGACAAGCGCCCGATGATGAGCGACTTGCGCGAGTCCGGTGCCATCGAGCAGGATGCAGACATCATCATGTTCATTTACCGCGATGAGTACTACACCAAGGACGCTTGCAAGGAGCCGGGTGTGGCCGAGATCATCATCGGCAAGCAACGAAACGGCCCCACCGGCACGGTGAAGCTGGCCTTCCTGAACATGCTCACGAGGTTCGAGTCGCTCGCCGGCGGCGGCGACTACTGATGTGGGCTTTTCCAAGAAAAAACCCGGCCATGGCCGGGTTTTTTGTTGTTCTCTTGAACGGTGCGTTCAGAGCACTTCCGACGCAAAGTCGGCCAGTCGCGAACGCTCGCCACGCGCCAGCGTGATGTGCCCACCGTGCGGCCAGCCCTTGAAACGGTCCACGGCAAACGTCAGGCCCGACGAGCCTTCGGTGAGGTAGGGCGTGTCGATCTGCGCGAGGTTGCCCATGCAGATGATCTTGGTGCCCGGGCCCGCGCGCGTGATCAGCGTTTTCATCTGCTTGGGCGTCAGGTTCTGCGCCTCGTCAATGATCACGTACTTGTTCATGAAGGTGCGGCCGCGCATGAAGTTCATGCTCTTGACCTTGATGCGGCTGCGGATCAATTCGTTGGTGGCCGCGCGGCCCCACTCGCCGGCGTTGCCGCCATCACCCTTGGCCAGAAACTCCAGGTTGTCGTCGAGCGCGCCCATCCACGGGCCCATCTTTTCCTCTTCGGTGCCCGGGAGAAAGCCGATGTCTTCGCCCACGCTCACGGTGGCGCGGGTCATGATGATTTCGGTGTAGCGGCGGTCGTCCAACACCTGAGTGAGGCCACTGGCCAGGGCCATCAGCGTCTTGCCGGTGCCTGCTGTGCCGGCCAGCGTTACAAAGTCGATCTCGGGGTCCATCAGCAGGTTGAGCGCGAAGTTTTGTTCGCGGTTGCGGCTTGTGACGCCCCACACCGCGTTCTTCAGGTGGGTGTAGTCCTTGAGCGTCTTGAGCACCGCGGTTTTGTCGCGGATCTCGGTCACACGGGCGTAGAGCGAGGGCTCCCCCGGTGCTTCGAAGTACACAAACTGGTTGATGTAGAACTGCCCGACTGCCGGTCCGCTGACGCGGTAGAAGGTGTGGCTGCCGCTTTGCCAGCTCTCGATGGTCTTGCTCTGGCGTGTCCAGAAATCTTGAGGCAGCGCCAGCGCGCCGGCGTACAACAACTCGCCATCGTCCAGCGTCTTGTCGTTCTGATAGTCCTCGGCGGCCAGCCCCAGCGCGCGCGCCTTCACGCGCATGTTGATGTCTTTCGACACCAGGATCACCTCGCGCTCGGGATGGCGTTGGCGCAGCGAATGCACCACGCCCAGGATCTGGTTGTCGGCCTTGCCCTGCGGCAGGCTGGAGGGCAGGTTGCTCTCCAGTGGCTCGGTCTGGAAAAACAACAGGCCACGCGCGCCGTGGTGACCGGTGGCCGAGAGCTTGAGGCCCTTGGTCATGTCGCCGCCCTGCTGCGCCACCAGCGCGTCGAGCGTTCGACTGGTCTGGCGCCCATTTCGAGCCACTTCGGTCATGCCTTTTTTGTGACCATCGAGCTCTTCGAGCACGATCATGGGCAGGAAGATGTCGTGTTCCTCGAAGCGGAACAGGCTCATCGGGTCGTGCAGCAGCACGTTGGTGTCCAGCACGAAGAGCCGGGCGGGGCCGTTGCCCGCCTTGCCCGCGGAGCGGCGGCGACTGCCTGCCGATGGCGTGACCTGAGCAGGCCGCGGGCTTCGAGCAGCCGTGCTGACTGCAGGCATGACTTTCTGCAGCGTGGGCGCCATCTCCGAACGCTCAGCCACCACCGGGCTTGCCACTGCGGTGGGCTTGCGGCTGCGGCCGACCGCGCGGCCACCAGCCTTGGCGGCGGGTGGCGGTGTCATCGCTGTAACCTCAGGCAGGCGTGCTGGCTGAACAACGGGCGCAGACACAAGGGGTGACGCGTCGGCTTCCAGCTCGAACGGTTCTTCGGCTGCTTTGAGGCTGTAAGCCTCGGGTGAAAGAAGGGCGGCGCGTTTGGAGGGAGCAGGAGGCAGTGGCATGTGGGCTTGTGTGTTCAGCGCGAGGCTGGAAAACAAAAAGCCGCCGGGGTGACCGGGCGGCTTTGGAGTCTGCTTGGCGTGTGCAGAAGGAATGGGGCTGAGAGGCTTCCCGGCGTCATGAATTCATTATGCATGACTCTTGTGTCTCGACTCCCTGCGGTGGAGAGCCCACTCGGGCAAGGGCCAATCAGGCAGCTTTCTTGAGGGCCTTGACGGCCTTGAGCACGTCTTCCACATGACCGGGAACTTTCAGGCCGCGCCACTCTTCCTTCAACACGCCGTCAGGGCCGATCAGGAAGGTGCTGCGCTCGATGCCTTTGACTTTCTTGCCGTACATGATCTTGTTCTTGACCACGCCGAACATGTGGCACATTTTCTCTTCTGTGTCGGCGATCAGCTCGAAAGGCAGTTCGAGCTTGGTCTTGAAATCGTCGTGCGATTTCATGTTGTCGCGCGAAACGCCGAACACCTGGGCGCCGGCCTTGACGAAGTCTTTGTACTTGTCGCGGAACTGCATGGCTTCGGTGGTGCAGCCAGGCGTGTTGTCTTTGGGGTAAAAGTACAGCACGATGGTCTGGCCCAGATGCGTCTGGTTGCTGACCTTGATGCCGCCGGTGGCCATCGATTCGAATTCGGGAATGGGTTTATTGACAACGACTGCCATACTGCGTGGACCCCTGACGTAAGTTGGTGGTGATGCGTTGGCTTCCCGGCTGTTTCACGGCGAGCCCTGCATTGCAGCAATGGGACCCGTGGCAGGAAACAATCCACTATTTTACCCTGATTGGGCCCGCCCGTCATGCGGGCGGCCCCCGGCGTCGGCCAGCGCTTCAGGTCTCCAGCAGCAAAGCCGCCACCACGCGCCGGCCTTCGCCGGCCAGGATGTTGTAGGTGCGGCAGGCGGCCGCGGTGTCCATGGTTTCAACACCGATGCGCCGGGCCATCAAGCCGCGCATCAAGGCCGGTGGCGCGAAACGCAACCGGGCGCCGCTGCCGAACACGATGAGCTCGGGCGGTTCGCTCGCTTGTTCCAAGAGCAGGTCGAAGTGCGAGATGTCGAGCGATTCGAAGCGGGCGCAGGGCCACGGCAGCAACGCGCCCTTGGGCGTGATGACCAGGCTGTGGAAATGGCGCTGCCCGTTCACCGCGATCCAGCCGTCGCCATAGCCGGTGATGGACTGGATATCCAGCTTGTCGGAGTGCAGTTTCATGGGGTGGTGGCCGATCTGGCGGGCTGCGGAACTGTGGTCAAATTGCAGGTTTTCCCTGCAGACGAGACCGAATATAACGCCCGGTGCAACACACCGGGAACACAGCGCCGCACGACCCCAGAACCCCAGGGAGTGACTTTGAAGACCATCCAGAAATCCGCCAAGCTGGCCAACGTGTGCTACGACATTCGCGGGCCGATCATGGACGCCGCGCGCAAGATGGAGGATGAGGGGCACAAGATCATCCGCCTGAACATCGGCAACCTGGCGGTGTTCGGATTTGATGCGCCCGAGGAGATCCAGCAGGACATGATCCGAAACCTGCCGAATTCGGCGGGCTACTCGGACAGCAAGGGCATCTTCGGTGCGCGCAAGGCGGTGATGCACGAAACGCAGACGCAGGGCATCAAGGGCGTGACGCTGGACGATATCTATCTAGGCAATGGCGCGAGCGAACTGATCGTGATGGCCACCAATGCGTTGCTGGACGACGGCGACGAATTGCTGCTTCCCGCGCCCGACTACCCGTTGTGGACTGCGGCGGTGAGCTTATCGGGCGGCACACCGGTGCACTACATGTGCGACGAATCCAACGGCTGGATGCCCGACCTGGACGACATCCGCCGCAAGATCACGCCGGCCACCAAAGGCATCGTGGTCATCAATCCCAACAACCCGACCGGTGCGCTGTACTCCGACGAACTGCTCAAGGCCATCGTGGAGATCGCGCGCGAACACGGCCTGGTGATCTTTGCCGACGAGGTCTACGACAAGGTGCTGTACGACGGCGTGAAACACACGGCGATTGCCAGCCTGTCGGACGACGTGCTGACATTGACTTTCAACTCGCTGTCCAAGAGCTACCGCTCGTGTGGCTACCGCGCGGGTTGGCTCATCGTCTCGGGCGACAAGAAGCCGGCCAGGGACTACATCGAGGGTCTGAACATGCTCTCGAACATGCGCTTGTGCGCCAACGTGCCGGGCCAGTGGGCGATCCAGACCGCGCTCGGTGGCTACCAGAGCATCAACGACCTGGTGGGCGAGGGAGGCCGGCTGCGCCGCCAGCGCGACCTGGCCTACGAGCTGATCACCGCCATTCCGGGTGTGAGCTGCGTCAAGCCCTCGGCCGCGCTCTACATGTTCCCCAGGCTCGATCCGAAGATGTACCCCATCGAGGACGACCAGCAGATGTTCCTGGAACTGCTGCAGGAAACGCGCGTGATGCTGGTGCAGGGTTCCGGCTTCAACTACCCCGACAACCAGCATTTCCGGATCGTGTTCCTGCCGCATGAAGACGACCTGCGCGAGGCCATCAACCGCGTCGCGAAGTTTTTTGAAGGCTGGCGAAAACGCCACGGCACCTGATTCTTTTGCTCCCAACCATGACCGACATGAAACCGATCCAAGTAGGCCTTCTGGGCATAGGCACCGTGGGCAGCGGCACGTTCAACGTGTTGCAGCGCAACCAGGAAGAGATCCGCCGGCGCGCCGGTCGTGGCATTGAAATCACCATGGTGGCCGACCTCGACACTGCGCGCGCGCAGTCCATCGTGGGTCCGAACGTGACGGTGGTGAACGATGCCCGCGCGGTCATTGCCAACCCCGACATCGACATCGTGATCGAGCTGATTGGTGGCTACGGCATTGCCAAGGCGCTGGTGATGGAAGCCATTGCCGCAGGGAAACACGTGGTCACTGCCAACAAGGCGCTGCTGGCGGTGCACGGCACCGAGATCTTCGCCGCGGCCTCGGCCAAGGGCGTGATGGTGGCGTTTGAAGCGGCCGTGGCCGGCGGTATTCCCATCATCAAGGCGCTGCGCGAAGGCTTGACCGCCAACAGCATTCAGTGGATCGCCGGCATCATCAACGGCACGACCAACTTCATCCTTTCCGAGATGCGCGACAAGGGTCTGGACTTTGCCGTCGTGCTCAAGGAAGCGCAGCGTCTGGGCTATGCCGAAGCCGACCCGACCTTCGACATCGAGGGCGTGGACGCAGCACACAAGGTCACGCTCATGAGCGCGATCGCCTTCGGCATCCCGGTGCAGTTCGACAAGGCCTATGTGGAAGGCATCACCCAGCTCGGCGCCACCGACATCAAGTACGCCGAACAACTGGGCTATCGCATCAAGCTGCTGGGCATCACCAAGCGCACCGCCAAGGGTATCGAACTGCGGGTGCACCCGAGCCTGGTGCCGTCCAAGCGGCTGATTGCCAACGTGGAAGGCGCGATGAACGCGGTCGTGGTGCAGGGTGACGCCGTGGGCACCACGCTGTACTACGGCAAGGGCGCAGGCAGCGAGCCCACCGCCAGCGCCGTCATCGCCGATCTGGTGGACATCACCCGTCTTCACACCGCCGACCCGCATCACCGCGTGCCGCATCTGGCCTTTCACCCCGACGCCATGAGCGACCTGAGCGTGCTGCCCATGAGCGAGGTGGTGACGAGCTACTACCTGCGCCTTCGCGTGGCCGACGAGGCCGGCGTCCTGGCCCAGGTCACCGGCCTGCTGGCGGGCTCGGGCATCAGCATCGATGCGGTGCTGCAGCGCGAGGCCGACGAGGTGAGCGGCGAGGGCGGCACTTCCACGGACCTCATCATCCTCACGCACAACACCCGCGAAGGCACCATGAACGATGCCCTGGCGCAGCTGCAAAATCTGCCCACCGTGCTCGCGCCCATCGTGCGCATCCGCAAGGAAGAGCTGAACTGATGTTGTACCTCTCCACGCGCGGTGACCCAGGGCGCAAACGTTTCTGCGAAATCCTGCTCGAAGGTCTGGCACCCGACGGTGGCCTGTACCTGCCCGAGCGCTACCCGCGTGTCGATGCCGCCACGCTGGCGCGCTGGCGCCAGGTGTTCAACCAAGGCGCGGCGGGCGGTTACGCGGCGCTGGCCTTCGAAGTGCTCTCGCTCTACATCGACGACATTCCCGCTGCCGATCTGCGCGCGCTGTGCGAGAAGACCTACACCGAGGCCGTTTATGGCACGCCGCAGATCGTGCCGCTGAAGAAGCTTGAAGAGGGCGTGTACCTGGAAGCCTTGTCCAATGGTCCCACGCTGGCCTTCAAGGACATGGCCATGCAATTGCTGGGCAACTTGTTCGAGTACGAGCTGGCGCGTCGCGGCGAAGAACTCAACATCCTCGGCGCCACCTCAGGCGACACCGGTAGCGCAGCCGAGTACGCCATGCGCGGCAAGAAGGGCGTGCGCGTGTTCATGCTCAGCCCGCACGGCCGCATGAGCCCGTTTCAGCAGGCGCAGATGTTCAGCCTGATGGACGAGAACATCCACAACATCGCCATTGAAGGCGTGTTCGATGACTGCCAGGACATCGTCAAAAACGTCAGCAACGACCTGGCTTTCAAGCGCGAGCACAAGATCGGCACGGTCAACTCGATCAACTGGGCGCGGTTGCTGGCGCAGGT
>NZ_JALHLX010000131.1:4167-9259 GCF_022844385.1 Hydrogenophaga sp. | reverse complement strand
GTGTAGATCAGGTCGCCGGGTTGCAGGTGGTAGAAGAGCGAGAGGTCGGCAATGATTTCGCGGATGTTCCAGATCAGCTTGTCCACGTCGGACTTCTGCTTCACCGCACCGTTGACCGAGAGCTCGATCGCGCCGCGCTCGATCACCACACCGGGCATGGGCACGATCTCGCTGCACACCGACGAGTGCTCCACGTCCTTGCCCAGGTCCCAGGGGCGGCCCTTGTCGCGCGCCACCAGTTGCAGGTCGCGCCGTGTCATGTCGAGGCCGGCGGCGTAGCCGTAAATGATTTCGTGGGCGTCTTCGGCCTTGACGCGAAAGCCCGGTTTGCCGATGGCCAGCACGAGCTCCATCTCGAAGTGGTAGTTGGCCGTTTCGCTCGGGTAGGGCGTGGTCGCACCCGAGCGGGCCAGTGTCTGCGGCGCCTTGGTGAAATAGAACGGCCGCTCGACCGACTTGTCCACCGGCTTGCCCATTTCCACCGCGTGCGCGTGGTAGTTGCGGCCGACGAAGAACAGGCGGTTGACGGGGAACAGCCCGGCGTGGCCGCGCACGGGAACGGCGGCAACGGGCGGTGGGGGGAAGAGGTAGGTGGTCATGGCGGAGCTCAAGGCATGTGGGGCTGGTTGTCGGGGCGCACTTCGTACACGCCGAGCTTGCGGTGCAGCGGCGATTCGTCGGCGATGAACAGAAACGCCGGCGCGCTGGCCGAGGCGTTGGTGAGGGTGGTGGCGGTGTAGCCGGGGATGCAGCAGGTGTCGGCTTCAACGAGATCAAATGCCTTCGCCTCGGTCGCCACGCGCGCTGCGCCTTCGATCACGTGGTAGACCACGGCCGGTGAACGCGCGGGCAACTGCAGCGTCTGGCCCGGACGCAGCATCAGCGCGTGAAAGCCGAGGATGTTTTCCACGTCTTCGCCGGTCTCGGGGTTCACGTAGGTCACCTGCACCGCGTCCACATCGGGCCGGTCGGCCCCGAGCGAAACGAGCGCGGCTTTTGCATCGGCCCAGGGGTAGCGCAGCATGGGGTAGCGCTTGCCGCTGCGGCCGAACACGGGTGTGGGCACCACACCGGCGCGCGCGTAAGCTCGGTCGCCTTGGCCGGGCTTCGTTTCCTGGCGCGCGCCGTTGAGGTGGTAGCTCACCTCCAGGTAGAAGGCCAGCGGCAAATCGAGCACGTCGAGCCAGATCACCGGTTCGTCTCCGTCGTGGCCGTGTTCGTGCCACAGGCCGGTGGGCGTGAGGATCAGGTCGCCGCGGCTCATGGGGCAGCGTTCACCGTCCACCGTGGTCCAGGCGCCTTCGCCTTCGACCACCATGCGCACTGCGTTGGGCGTGTGGCGGTGGCTGGGCGCCCACTCGCCCGGCATGAGCAACTGCATGCCCAGGTACATGGCCGCGCTGGCCTGCATCTTCTCCAGCGTGTGGCCCGGGTTGGCCAGCACCAGCACGCGGCGCTCGGCCTTCTCGATGGGCGTGAGCTCACCGGCTTTCAGCAGCAGCGGCTTGATGGTCTTGTAGGGCCAATGCGTGGCCTGCGTCTGGCGCGTGGGAATGGTCGGTGGCAACACACCGCGCAGGCTGGGCCACAGCGGCACCAGGTTGAGCGCGCGCAGCTCGGCCACGTAGTCGGCGGGCAGGTCTTCGAGTCGTCCGAGGTCGTTCATGGTGTCTCCGTGTGTTCAGTGCGAAGCGAGGCAGTTCTCGACGTTCCAACCGTACAGCCATTCCATGGCGTCGTAGAAGCGCTCGGGTGAACGCCCGCGCCACAGGTCGTTGCGCACCAGCCGCTCCACCCCCTTGGCGTGGTAGATCCGGCCCATCTCGCGCGAGCTCAGCACGATGCGCGCGGTGCGTGCCACGCGCGATCGTTGGTAGAGGTCGAAGGCTTGTTCAATGTCGTTGCCGTGCGCGCGCAAGGCCTCGCCGAGCGTCACCGCGTCTTCGATCGCCATGCACGCGCCCTGCGCCATGTACTGCGTGGTGGGGTGGGCCGCATCGCCCAGCAGCGTGACGCGGCCGAAACTCCACTGGCCGATGGGTTCGCGGTCGGCCGTGGCCCAGCGTTTCCAGCTTTTCGGCAGGTCGATCAACTGACGCGCCTTGGGGCACAGGCCTTGAAAGTAGCTCTGCACTTCTTCCTGGCTGCCTTCGGTCACGCCCCATTCTTCCTGCTCACGGCTGTGAAAGGTCACGACCACGTTGTACTGCTCGCCGCCGCGCAGCGGGTAGTGCACCAGGTGGCAGTTGGGCCCGACCCAGATGCTGGCCGCGTTCCAGCGCAGGTCTTCGGGAAAGTCGGCCTTGTCCACCACCGCGCGGTAGACCACGTGGCCGGTCACGCGCGCTTCGTCGCCCACGAACTGCTGTCGCACCACCGACTTCACGCCGTCGGCACCGATGAGCGCCAGGCCGCGGTGGGTGTTGCCGTGCTGGTCGTGCACCGTCACACCGTCGGCGGCCTGTTCGATGCGCACCACGCGGGTGGAGGTGACAAATTCGATCTGCCCGCTGGCCTGCACACCTTCGAGCAATGAGGTGTGCGCATCGGCCCGGTGGATCACCGCGTAGGGGTTGCCAAAGCGCTGGCGGAAGGCCTCGCCGGTGGGGATCTTGCCGACCTGGTATTCGTCGATGGCGTCGTGCATGACCATGAAGTCGGTGTACACCGCGCGTTTGCGCGCCTGCTCGCCCACGCCCAGCGCATCAAAGGCGTGAAAGGCGTTGGGCCCGAGCTGCATGCCGGCGCCGATCTCGCCCAGCTCGGCCGCCTGCTCCAGCACCTTCACACGAAAGCCCTGGCGCACCAGGGCGAGGGCGGCGGCCAGGCCGCCGATGCCGCCGCCGGCGACCAGCACCGGCAGGTCCGAAGGGCTTGTTGTCATGGGTGTCTCCTCGATATAGGACGCATGCTGATGATCAGTGTACTTATTGTATGGCCGGTGCTAGCATTCCCGCAACCCCCGGGCGCCACCGCCCACACCGATCGCCCCGCCATGAAACGCAGCCCTCCCGCCGTCGACATCGACCACCAGCCCGGTCACTACATCCGCCGGCTGCACCAGATCTCGGTGGGCATCTTCCTCCAGGAGCTCGGCGAGATCGGCATCACGCCGGTGCAATACGCCGCGCTGCAGACCGTGGCCAACCACCCCGGCATCGACCAGCGCACACTGGCGCGCACGATCGCACTCGACGCTTCCACCACCGGCGGCGTGGTCGACCGGCTGGAGGCGCGGGGCTGGCTGGAGCGCAAGACCGCGCCCGAAGACCGCCGTGCCCGCCAGCTTGAACTCACCGACGCCGGCGTGCAACTGCTGAGCGAAGCGGTGCCGGCCATGCTGGGCGCACAAGACCTGATCCTGGGGCCGCTCAACGAGCGCCAGCGCACCGAGTTCATGAAGCTGCTGCGCCTGCTGGTGGACACCAACAATGAACACAGCCGTGCGCCGAGCGAAGCGATGAAGTAGGCGCGGCCCCTTGGCTGCGGGCAGGGCCGTGGCTATGATCCAGAGCGATCCGAGCCAGCCGCCCCACCATGCATTCCGCCGTCGCGCCGACCCTGCTGTCACCCGACCACCTGGCCATGATGGACGGCGGCGTGTCGGTGATCGTCAGCAGTTGCGGCGCTGACCTCACGCCCAGCGTGATGCGCGCGGTCGGCAGCCACATCGGCGATGGTGGGCGCCACATCACCGTCTTTGTCTGCCGCAGCCAGTCGACCCAGCTGCTGCGGGACGTGGCGCGCAGCGCGCGGCTGGCCGCCGTGTTCAGCCAGCCCAGCACCCACAAGACCGTGCAGCTCAAGACCCGCTCGGCCCGGCTGCGTGAGGCCACCGACGCCGACGTACCCGCGCTGCAGCGTTACCTGCGCGGCATGGAGGGCGAACTCACCCGCATCGGCTTTTCTGCGGTCTATGCACGCGCCATGCTGGCGCACCGTCTCGACGACGTGGTGGCGATCGAGTTCGAGCCCGAGCTGGCCTTTGACCAGACCCCCGGCCCCAAAGCGGGCCAGCCAATCCGGGGTGCCGCATGACGGCCGCATTGCCCCGGCGCTCTGTGGACCTGGGCGAGGTGCGCCCCTGCCTCGAAGGCGCCATTCCCGCCATCATGGCCACCTGTGCGGCTGACGGCACGCCCAACGTGGCCTACATCTCGCAGGTGTATTACGTGGACGAGGGCCACGTGTCGCTGTCGTTCCAGTTCTTCAACAAGACGCGCCAGAACCTGCTGGCCAACCCGCGCTCCACGCTGCTGGTGCTCAACCCGCTGAACGCGGTGTTTTACCGGCTGCACCTGCGCTATTTGCGTACCGAAGATTCGGGGCCGGTGTTCGAGAGCATGAAGGCGCAGCTGGCCGGCATCGCCTCGCACACCGGCATGGCCGATGTGTTCCGCCTGCGGGGGTCGGACATTCACGAGGTGATCGAGGTCGAGCGGCTGCCGCAGGAGCCCTTGGCCGAGGCACTGCCATCACCGCCGCCCAAACCCAACCATCTCTCGGTGTTGCGCCGCGCCAGTTCGCAGCTCTCTGGTGCGCGCAACCTGGGAGAGGCGCTCGACGCCACGCTGGACGCGCTGGTGCAGGATCTCGCCGTGCGCCATGCCATGGTGCTGATCCTGGACACCACCACGCAGCGCCTGTACACCGTGGCCAGCCGCGGCTACGAGACCTCGGGTGTGGGCTCGGAGATCGCACTGGGCGACGGTGTGATCGGCGTGGCCGCGCGCGAATGCACGCCGGTGCGCATCATGCACATGACCAGCGCCTACCTTTACAGCCGCGCCATGCGCAACAGCCTGGGCGACGCGTGCCCGCAGAACACCGACATTCCCTACCCTGGCCTGCCCGAGCCGCACAGCCAGCTGGCGGTGCCGCTGCGGTCGGCCGGGCGGGTGGTGGGTGTGCTGTTCGTCGAGAGTCCGCTGGACCTGCAGTTCAGCTTTGAAGACGAAGACCTGCTGATGGCCCTGGGCGGCCAGCTGGGCGCGGCCATCGACCTGATGCACGAAGCCGAGGCGCCATGCACCGAGGTAGCGCCCGACGTCGCGGTGGCCAGCGTGCCCGCAGTGCCGCCGGGCCCGGCGCT
>NZ_JALHLX010000131.1:0-4067 GCF_022844385.1 Hydrogenophaga sp. | reverse complement strand
CTGGGCGGCCAGCTGGGCGCGGCCATCGACCTGATGCACGAAGCCGAGGCGCCATGCACCGAGGTAGCGCCCGACGTCGCGGTGGCCAGCGTGCCCGCAGTGCCGCCGGGCCCGGCGCTGCACGTGCGTCACTACCGCAGCAACGACAGCGTGTTCATCAACAACGCCTACCTGATCAAGGGCGTGGCGGGCGCCATCCTGTGGAAGCTGCTGCGCGATGGCCAGCACGGCCGCAACGATTTCACCAACCGCGAGCTGCGGCTGGACGCTTCGCTGCGCCTGCCCGACGTGGCCGACAACCTCGAAGCCCGGCTGCTGTTGCTGCACCGCCGGCTGGCCGAGCAGTGCCCGCAGTTGCGCATTCAGAAAACCGGGCGCGGCTGCTTCCGCTTCGAGGCCAACGGCCCGGTCGAGCTGGAAGACGTGGCGGCTTAGACAGCCACCAGACCGGGCACGGGCGGCAAGCCGAGCCCGCGCGCCAGCTTGGCCCAGTCGCGCGGGTTGAGCAGACCCTGTGTCCCGGTCAGCATGCCTTCGAACACGGGCGCCGGTGCACCGGCGCGCATGCCCTGCATCACGCCCAGGCGCTCGGGGGCGTTCAGCTGCGGCAGCATCCAGCGCATCACCAGCATCATCTCGGCCGGCGGAACGGTGGCCAGCAAGGCGTCGTGGATGCCGATCAGTTCGGCGTCGCTGTAGGCCGCCCAGAGCGCGCTGTTGTGCACCGTCTCCTCGGTGTGCATGTGCTGGAAGTTGTCGGCCACGAACAGCGCCAGCCCCAGGTAGAGGGCTTGCAGCGCCGGTTCGCGTTCGCTGGCCTCCGTTTTCAACAGCGACTGGGCGGCGTCGCGCAGATGGGCAATGTGGCGCAGGTGCGCTTCGTGGTCCTGCGCCACGGGTTCGCAGATGCCAGGGCAACGCGCCTGGAGTGCGGGGTGCACGAAGTCGTTTTCGTGGGCGACGTGGCTGGCGCACAGGTCCATGAGTTCTCCGACCCGGGTTGCAGCCAGGTTCACATCGGCGGCGTCGGTGGGGTCGGCACGGCCCACGGCAAGCAAGGTGTCGGCCATGAAGGAGCGCAGCGCCTTGTGGATGCCGGCATACAAGTTGAAGCGGCCTTGGCCGGTGCGGGCGGTGGCGGCCACGTGGGCCATTTCGAGTGCATGGGATTGCATGGTGGTTCCTTTGGCGGGCAGTGCCCGGCTTGTCTCTGGATGACCGCAACACCCCATGTGCTGCGAATCATGGAAAAGAAGTCTAGGAATCCACCGCAGCGCGCGCTGCTAAATAGCGCTTAAAGGAATCGTAAAAAAACCTTAAGCGAATCGTTTGAAGGCAGTTTCAGTCGATCCCGCGCACGCGGCCGCGCAGTTGTTTGACGGTCGAGCGCGTGGCCTTGCCTTCGAGGCGGCGCTGCTTCGAGCCGAAGGTGGGCTTGGTGGCCTTGCGCGCCTTGGGCAGGGTGGCCACGCTGTCCACCAGCGCCTGCAGGCGCTCCAGCGCTTCGGCCTTGTTCTGCTCCAGGCTGCGGCTGGTCTGCGCCTTGATGACCACCACGCCTTCGGTGGTGATGCGGTGGTCGCTGAGCGCCAGCAGGCGCTCCTTGATGGCTTCGGGCAACGACGACGCATGGACGGCAAAACGCAGGTGCACCGCGTTGGACACCTTGTTCACGTTCTGCCCGCCCGCGCCCTGCGCGCGGATGGCGGTGAACTCGACCTCGTTGGGATGCACGCGCGGGGACATGGCACGAGTTTGCCACGCAGCCCTTCGCGGTCAGCAGCGTTCCTTCACGCCCGTGACCATGGCTTTCACGGGGCGCGGGCCAATGACGCCACACACCACGCGAGCGATCACGGCGCGGACAAGGTCTTGCCGCCGTCGTCGCTCTCGTCCTTGAGCGCCACGCCGCTGAGCTGCAGCAGGCGCGCGCGCGACAGCAGCGCATGCAGGCGTGCGGCCGCCTGGCTGTGCTGCAGCCCCGCGTCGCGCACGTTGGAGATGCAGTTGCGATCGGCGTCGCTCAGCCCCACGCGCGGGCCCCAGGTGAAATAGATGCCCAGGCTGTCGGGCGAGCTCAGGCCAGGGCGCTCACCGATCAGGACCACCACGGTGCGCGCTTGCAGCAGGGCGCCGATCTCGTCGCCGATGGCCACGCGGCCTTGTTCGACCAGCGCCACGGGGGCCAGCCTCCAGCGTTGCGGGTCGGCCTGCAGCCGCTGCACCAGATGCTGCAGCAAGGGCATGGCCTGCTGCATGGCCGCGCGGGCCGACAGGCCGTCGGCGATCACGAAGGCCAGGTCGTTCGGTGCTTCAGCGGTATGGGTTTGGCGCCAGCCCTGCAGCGACTCCAACGAGGCCGCATCGAGACGCCGCCCGAGGTCGGGCCGTTGCAGGTAGGTGGTGCGGTCGGGGGCCGCGCTGTGCAAGCGCAGCGTCTGCAGCCCGAGGGCTTGCAGGGGTTCCTCCAGACTGCCCGGGTCGAACGCGAGGTGCACGGCATCGCGCGCCTCGGCATGCGCGAGCTGGAAGGCCAGGTGCGCAGCGGTGGGCTGGCTGCTGCCGGCACGGCCGAGCGCGATGCGCGCGTCGGTGAAGCGCTGCAGGCCGCTCCAAGCGGCGGGGATCACGTGGGAGGAAGGCGGCTTGTTCAAGTGGCTTCCAGGCGGGCGATAGCGGGCGCAAATGCGGCGGGCAGGGCCGGCGCCAGACGCAGGCCCGATCCGGGCTCCGTCACGCCCATGCGCTGCAGCCAGGCGTCGAACTCGGGCGCGGGCTTGAGGCCCAGCAGTTGCCGCATGGCCAGCGCGTCGTGGAACGAGGTGCTCTGGTAGTTCAGCATGATGTCGTCCGCGCCCGGCACGCCCATGATGAAGTTGACGCCCGCGGTGCACAGCAGGGTGAGCAGGGCGTCCATGTCGTCGGCGTCGGCCTCGGCGTGGTTGGTGAAGCACACGTCGCAGCCCATGGGCAGCCCCAGCAGCTTCCCGCAGAAGTGGTCTTCGAGCCCCGCGCGCAGGATCTGTTTGCCGTTGTAGAGGTACTCCGGCCCGATGAAGCCCACCACGGTGTTGACCAGCAGCGGCTGGAAGTGCCGCGCCACCGCATAGGCGCGCGCCTCGATGGTCTGCTGGTCGCAGCCATGGTGCGCACCGGCCGACAGCGCACTGCCCTGGCCGGTCTCGAAATACATCACGTGTTCGCCGCGCGTGCCGTCGGCAAACACTGCGCCGCGCTGCAGCGAAAGGGCCGCTGTGCGGGCCTCAGCCAGCAGCGCGAGATCGATCCCGAAGCTGCGGTTGGTGGCTTCGGTGCCACCGATGGACTGGAACACCAGATCGACCGGCGCGCCGCGCTCGATCGCCTGCAGCGTGTTGGTGACGTGGGTGAGCACACAGCTCTGCGTGGGCATGGCGTAGCGCTGGATCAGCTCGTCCAGCATGGCCAGCAGCCGCACCACCTGCGGCACGTTGTCGGTGGCGGGGTTGATGCCGATCACCGCATCGCCACTGCCGTGCAGCAGGCCGTCGAGCAGGCTGGCGGCGATGCCGGCGAGGGCGTCGGTGGGGTGGTTGGGTTGCAGCCGCGTGGCCAGCCGCCCGGGCAGCCCCAGCGTGCCGCGAAAGCGCGTGACCACGTTGCACTTGCGCGCGATCAACGCCAGGTCCTGCACGCGGCAGAGCTTGCTCACCGCGGCCACCATCTCGGGGGTCAGGCCGGGCGCCAGGGCCGTGAGTGCGGTGGTGTCGGCGGCATCACCGAGCAGCCAGTTGCGGAAATCGCCCACCGTGAGATGCGCCACCGGCGCGAAGGCCTTCGCATCGAAGGTGTCGACGATCAGGCGGGTGACTTCATCGTCCTCGTACGGCACCACCGCCTCGTTCAGGAAGTGCGACAGCGGCAGATCGGCCAGCGCCATCTGCGCCGCCACGCGTTCCTGGCTGCTGACCGCCGCCACGCCGGCGAGCTGGTCGCCCGAGCGCAGCGGCGAGGCGCGCGCCATGAGCGTGCGCAGGTCGCCGAACCGGTAGGTGTGTGCGCCGACGCTGTGGTGAAAGCCCATGGCC
>NZ_JALHLX010000130.1 GCF_022844385.1 Hydrogenophaga sp. | reverse complement strand
CCGTTGGCATCAGGTGCTCACTCCAGGTAGCTGCTGTCGAGGCGGTTCACCTGCCTCACCAGCGCGTCGAACACGTCACGGCCTGCGCCGTGGTCGGGGCTGAACTGTAGCGCGTCGCGCGTACATCTCGCAGCGATCGCCTCGGCAACAGGTATCGCAGCCGCAGCCCCACCCATGCTGAAGGTGGCCAGCTGGATTTCGCAGGCGCGTTGCAGCGTCCACAGGATGGCGAAGGTCTGCGGCACGGTGGCGCCCCAGGCCAGCAGGCCGTGGTTGCGCAGGATCACCGCCGGCTTGTTGCCGATGCTTTTGAGCAGGCGCGGCGCTTCCTCGGCGTGGATGGTGATGCCTTCAAAGTCGTGGTAGGCCAGCATGCCGTGCAGCTGCGCGGTGTAGAAGTTGGTCTGCTGCAGGCCGTCCTTGAGGCAGGCCACGGCCACGCCGGCTGTCGTGTGGGTGTGCATCACGCAGTGCGCGCCGGGCAGGCCGTCATGAATGGCGGCGTGCACGGTGAACCCGGCGGGGTTGACGCGGTGGCTTGAACCGTCCAGCACTTCGCCTTTCAAATTGATCTTCACAAGATTGCTGGCGGTTACCTCGGAGTAATGCAGCCCGAACGGATTGATCAAGAACTGCTTCTCGCCAATGGTCACCGAGTCGGGCAACCGCAGCGTGATGTGGTTGTAGATCATCTCCGTCCAGCCCAGCATCGCGAACACGCGGTAACACGCGGCGAGCTCCAGGCGGGTGGCCCATTCGTCGGGGTGCATGCCGGGAGGCAGCACGGTGGTGGCTTGCAGGGCGGCGTTCATGTTGGTCTCCCTCAGTAAGTGTTGGGGCCGGTCGCTACCGGACCCTTGAACTGGGCGAGCAACTGCGAAGCGCCCGCTGCCAGCAGCATGGTGTCGGCCCCCACGGCCACGAACAAGGCGCCGGCGGCCAGCCACTGTTTCGCGCCCGCCTCACTGGTGGCCAGGATGCCGGGCGCCTTGCCGGCGGCGCGGATACGGCGCACGCCATCGGCAATGACGGCCTGCACGTCGGGGTGACCTGCGTTACCCGGGTGGCCCATGGAGGCGCTCAGGTCGGAAGGGCCGATGAACACACCGTCCACCCCCGGCGTGGCGGCGATGGCGTCGAGGTTCTTCATGGCCTCCACCGTTTCCACCTGCACCAGCACACAGATCTGGTCGTTGGCCTCGTGGACGTAACGTGCGTGCGCCTGCCAGCGCGAGGCCCGTGCCAGCGCGCTGCCCATGCCGCGGATGCCGGCGGGTGCGTAGCGCGTGGCCTTGACCACCAGATCGGCTTGCTCGGCCGTGTCGATCATGGGCACCAGCAGGGTCTGCGCGCCAATGTCGAGGTGCTGTTTGATGAGGGCCACGCCCACGTCGCCCGTGCCCACGGGCACGCGGACGATGGGGTGGGAACGCGCGTCGCCAAAAGCCTGCTGCGCACTGGCCACGGCCTGCAACTGCGCCAACGTGTTGCGCACGTCGTTGGGTGCGTGTTCACCATCGATCAGCAGCCAGTCGTACCCGATGCCGGCGAGCAGCTCGGTGCTGTAGGCGCTGGCCAGCGCGGCCCACAGGCCGATCTGCGGTGTGCCGGCGGCGAGCGCCTGTTTGAATGTGTTGATGGGTGTTTGCATGTCGGTCTCAGACGAACTTGAACTTCAGGCAACCGAGCGGGCCGTAGTCGGCCTCGAACAGGTCACCCGCCTTGGCGGCCACCGGCCGCGTGAACGAGCCGGCCAGCACGATCTGGCCCGCGCGCAGCGACTCGCCCCAGGGCGCGAGCTTGTGCGCCAGCCAGGCGATGCCGATGGCGGGGTGGCCCTGCACGCCGGCAGCGAGGCCTGTTTCTTCCACCACGCCGTTTTGCGTGAGCACGGCACCGCACCAGGGCAGGTCGGTGGTTAGCGGGTCGGCGTGGTAACGCTCGTCGCCCGAGCCCATCACGATGCCGGCGTTGGCCGCGTTGTCGCTGATGGTGTCGAACACCTTGCGCATGACCTTGGTATGGCGGTCGAACTGCTCGATGCGCGCGTCGATGATCTCGATGGCCGGCGTCACGTAATCGGTGGCATTGATCACGTCGGCCACCGTCACGCCGGTGCCCTTGAGCGGGGCCTTGAGCACGAAGGCGAGTTCGACCTCCACGCGCGGCGCGATGAAGCGGCTGGCGGGAATCTCCAGCACCTGGCCTGCCGGCGCGGTGAACAGCATGCTTTGCAGCAGGGTGCCGAAGTCGGGCTCGTCGATCTGGCTGGCCATCTGCATGGCGCGGCTGGTGAGACCGATCTTGTGGCCGATGACCTTGTTGCCGCCGGCCACCTGCAACGCCACCCAGGCGCGGCCGACGCGGTAGCCGTCTTCGATGGTCATGCCGGGGAAGCGCTTGGAGAAGTGCTCCAGCGGCGTGCGGGTTTTCTCGGCGAGGTCGAGCTCGGCGGCGAGTTGCTGGATGAGGGTGTCGTCAAACATGGTGTCCTTGTTGAGCAGTCAGCCCCGGTTGAACAGCGGGTGGATGGAGCTGTTCTTGGCGTCGAACACCTCATGACCCTCGTCCACCTGCACGGTGATGCCGATGGGGCGTGCGGCGAGCTGCGCCGCGAAGTTGGTTTTCACGCAAGCCTGCAGCGCATCGCCCACGCGCTGGTGCGTGAGCGCGCTGCGGCCCTTGGCCATGCGCACGTTCATGTAGACAAACGCGTAGTCGCTGCCCAGGCCGGCGGCCTCGCCGGCCGCACCGCCGTCGGCCACGGCGCTGTGCGCAGCGGGGTAGGCGAGCACGCGTGTGCCGCCGGTGGGGAACACCTGCTTGTCGGTTTCGTCGCGCACGGCGAGCATGGCGTCGCACAGGGCGCGGCACAGGCGGCTCATGTCGATACCACCCTCCGATTCGGGCTTGTCGAGGTTGGGGGTGTAGAGGATGACGAGGTGGGGCATGGTGGTCAGAGTCGGGAGACGGTTTGGTAACCCTGCGCAGCTGAGGCTTGTGCAGCGGGAATGGCGGCACCAGTCTGCGGTGTGACGGGGAAAACGGCGTTGATCTGGCCGGTGCCGGAGGCACCGAAGTAGGGCGTAACGACTTCGGCCTGGCCTTCGTAGTCGCTCCAGCCGAGCGCGCCCAACATCATCGCCGTGTCGTGCATGAAGCCTTCGCCGTGGCCTTTGGCGGCGTACTCGGGCAGCATCTCGCAGAAGGTTTTCCACTCGCCCTGCTCCCACATCTGCACCACGCGGCGGTCGAGCGTCTCCAGGAAGGGGCTCCAGATCTTGAACGCGTAGTCGGGCGCCAGGCCGTTCTGGGCGAAGCGGTGGCTGAGCGAGCCGCTCGCGAGAAACGCGACGGTGCCGTCGTAATGGTCTTCCACAGCTTTGCGCATGGCCCAACCCAGGCGCACGCTGTCGTTGAGGTAGTGGGCCTGGCACAGCGCGGAGACCGAGATGGCCTTGAAGTGCTGGTCGGCGTTCATGTAGCGCATGGGCACGAGGGTGCCGTACTCGGGGCCCAATGTGGTGGCGTGGTGTGCCAGGGTTTC
Source organism: Hydrogenophaga sp. (assembly GCF_022844385.1). GTDB lineage: Bacteria > Pseudomonadota > Gammaproteobacteria > Burkholderiales > Burkholderiaceae_C > Hydrogenophaga. Next base: position 6,109 of record NZ_JALHLX010000130.1, on the reverse strand, counting down.
CACGCCGTGTTCGTTGCAAACCTTGGCCAGCAGTTTCCCGAGGGCGGGGTTGCCGGGAATCTCGAACGGCAGGTTGCTGATGAAGTGCGGCAGTTCGTTGCTGGTGTAGCGGCCTTCAAAGTGCGGTGCGCAGTTGAGGTGGTAGCTGGCGTTGACGAGCCAGTGGGTGTCGAAGACGACGATGGTGTCCACGCCGAGTTCGCGGCAGCGGCGGCTGATCTCTTTGTGGCCGTCGATGGCGTCCTGTCGCGTGCCCTTTCTCGGACCGTCGAGTTCGCTGAGGTACATCGAGGGGACGTGGGTGACTTTGGCTACCAGGGCTAGTTTTCCCATGTCTTGTTCCTCCTTGCTGCTTGCTGGTTGCTCCGTGGTTTGAAACCCTGGGGCGCCCACCTCCGCGAATGTCCCCCGGGGCCTTTGGCCCCTCCTCCTTTATTTCGCTGCGGTGGACACCCCAGGGTTTCAAACCACTGCGGGCCTCGCATGCGATTCGGTGAGCGCCCGCACGCTGCTTCGGAGCGAGCGGGCATGGCGCTCTGCGCAGCGAAATAAAGGAGGAGGCGGCTCCAGCCGCCGGGGGACATTCGCGGAGCAGAGCGCCGTGTCCGCTCGCTCCCGCCCACACGCATGAGTGAGAGCATTTCAACCCCCCCAATGCGGAATGTGATGCGACCCCAAAGACACCGCCACGTTCTTCGGCTCCAGAAACACCTCATAACTCCAGGTGCCCCCCTCACGCCCCGTGCCGCTCGCCTTGGTGCCGCCAAACGGCTGGCGCAGATCCCGCACGTTCTGCGAGTTGACGAAACACATGCCCGCCTCCACCGCCGCCGCCACCCGGTGCGCCCGGCCCAGGTTCTCCGTCCACACATAGCTGGACAGACCGTACTGGATGTCATTGGCCAGCTCGATCGCATGCGCCTCGTCGCGAAACGGAATGAGGCAAGCCACGGGCCCGAAGATTTCCTCTTGCGCGATGCGCATGCGGTTGTCCACGTCGGCAAACACGGTGGGCCACACATAGTTGCCTTTCGCCACACGCGTGGGCAACTCGGCCGCGTACGACGGCCGGTCCAGCCCGCCGCAGAGCAGCGTGGCGCCCTCTTTGGGACCCAGCTCGATGTAGCTGCGCACCTTCGCCAGATGCGCCCGGCTGATCATCGGGCCGACGATGGTTTTTTCATCCAGCGGATCGCCCACGGTGATGCGCTTCGCGCGCTCGGCGAACTTCTGCGCGAAGTCGGCGTAGATGCTCTGCTGCACCAGGATGCGGCTGCCCGCCGTGCAGCGCTCGCCGTTGTTGCTGAAAATCATGAACACGGCAGCGTCCAGGGCCCGGTCCAGATTCGCGTCGTCGAAGATCACGAACGGACTCTTGCCGCCCAGCTCCATGCTGAACTTCTTCAGGCCCGCGCTTTGCACGATGCGGTTGCCGGTGGCCGTGGACCCGGTGAACGAGATGGCGCGCACGTCGGGGTGCGCGCACAGCGGCTCGCCCGCTTCCTTGCCGTAGCCGTGCACCACGTTCAACACGCCGGGCGGAATGCCGGCCTCCAGTGCCAGCTCACCCAGGCGCGCGGCGGTGAGCGGGCTGAGTTCGCTCATCTTCAACACCGCGGTGTTGCCGAATGCGAGACACGGCGCGACCTTCCAGGTGGCCGTCATGAACGGCACGTTCCACGGGCTGATGAGTGCACAGACGCCGACCGGGTGGAACAGCGTGTAATTCAGGTGCGTGGGCGTGGGGTAGGTGTGGCCGTCCACGCGAGTGCACATCTCGGCAAAGTAGTGGAAGTTGTCGGCCGCGCGCGGGATGAGCTGTTTGCCGGTTTGCGAAATCACCTGGCCGCTGTCGTTGGTCTCGGTCTGGGCGATCTCGGGCACGTGGGCCGCGATCAGTTCACCGAGCTTGCGCATGAGCTTGGCGCGCTCGGTCGCGGGCAGGCCGGCCCACTTCGGGAATGCGTCTTTGGCGGCCTGCACCGCCGCGTTGACCTCGTCCGTGCCACCGGCGCTCACCTCGGCCAGCACGTCCTGCGTGGCGGGGTTGATGGTTTCGAAGGTGGTGGCGCTGGCCACGGACTGGCCGTTGATGAGGTGCTGGATGGTCATGTCTTGTCTTTCTCCCTCTCCCGCTGGCACAGGACTGGAAATTGGGTTGGGGTGAGGGCGGGCCCCGTGATGGTGTTGACCAGATCGCCGATGCCTTCGATGGACGTGACTACCACATCGCCGGGCTGGCAGTCGACCACGCCGTCGGGCGTGCCGGTGAGGATGAGGTCCCCGGGTTGCAGCGTCATGAAGGCGCTGAAGTACTCGATCAGCGTGGGCACGTCGAAGATCATGTCGCGCGTGCTGCCCTGCTGTGTGACTTTTCCGTTCACGGTGGTCTGCAACGCGAGGTTCATCGGGTCGGGCACTTCCGCCGCATCCACCAGCCAGGGCCCGATGGGTGTGCAGGTGTCGCGGTTCTTCACGCGCAGGTTGGGGCGGTACCAGTTCTCCAGGTAGTCGCGGATCGCGTAGTCGTTGGCCACGGTGTAACCGGCCACAAAGTCCAGTGCATCCGGTTTATTCACTCGTTTGGCGGTGCGGCCGATCACCACCGCGAGTTCACATTCGTAGTGCATGTGCTGCACGCCGACCGGGCGCACAGTGAAACCGCGGTGGCCGGTGAGGCTGGCTTCGCCCTTCAGAAAGGCGAGTGGTTCGTCGGGAGCCTTGAAGGCGAGTTCTTTCGCGTGGTCGGCGTAGTTCAGGCCGAGCGCGAGGATGGTGCGCGGGCGACCGGGTGGGTTGGGGGCGAGCGGCGGCAGCCACACGACCTCGTCGAATGCCACGCGGCGACCCTTGAAGGCCGGGGTGAGCAATTCCAGTTGGCCGTCGACTTCGACTGCGTCGTGAACCGCGCCGGCCCAGGCGATGCGGGCGTGCTTCATGGTTTCTCCTCCGCCAGGAAGCTGTGCACCGCCGGCTTGAAGCCGGTGGCGCTGATCTCCACCGTGTCGCCCGCGTGCACCAACGGGCGCGAGCCATCAGGCAAACAATCGCTGCCCAGCATCAACACGTCGCCGAGGCGCAGCGTCATGAATTCGTTGACGTCGGCCAGCAGCGTGGCGGCGTCGCGCACCAGCTCGGCCAGCGCCGTGGTCTGGCGGTGCACGCCGTTGATGCGCAGCTCCAGCTGCAAGCCGTTCAGACCATCCAGTCCGCCCAGGCGCTGCAGCGGCACGCACTCGGGGCCGATGCCGAGGAAGCCGTCCACGCACTGGAACTTCACGGGCGGGCGGTAGTAGCTCTCGTGCACGATGGCCAGGTCGTTGAACAGCACGGCGCCCGCCACGCCGGTATCGCCCATCACCAGCCCGAGCGTCGCGGCCACCGCCACCGGTTGGCCAGCGGGCAGCGCGATGCTGTGGCCGGCAGCGGTGAAGGTGTTGGCGGTCTTGATGTAAAGCACCGGCGCTTGCGGCGGCGCCTTGTAAGGGGCCTCGGTCATGCGTGGCGCCCACAGCGCGTGCTCGCGGTGGAAGTTCATCAGCGTGCCGTAGACGGTGCCCTCGGGCATCCAGTGGTTGTTCATTCGGTGTCCTCTTCGGTGACTTCGACCGGCTGCTCCAGCGCGATCACCTCGTCGAGCAATCCATACAGCTGCGCCAGCCGCGCCTTGCCCAGGCGCTCTTCCATCCACGCGTAGTGCGACTCAATGGTGGTGGACAGTCGCTTGACGAGTTTCAGCCCGGCCGGCGTGGCGCGCACCACGGTGCGCCGAGCGTCCTGCGGACAGCGACCGCGCGCGATCAGGCCGTCGCGCTCCATGCGGGTGAGCACGCCGGTGAGGCTGGGGCCGAGCAGAAAAGCTTCGCGCGCCACGCGGCCCGTTTCCACGCCGCCGGGCAGGCGCGCGTGTTCGCCGAGCACGCGCAACACGCGCCACTGCTGGTCGCTCAGGCCGTGCTCGCGCAGGCTGGGCCGGGTGTGCAGCATCACGGCTTCGCGGGCTTCGAGCAGCAGGCGCGGCAGGTTGCGGTGGATGAAGGGGGTGGCGTCGCTCATTTAGTTAACATGTTAAATGAATGGCCTGTTACACGTTTGAGGGTTTACCCGGCCAATGGCCGCGCGGAGAATGCGCGCATGAACGCACTCACCTCGCTGCTCGGTACCGACTTCCCCCTGATCCAGGCGCCCATGGCCGGCGTGCAGGGCGCCGCGCTCGCTGTTGCGGTGAGCAACGCAGGCGCGCTGGGCTCTTTGCCCTGCGCCATGCTCGGGCCCGATGCACTGGAGCGCGAACTGAGCGCGCTGGCCGTCGGCACCACACGGCCGTACAACGTCAACTTCTTCTGCCACACACCACCCGTGCCCGACGAAGCGCGCGAGGCCGCCTGGCGCGCCTGGCTGGCCACCTACTACCGCGAAGCCGGGCTGGACATCGACGCCGTACCCGCCGGCCCGGGGCGCGTGCCGTTCAACAGCTCCTCTGCCGATTTGCTGGAACGTTTCAAGCCCAAGGTGGTGAGCTTCCATTTCGGCCTGCCCGACCTGGACCTGCTGGACCGCGTGAAAAGCTGGGGCAGTGTGGTGCTGGCCTCGGCCACCACGGTGGAAGAGGCGCACTGGCTGGAAGCCTTTGGTGCCGACGTGATCATTGCCCAGGGCGTGGAGGCCGGCGGCCACCGCGGCATGTTCCTCACCGACGACCTCACGACGCAGGTGGGCACGTTTGCGCTGCTGCCGCAGATCGTGGCGGCCGTGAGCCTGCCGGTGGTTGCAGCCGGCGGCATTGCCGATGCGGCGGGGGTGGCCGCGGCCATGGCGCTGGGCGCCTCGGGCGTGCAGGTGGGCACGGCCTACTTGTGCAGCACGGAGGCCACCACCAGCGCCCTGCACCGCGCTGCGCTGCAGAGCGAAGCGGCGCACCACACGGCCTTGACGCACCTGTTCACCGGCCGCCCGGCGCGCGGCATCGTCAACCGCGTGATGCGCGAACTGGGCCCCATGAACCCGGTAGCGCCCGCGTTTCCGCTGGCCGGCGCGGCCATGGCGCCGCTGCGTGCGCACTGGGAAGCCAAGGGCAGTGGTGACTTTTCACCGCTGTGGTCAGGGCAGAACGCCAGCGGCTGCCGCGACCTGCCGGCGGCCGAAATCACTCGCTCGTTGATCGAGGGCTTCAGCGCTCGCGCATGACGGTGTCGCGCTGCGCGTTGAGCCAGCGCTTCACACGAACGCCGTTGCTCACCTGCTCCAGGTCGTGTTCGATGTCGGCGATCGCCGCCTCCAGCCCCTGCGCCTGATCGATCCGGTTTTGCAGCAGCGTGTTGGCGTTGGGTGACAGCCCATCGGGCAAATCAAACTCATCCGCCAACGCGTTCTGCCGACCGGCGCGCTCGCGCTCCAGCTCGGCCACCTGGGCTTTGAGCAGCAAGGTGAGCGAGGCCAGGCGTTCATCCGACAGCTTGTGCACCGCTTCGGGGTCGGCCAGCTCGGCGCGGCTCTGGATCTGCAGCAAGGTGACGAGGTCGCGCTTTTCGTAGGCCGCGTTGGCCTCGCTCATGAGCGCGGTCTTCTTCAGGCGGGCTTGCGGGTCGGTTTCCCGGTCGGGGTGCAGGGCGCTGGCCAGCTGGCGGAACAGGCGGCGCAACAGGGTGTCGGCGTCATGCTGCTCGGTCTGGCGCAGCGCGGCGCCGGGTTTTTTGCGTTCGCGTTTGGCCTGCGCGGCTTCGCGCTTCTTGTCTTGTTCTTCTTCCTGGGCTCGGCGCAAGCGCGCCATGCCGGCCCGCAGCAACTGTTCGGCACTGAGGTCCTGGCCCTCGTCGTTCAGCGGCTCGCCCAGCACCGACTCCAGCCGCGCGCGCAGCGCATCGGCAGCGTCCTGCTTGATCTGGGCCAGGGTGCGCGGGCTGTGGCGGTCGTGCAATTCGCGCATGCCCTCTCCGGCCGGACCGCCGGATTCGACCAGATGGCGGGCGATCTGGCAGAGCACCGCGCGCGCCGTGTCGCACTGGCCCCGGCTGAGTTCCTTGCCCTGCAGGAACCCGTCGAGCGCCAGCGCCAGTTCGCGCTGGCCCTGTGCCAGCTGGCGGCGCAACGGGTCGATGGCGCCATGCAG
>NZ_JALHLX010000129.1 GCF_022844385.1 Hydrogenophaga sp. | reverse complement strand
CCTCAAGGAGGCCGCTGCACGCATCGCCATCACACCCGAGTCGTCATAATCCGACCGTCCTGCCTGGGGGAATTTGGGGTGGCCAAGGGTGGGGGAATTTGACCTGGCCATCGGGGACTGGGGAAGCACATCGCGGCCAGCACGGCTTGTCTTGGTTTGGTAACTGAGTCATGGGCACGTTCTTTTGGTCGGAGACCCACTTTAGGACAGTGGTGGCGTCGACTCATGTCCAAACGTCCGCATTTGTTGCCTGGCAGTCCAGGTTGAGTGCACGTTAGCGAGCCGCAATGCCAAAATCAGTAATGCCAGCCGCACTGAAGCAAAAGGCCTCCACCCACCCCAATGCACTCCACAGCTGCGAGCATCTGCGAAATGCCTTGCGTCGATGTATGCGTCGGTTATACCGTTCGGAATTGCCTGTGCCTAAAGCCAGTCTGGTCACACCGACGCACCATTGGCTGCCGTTGGGGCGTCTAGGACCGGATACTCGACACCTTGGCCTGAACGAAAACACGCGACACATCACGAGCGCTGTGACGGTCGCATGCGCCAACCAAACCCAGCTGCCAATGGTTGAGCAACTGGCAGCAGCGCCCGGGATGAGCCTCTCAGCATTTCACCTGCACTTTCATTCGAATACTCCGCTGTCGCCGCTGAGCTCCAGAAGTACCCTCGCTTGATGGATGCGCAATGCTTGACCTCTTCCAAGGGCAAGAGATTGAGTGAGGTCGATTTCGAGGTGAAGTGCGTGAGCGTTTGTAGTTCAGCCGCGAATATGCCCGAATGTATGGTTAGCCATCGACCATCGATAGATGAGCGGCAGTTGATCGGCAGAGAACAGCCGGCAAGGGGGCTAGCGTCTGGCCCCCTGCTCCGTGCTGGGAAGATTCGTTCATTTTTTCAAGGAAACACTCATGAAGACACTGCTCAAATCCTGGCTCACTGCCGCGCTGTTCATCGCCTCGGTGTCCGGCGCCCACGCTGAACTGCTTGACGAAGTGAAGGCGCGCGGTACCCTGCGCATTGCCTGCGAGGGCAGCTACCCACCGTTCAACTTCAAGGACGACAAGGGCAATCTGACGGGCTTCGATGTCGAGATTGGTCGGGCTATTGCGGCCAAGCTCGGCGTGAAGCCGGAGTTCACCACCACCGAGTGGAGTGGCATCCTTGCCGGCTTGCAAGCAGGCAAGTACGACGTGATAGTCAACCAGGTGGCAGCGACCGACAAGCGCCGCGAGGTCTTTGACTTTAGCGGGCCTTATGTCATTTCCTACCCGCAACTGATAGTTCGCGCCGATGAGACGCGCAAGCTGGAAACTGCTGCGGACCTGAAGGGAAAGAAGATTGGGGTCGGCCAGGGAAGCAACTATGCGGAGCTGGCAAAGAGCATAGCCGGGGCGGAGGTGCGGACCTACCCTGGTGCCCCTGAGTACTTGCAGGATCTGGCCACTGGTCGCATCGATGCGGCTATCAACGACAGCCTGCTGATCCCCTATCTGCGCGAGAAGACCAAATTGCCAGTCAAGGCCGGCGCGCCGATCGGCAAGCCTGACAGCAACGCGATCCCCTTCCGCAAAGGCAGTCCGAAGTTTCAGGAGGCCATCAACAAGGCACTGGAGGAACTGAAGGCCGACGGCAGCTACGCGAAGATTTCCACCCGATGGTTCGAACGCGACGTGAGCAAGCCGCTGGCGGCCCGCTAACCCGCGCCAGATCGCGATGGACTTGGCATCACTGTTCGCCCTGGCCTGGCCAATGCTGCTCAAGGGGACGGGCTACACGCTGATGTTCGCCGTGGCCTCGATGATCTTCGGTCTGCCTCTGGCGGGCCTCGTCACGCTCATCCGCGTGTTGCAGGTGTGGGGTTTGAGCAACCTGATGGCGGTGTATGTAAGCGTCATCCGAGGCACACCGTTGCTTGTGCAGATTTTTATCTTTTACTACGGCCTGCCAAGCGTCGGTATCGAGCTGTCGCCGATCACCGCAGGAATCCTGACCCTGACGTTGAATGTGGCGGCCTATATGAGCGAGACGCTACGCGGGTCCATCAACTCCGTTACACAGGGTCAATGGCAGGCAGGCACCAGCCTGGGCCTGACCCGCGATCAGACGCTGCGCTACGTGGTGGGGCCGCAGGCACTCCGGGCCGCGGTGCCGAGCCTGTCCAACAGCCTAATCAGCCTCATCAAGGACACCTCGCTGGTATCGGTGATAGCAGTAACCGAACTGATGCTGGCAACCAAGGAGCTCATCTCCACCACCTTCCAACCTTTTCCGCTGTACTTGGGGGCGGCGGCCATCTACTGGGTGCTCAGTTTGAGTTTTGAGCAAATACAAAGATGGATGGAAAAACGGGTGGCGTACCCCCATTGAACAGTCCGAAGCGAAACTCTCCTTGAACTGACTCTCTCTGGCGGTGACAGCACACCAGCGACCAACCAGCCATCCAGCCAGACTGTCGATAGCGGCCAGACAGCGGGCTCATCAAGTCAATCAATGGTCGGTTGCGTGATGAGTTCCTGAATCTCTACCAAGTCGCAACAATGCGAGACGCGAGAGAAAAACTGAAGGCTTGGCAGCATCAACACAATCATCATCGTCCGTACGGCTCACCAGGAGTCGACGGGCGCCCCGAGAAGAAGTCGTTCGCCTTCTCTTGTGTACTGCTTGCGCGTGAGCGAAGTTCGCTAAACGATGTCAAGCGTCACCATGGGCGCTTGCAATCCCGTGCTGTCGAATGGCTTCACGTCGCTACGCCAGGCGGGCCCACGGCAGGGCAACCTAGCCCCTAGGACAGGAGCGTCTTGATTTCTACCTCGGATTTGAGCGTACGGTGCACGGGGCATTTGTCGGCGATCTCCAGCAAACGTGCCCGTTGCGGCGCGTCGAGTGGCCCCGCGAGTTCCACCGTCCGCTCGATTCGGTCGATCTTGCCTTCCTTGGTCTCACATTCCGCGCAGTCTGCAGCGTGAATCTTGGCGTGATTCAAAGTGACGCGGACGTCCTCGAGGGGCCACTTCTTGTGGCGAGCGTAAAGGCGCAAAGTCATCGCGGTGCAAGTTCCCAGCGCACCGAGCAGAAGGTCATATGGTCCCAAGCCGAGGTCGTCACCGCCCACTCCCACTGGTTCGTCACTCACCAGCGTATGGCGCCCTGCCTCAACGTTGACGGCAAAGTTGCCCGGAAGGTTGCTGATTCGCACAGCGCCGACTGGCAGCGGCTCCGCTCCAGCTGTCGACGCCATCTCGCCCGAAGGGGTGGGAGCAGGCAAATACCGCTTCGCCCAGGCAGCAATAAGCCCTGCGGCGTAGGTGGCATCGCTCTGACTGTTGAGCAGATGGTCGGCATCGTCGAGCGACACGAAGGATTTGGGGTGCAACGCCTGTTCAAAGATTCTGCGTGCGTTGTCCACGTCAACGATCGTGTCACCGGGCGCGTGCAGGACAAGTAGCGGCCGACGCAACGAATGGATGCGCTCGGCCTGCGGTTGAGCGGCGACGTCGTCAAGAAACTCCCGCCGCAACGTGAACTCGCGGCCCGCAAGCGTGACACGGGCCTCGCCGTTGGATTCGATGAGAGCCAGGCCTTCACCAAACTGGCGCTTTACTTGTGCGGGGTCGAAGGGCGCGCCTAGCGTCACCACCGCACGCGAATCGGCAATACGGTGCGCAGCCGCCAGAACAGCTGCGCCCCCAAGCGAATGCCCGATGAGAAGCGCTGGCGCGCCATGCTCACTTCGCAGCCAGTCGGCGGCCGCGACTAGATCGCCGACGTTTGAACTGAAATGGGTGTTTGCGAAATCTCCGCCGCTTCCACCCAACCCTGTGAAATCGAAGCGAAGGACACCGAACCCGGCCTCGACCAACGCACGCGCAATGTACGCGGCCGCTTTCGAATCTTTTGAGCACGTGAAGCAGTGTGCGAAGACAGCCCACGCTCTTGGCAAAGTGTTTGGTTGATCAAGCCGTGCGGCAAGCAAATGGCCGAGGCTCCCGGGGAATTCAACTTTAAGGCTGGTCATGTTTCACCGAATTTAATGCGCACGTTGAACCGCAGTCGAGGTGGCCGCGACTGCAAGATTCAAACACGAAACCTACTCATACGCCAACCTGGAAGTTCGGAGGCAAGACTGCGCAGCAGTGCTCGACCGAGCCCCACATAGTGGTCGTTACTCCTAGAATGAACGGATGACTTCTTCCGTTGACAAAGATGCTGCCAAGCCAAGTAATTTTCTACGCAACGTCATCGAAGACGACCTTGAAAAAGGCGTCTATGCCGCGCGCAAATGGGGGGGCAGTCCCGGCGACGCGCAGCACCATGCGCAAGGCATGCCAGACCCGGCCAAGGTCCGAACGCGCTTCCCGCCTGAACCCAACGGCTACCTGCATATCGGACATGCCAAAAGTATCTGGCTCAACTTTGAGCTCGCCAAGGAATACGGCGGCGTGTGTCACCTGCGCTTCGATGACACGAACCCCGAAAAAGAAGAACAGGAATACGTCGATAGCATCCGCGACGCGGTGGAGTGGCTAGGCTACGAAACCTACGTGGCAGACAGCGCACTGGCACCCGGCACCCTGCAGCCGCACGAATACTTCGCCAGTGACTACTTTGACTTCATGTACCGCGCGGCCGAGTATTTGGTCATCGCTGGGCTCGCCTATGTGGACGAGCAGACGCCCGGCCAGATACGCGCAGCGCGCGGGGACTTCAACACGCACGGAACTGACAGCCCGTTCCGTACCCGCAGCCCCGACGAGAACCTGACGCGCTTCCGCCAGATGCGAGACGGCGAGCTCGAAGACGGTGCCGCCATCCTCCGCGCGAAGATTGATATGGCCAACCCCAATATCAACCTGCGCGACCCCGCGCTCTACCGCATCCGCCGGGCCACGCACCACAACACCGGTGACAAGTGGTGCATCTACCCGATGTACACCTATGCACATCCGATCGAGGATGCGTTGGAGCAGATCACCCATTCGATCGCCACGTTGGAGTTCGAAGACCAAAGACCGTTCTACGACTGGCTGCTCGCCAGTTTGGCAGAAGGTGGCTTGCTCGCCAGCCCGCATCCGCGCCAGTATGAATTCGCGCGGCTTAATGTGACGCACGTGATCACCAGCAAGCGCAAGCTGCGCCAGCTGGTCGAAGACGGGCACGTCGATGGCTGGGACGACCCCCGCATGCCCACCATCGCAGGCCTTCGCCGACGCGGCTACACGCCCGAAGCGCTCAAGCTCTTCTGCGAACGCAGCGGCGTGACCAAGTCCGGCGGCTGGATCGACTACTCGAGCCTCGAAGCGGCCCTTCGCGACACGCTAGACCCCATTGCCACGCGCGCGATGGCCGTGCTCGACCCGGTCAAGCTCGTCATCACCGACTGGGCCGAGCTGATGGGCAGCGACGCCTCACTGGACGACTGCACCGCCCCCTTAAACCCGCGCGACCCCGAAGGCGGCATGCGCCGCTTCAAGATCGGCCGCGAGGTGTGGATCGAACGCACCGACTACGAAGATGTGCAGCCAAAGGGCTTCTTCCGACTGTTCCCAGGCAACAAAGTGCGTCTGAAATACGGCCACACCATCATATGCACGGGCGCCACGCGTGACGCCGAAGGCAAGCTTGTCGAAGTGCAGGCCACGCTGATCCCCGATACAAAAAGCGGTACGCCAGGCGCCGATGCGGTGAAGGTGAAGGGCAACATTACCTGGGTCGCTGCAGCCGATGCGGTGCCGGTCGAGGTGCGCTTGTATGAACGGCTGTTTGCCACGGCGCAGCCGGGCAGCGGTGAGTTACTGGATGAGCTGAACAAGGAGAGCCTAGTGACATGCGCGGGCTTCGCGGAGCCGTCATTGGCTGTAGCAAAGGTTGGCGGTGCGGGGTTTCAGTTCGAGCGGCACGGGTACTTCGTGGTGGATGCAAAAGCGTCCCACGATGGAAGGCTTGTGTTCAATCGGGCTGCTGGGATGCGAGACGGTCGGGAAAAGTAAGCAGCGCACTACAGTTCCGCGAACGGCAAGACACCCACCCCAGGCAGAAAGGCGCGAGCAAGAGTACGGGGAGCTGCGAGCAAAAGTCGAGCGGCGCTCACCGACTTGACGAGCTCCACGTTCACAGCGGATGCGCTCGTCTCTTCCAACGCCAATCAAATCCAGACGCAGGACCGCATGGCGCGCCGCCGAGAGAAGCCCGAAGTTTATGCACCGCCGTACCGCTCAGTTTTTATGTGGGCTGCAGGTATCCCGGCATCGACCAATCCGTTAGCAACGGCTTCGACGAACCGATTGGCGCCGCATACGTAAACATGACGGGGCTTGTGGTCCCAGCGAGCAAGCACGTCTGCAATGGCCGCGGCATCAAGCCGACGCCCCAGGTCGGAATGCCGCGGTGGTGGCTCGCGCGTGGTCACTGCGATGAAAGTGAAGTCGGGCCGAGCTGCTTCGAGTTCAAGCAATTCGGCATGGAAAGGGAGATCGGCCGGGGTGCGTGCGGAGCAGACCAACAGCACGGGCATAGGCACCGGCCGCGGTTCAGCCATGGTGGCCTTCGGCGCAACTTCCTCTGTGGGGTCCGCGGCCCACGCGCGCACCATCGCCATCAACGGCGCGATTCCCGAACCGCCCGCAATCAACAACAGCGGCCCGCCATCGGCGGGTCCCCAGACGAAATGCCCACCGAGCGGCCCACGCACCTCGATACTTTCGCCAACCTCCGCGATGTCATGGAAAAAAGGCGACACCTCACCATCTTCGAGCTTCTCGATGATGATTTCGACGGTATCGGCGCGAGGCGCCGATGCAATGGAATAGCTGCGTTGTGCGACATAACCATCGGGCGCGGTCAGCCGCACACTGATATGTTGTCCCGCACGGCGCGATGCCAGTTCCGACACATCGAGAAAGAAGCTCTTGATGCGCGGCGTGAGCTGCGAGATACGCTCGATCTTCGCGTTGCGCCACGGACCTTGTTGCTCGCTGGACGTCATCAAGAATCGTCCGAATAGCGTTGCTGCCGCCAAGGATCGCCGTAAATGTGATATCCGCGCAGCTCCCAGAATCCAGCCTCATCGCGCGCGGTGAACTTGAGCCCCTTAATCCACTTCGCGCTTTTCCAGAAGTACAGGTGTGGCACCAATAAACGTGCCGGGCCGCCGTGTTCAGGCGCCAACGGCCGACCGTCGAAGTGCGTCGCAACCATGGCGCGACCGCCTAGCAAATCGGCAACTGGCACGTTGGTATCGTAGTCGTCTAGCGATAGCGCTAGCAGCCAGGGCGTCGGGGCCGCAATGCCGGCGTCGGCGAGCAGAGCGTCGATGGTCACACCTTCCCAGCGCGTGTCGAACTTCGACCAAGTCGTCACACAGTGGATGTCACCCTCCCAGACGGAGCGTGGCAGCGCCAGGAACTCGTTCCAGCTCCAACTTTTCAATGGCCGCGGGCCGTCGCTCAGAGTAAACCGCCAAGCAGCTAAGTCGATGCGCGGCACCGGTCCTTTCGAGAGCACCGGAAAGTCGTCGGTCTTGAACTGGCCCGGCGGCAATCGGTTGGCAATATCTGCCGTGGGCCGTCGCCCGCTAAATCCGCGTGTAACCATATCGAGGGCTCCTGTTTGTCGTTTAAGGCCAAGGCTAACGTTCTTTGCTCAAAAGTGCACTGCCATTTGGTCTGTTGTGCCATTTGGGAGCCCGCCCCTTGCCGGGCGTGCTGGATTCGCGCCCAGTGCGGCCGCACGGAAAGTAGTGCTGCACCGCTGGCCTAGCTCCAACAATTTCAGGAGCCAGTAAAACGCCTGCTTACTTGTTTGTCTATGGGTCCATCCGCATTGGAATTCGACAACCACCAAACTGTAGGGGTGCTGGCTCTGCCGATGGTCCGACTTTTAGCACCCATCGTCCTGACCTCTGGAGCACCCCTGCATGGTCGAACCCGTTACTCCGAATCGGACGCACGGCGTACTTAACAAGACGCACCGGCGTCTTGTAGCGCTTGCCTTCGGCTCAACATGAGGAAGAATGAAAGGATGCCTCCTGTGGGTAACGCCATCGCGTCGCTCGCAGCGGCACGGATTCGATCAAGCGCAGTTCGGCTTGCGAACTTGACTGCATGGTCCGGACTACAAGGAGTCGCAACATGGGTTTGAAAGAAACCGCCATCCTCGCCGGAGGTTGCTTCTGGGGCATGCAGGAGTTGGTACGCAAGATTCCTGGTGTCGCGAGTACACGCGTCGGCTACAGCGGCGGCGACGTTGCCAATGCCACTTACCGCAATCACGGCACGCATGCCGAGGCGCTCGAAGTGGTATTCGATCCGGCGTTCATCAGTTATCGCGAGGTGCTGGAATTTTTCTTCCAGATTCACGATCCCAGCACGCCCAGCCCGCCGGGCAACGAAAGCGGGTGGTCTTACCGTTCCGGCATCTACTTCACTACGCCAGAGCAGCGGCAGATCGCGCTGGAAACGATTGCCGACGTCGACGCCTCGGGCCTGTGGCCGGGCAAGGTGGTCACCGAAGTCAAACCCGCCGGCCCCTTCTGGCAGGCCGAGCCGGAGCACCAGGACTATCTGCAACGTCGTCCGAATGGTTACACCTGCCACTTTCCACGCCCGCAATGGAAGCTCCCCAGGCGGGTGGCCACAGGCGCTTGAGGGCTGCCCCTGGTCAGCCAGTGCGCGGTCCCGGACAGTACTCTCACACAAAGATTTCATGACGAACGACCAAGATCCTGTGAATGCCCCGCAGTTGCGAGTTCCGCAGTGGATCGATGCGCACGGGAACCCGAGCTGGCCGCTCGAGCTGGCCGATCTCGGAGACGAGTTCAAGGTTATTTTTTGCTTCCAGCACGGGTGCCCGGGTTGTCATAGCCACGGATTTCCGACTCTAAAAGCGCTGGTTGAAGCGCTGTTCGGTCAGGGCTTCGGCTTCGCCGCGGTGCAAACCGTGTTCGAGTCTGCCGAGATAAACACATTCGATCGTTTGCGCGAGACGCAGCAGCGCTACGGGTTGTCAATCCCATTCGGGCATGACCCGGCCGTGGACCGCTATCCGAGCCTGATGGCGGATTTCGAGACGCGCGGCACACCGTGGTTCATCGTCATCGATCCGCTGGGGGAGGTCATTCACAGCGACTTCCGCCTCGATACCGAGCACCTGTTGGGGACCTTCGGCGGCGCCGACGAACTGCCTCAGGCCATGTGACGCCGCCTGCCGAATACCCCCAGAACCTGGAGCATGAAATGCAAGCTAACGTGACCGCCCCGCACGATCCGCCCGCCGACCCGGCGTCCCGAGCAGCGCTGTACATGCCGTTCGACAACAGCTACGCGCGTGATCTCGAGGGCATGTATGCGAGGTCGAGCCCAGCCGGCTCGCCAGCGCCTCGGCTGCTGCGGCTTAACCGCAACCTGGCTGAAGAGCTCGGTCTGGACGCCGACGAAATGTCCTCGGCCGCCGGCCTCGCTATGCTCGCCGGTAATGCCGTGCCGGCTCTGGCGCAGCCATTGGCGCAGGCTTATGCCGGGCACCAGTTCGGCGGCTTCTCGCCGCAACTCGGCGATGGCCGCGCCCTGCTGCTGGGCGAACTCGTCGACCGCCACGGCCGGCGCCGTGACATCGCCCTGAAGGGATCGGGCCGAACCCCGTTCTCGCGTCGTGGTGACGGCAGGGCCGCACTTGGACCCGTGCTGCGGGAGTACCTGATGGGC